>CAYSHC010000021.1:0-54854 GCA_964430855.1 uncultured Vicinamibacteraceae bacterium
GTGCCGTCCGGGAAGTACATCGACCGCTCGACGACGATGTCGGCCGGCGTCGACGTGCCCGCCTTCACCGCAGTCACCTCGGCGGACGCGGAACCGTTCAGGCCGAACGTCTCGCCGAGCGCGACGGTGGCCCGAGACGTCGCCTGGAGGCGGAACTCGTGTGTCCACGGCTTCCCGGGGTCCTTGATCGCGTCACTCTGTGGCAGCAGGCGGACGGTCACGTCCACCGCGTCGCTGCCGGGGTTGCCGATGAGGATCTCCGCCGTGAACAGGGCGTTGTTGGCGCCTTCGGCGAGAAACCAGCGCGACAGGCCCTGGCCCGATGCGAGCGCAGGAGCGAGGAGGACGACGAGGGCCGCGGCGAGCCCGGAAGCTCGGCGGCGCCCCAGGGGGAGGGCACGCGGCGTCAGCACAACCGGACACGGTAGCACGTCGGCGGTCCTCTATACTCTCCCCCGTGCCCCGGATGGACCTTCTCGAAGCGTGGCGCGCCCGCATCGTCCGGCCGTGGCTGCGCGGACGGCTCCTCGACATCGCCTGCGGCTACAACAACCTCGTCAGAAGCTACGGCAACGGCGTCGGCGTGGACGTGCACCCGTGGGAGGGCATCGACGTCCGCATCGGCGACGCGGCGCGGCTGCCCTTCGGCGACGCCGCCTTCGACACGGTGAGCATCGTCGCGGCGCTCAACCACGTGCCCAACCGTGTGGATGCCCTTCGGGAGGTGCGTCGCGTGCTGCGCCCGGACGGGCGGCTCCTCGTCACGATGATCGGGCCGCGCACGGGACGCATCGCCCACTTCCTGTTCCGGCACGACGAGGACGAACGCGGCGGCATGGTGCCGGGGGAGCTCGACGGCATGCCTCCCGGCCAGGTGCGCGAGGTCCTGCGGCAGGGCGGGTTCTCGATCGAGCGCGAGGTGCCCTTCCAGTTCGGCCTCAATCGTCTCTATGTCGCGGCCCCGTCGCGCTGACCGCATGTCCGATTGCCTGCTCTCGATCATCGTTCCCGCCTACAACGAGCACCGCACGATCGGCCAGGTGCTGCGCCGCATCGCGGAGCTCGAACTGCCCATCGCGCGCGAGGTCATCGTCGTGGACGACGGGTCCACCGACACCACGCTGAAGGTCGCGCAGGAGGAGGCGTCGCGCCACGACTTCATCCGCGTCGTCCAGATGGCGGCCAACGGCGGGAAGGGCGCGGCCATCCGGTACGGCGCGTCGCTTGCGCGCGGCGACATCCTGGTCATCCAGGACGCCGACCTCGAAGTGGACCCGGGCGAGTACGTCCAGATGCTGGTGCCGATGCTCGAGGCGAACGCCGCGGTGGTGTACGGCTCGCGGTTCCTGGGGCGGCCGTGGCGCTGGCAGGTGGGCTACCTCGCCAACCGGTTCCTCACCGGGCTCACGAACCTGCTGTATGGCGGCGGCCTCACCGACATGGAGACGTCGCACAAGATGATGCGCACGGACATCTTCCGCGCGCTGGTGCTCTCGGGTGACCGCTTCGAGATCGAGCCGGAGATCACGGCCAAGATCCTGCGCGCCGGACACCGCATCCACGAGGTGCCCATCGCCTACGAGCCGCGGACGCACGCCGAGGGGAAGAAGATCGGGTGGCGCGACGGCGTGGTCGCGGTGCGGACCCTGCTGAGGATCCGCGTCGCCCCCCGCAGCCGCATCGTCAGGTAGGGACGGCGCTCCGCGCCGTCCGCGGTGAGCTGTGAGCGGCTAGCGGTCCGCGGTGAGCGGTCCGGGGTGCCCCGTCAGCGTCCGGATATCGTCCACCAGTTCCTGCTTCGCGAAGAAGACGATCTCCGGCGACGCGAACTCCGGCTTCGGCGCCAGCCACCAGCGCGCCGGGTAGGTGAAGCGCTTCACCACGTGGTACCCCTCGGGGCCATGGCGCCCGTTTAGCATCGCGCGATAGAACGCCGCGCGCTCGGGCCAGATGTCTTCCATGTCGAGGAACCGCTGGTAGTAGTAGCGCGCGTCCACGACGAGGCTCCACGTGTGGCGCAGGTAGCCCTCGGCTTCGGCGCGGAACGCCTCCCCCGTCAGCGTCCGGTTGGCGACAAACGGCACGTAGATCACGCGGAACTCGGGCTGGTCGAACCAGGGCAGGTAGGCCTCCGGACCGAAGTAGTTCACCGGCGCGTAGCCGGGCAGCGTCAGGCTGCGCAGCCAGGCGCCCGCCTGGTAGCGCGTGTCGTGCCGCAGCATCCGCGTCGCCTCGAGGCAGTACGCCACGCTGTAGACGCCCGTGACGACGAGCAGCGCCGCCGCGGCCCGACGCATCCGGCGCGCCGGCATCGCCAGCGCCCTGTCGGCGCAGACGGCGCCCAGCAGCAGCAGCGACGGTGCGATGGGCATGATGAAGCGCAGTGCGTTGTGCGGGCTCATGCCGTAGAAGGCGACGTAGGTGACGATCCAGGTGAGGTGGACGACGTAGGCGGCCGCCGCTGCCGGGGGCACCGCGCGCCCGTCTGCCACGGCGTCGCGGTGCCACCGCGCCCGCAGGGCCCGCCACGCACCGCGTGCCGCCAGCACCAGGCCGCCTGCCGCCCACGCGGCGAGCGGCACGCCGAGGCCGTTGACAATCCACAGCGCGTACGCGTCCCACGACCTCCCGGCGGCGGCCAGCGACCCCTCGGGTGCGCCGGTGCGCCACACGATGTCGAGGGCTTCACGGAACTCGGGCCAGTTGAGGATGGCGTAGGGAGTCGTGCCGAAGAAGGCCACCTGCGACACGAGGCCGCAGAGCAGCAGGAGCCCGAGGCCCTGGAGGTCGAACGCGCGGCGCCACCCGCGTCCCCACAGGTGCGCGGCGAGAACCGGCGCGCCGAGCACGAACGCCGTGAACTTCGTCGACACCGCGAGCCCGAGCATGGCGCCGGCCAGCACGTAGCCGCGCCTGTCGCCGGCCGTGGCCACCCGCTCGCACGCGGCCAGCGTCGCCAGGCACAGGCAGAACATCACGCTCTCCGGCGTGCCGAAGTGCGCCAGGCTCGTCAGCCCCATCGTCACGGCGGCGAACGCCGCGGCGAGCAGGCCGACGCGGACGTTGAACGTCCGGCGACCCATCCAGAAGAGCAGCCCCACCGTGGCGACCGACCACAGCACCGACACGCCGCGGCTCAGGCGCGCCGCGAGGAACTGCACGCCGCGTCCCGGGTGAGCGGGATCGCTGAGCGGCAGGATGCGGTGCAGCGACACGACCAGGTACTGGCCGGGATACCACCAGTAGGCCAGCTGCACCGCGGCCCATACCTGGTACAGGTGGAAGCTCGGGTTGATGAAGTGCTTCGGGTCGAGCCTGCCCTCGTAGATCATCAGGCCGACGATGTGGAGCTTCTCGTCGGGATGCCACAGGTAGGGCAGGCCCCAGTCGAGCCCGTGGAGCCTCAACGCGAAGGCCACCACCAGAATGGCGCCGAGCAGCGCCCGCACCGCCGCCGTCGTCACGCCCCGTGCCCCGTCGCCGGATGGAGGGGCGCCGTATCCCGCCACGTGTTCATCACGGGCAGGATACGGCAAGCATCACGCGTCGGCCATCAGCCGTGACGCATCAATTGGCCGCCCGCGGGCACCCCTTCCCGAGCTTGTCGTCGCGCGCGTCGCAGGGCTGGAGCGGGAACTCGGTGACGATCTTCGTGAAGACCTGCTGCGCCATCGTGTCGTAGCCGGCCTGCGTCGGGTAGGCGCCGCCGGAGGCGACGCCCGACAGCGCCTGCCTGTAGATCTCGACGCCGAGGTCCTTCTCGGTGAGCGCCCACAGCGCGCCGTTCAGCGCCTCGAGGTCCGCCGGCGCGATCAGGTTCGTGCCGCCGTCGAGTCGCGTCATGATCGGGACGATCTTCCTGTCGCGCGACTGGACGATCATCGTCTCGAACGAGTTGGCCACGCTCACGGGCGCGATGAACGCCTTGACGTCGATGATGCCGCCGAGGAAGACCACCGCGTCGAAGGCCTCGCCCGGGTTGTTGGCGGCGACGGCGTCCACGAGCGTGGCATAGCGCTGCACGCCCGCCGACGCGCCGCAGCCGCCGGCCGTGGCCGAGACGCACTCGCCGATGACGCCGCCGTTGGTCACGCTGACGTACGAGCCGAACTGGAGGGTCGTGGCGCCCGTCGGCAGGCCCGACACCGGGTCGCGCAGCGGCTTCTGGTAGGCAGCGAGCAGCTCCTGCACGCGCTCGGGGAACGGCACCGCCGCGCGGCCGCCGCCGTCGAGCGACCCGTAGACGAAGTCGTCGCCGAAGGCCAGCACGTTGAACCTGAACGTGAAGCCGTTGGCAAGCTCGGTCGAGGACGCGTCGGGGTTCACGACACGGACGGTGACCGGGCCGGCGGTCTGGTAGCCCGTGTAGAACGAGCGGGCGGGCGTCTCGAACGTGAGGCTGTTGCCGTCGGGGCTCACGACGACGTTCACGCCCTCGTCCATCGGCGGCAGCACCGTGTTGCCGTTGCGGTCCGCCGTCCATTCGGCGTTGACGAAGAAGACGCGCGCGCCCGGCTGGAAGCCCGCGCCGGTCAGCGTCACGGTCTGCCCGCCGCTCAGGCGTCCGGTGTCGGGCGCGACCGAGGTAATGGCGAAGGCCGGCGCCGTCGGCGGCGCGACGATCGGCCCGGTCCACGGCGTGCCGGCGTTGACGTGCCCGGCCTGGAACGCGGGACCGGAGTACACGGCGCGCTCGCCCACGAACGTCTCGTTGCCGACCGACGCGCACGTCGCGCTCGGCACGGTCTCGAGGAACGTCGCGAAGCGGTGGCCCGACAGCTCGTTGTAGAGCACCGGCCAGATGTTCGTCCGCGCGTTGGCGTCGACGCATACCTCGCGCACGATGCCGAAGCCGTCCTCGCGCGCGAAGGTGGCGCGGACGGCGATGGGCGTCGGATTGGTGTTGGCCACGAGGAAGAACGAGTCGTAGCGCGTGCCGGCGGCGCCGAACACGCCCTGCTGGCCCTCGGCAAACGCCCACCTGTTCGCGGGCACGGTGATGCCGGCCGTCGCGTGGCCCTCGGTCCAGGGCAGCGCCGGCGCGGTCGGGTCGGCCGCCGACGGCGTTCCCCAGTACATCGCGCGCTCGGCGACGATCGGCTGGCTCGACGTCACGCGCATGCCGAAGGCCGCGGCCAGCAGCCGGTTGTCGACGGTCCGGCCCTCCTGGTCGACCCACACGGTGTAGCGGCTGCGCGGGGCGACCACGTAGTTGCGCGTGACGATCTGGCCGCTGTCGAGCAGGTACTCGACCGTCACGTCGGCAGGCGTCGTCTCCGTGTTGGCCAGCAGCAGGAACGTCTCGAACGCCGTGACCTCGTTGCCGCCGGTATAGCCCTCGGCGAAGTACCACTCGGTGGCGGGCGCGGTGACGCCGACGGCGTCATGGCCGCTCTGGAAGTCGTCGTGGTACATCGCGCGCTCGGCCACCACGAGGTTGCCCGGCGTCAGCGACTCGACGAAGGTCGAGAACTCGGCGTCGTCGAGGCCGTTGGGATGCTCCACGCGCGGCCAGAACGTGACGCGGCTGTGCGGCGGCGCCTCCTGCTCGGTGACGAACTCGGCGCCCGTGGCCGTGAGGTAGGTGGCGCGGATGCGCGTCGGCGTGGCGTTCGGGTTGGCCACGAGCACGAACGTGTCGAAGATCGTCGTCGCGCCCTCGGCGAGCGTCCACGACTCGGCCGGCGCGGTAACGCCGCCGGCGCCGTGCGACCCCGGCCGCGTCGCGTCGGGGAAGTACATGGTCCGCTCGACGACGATGTCGGCGGGCGTGGTGGTGCCCTGGATCACGGCCGAGACCTGCGCGGAGCTGCTGCCGTTCAACTGGAAGTCGTCGGTCAGGCTCACGGTCAGCCGCGCGGTGGGGGCCAGCGTGAAGGTCTTCGTCAGCACCGGCGCGATAGCGTCGGGTTGCGGCAGGAGCGTCACCGTGACCTCGAGCGTGTCGCCCGACGGATTCCCGATGAGGATCTCCTCGGAGAAGATGGCGTTGTTGGC
Organism: uncultured Vicinamibacteraceae bacterium; assembly: GCA_964430855.1. Taxonomy (GTDB): domain Bacteria; phylum Acidobacteriota; class Vicinamibacteria; order Vicinamibacterales; family Vicinamibacteraceae; genus JAEZDP01. The sequence goes on from CAYSHC010000021.1 coordinate 5,998, forward strand.
ACCCTCGGCCAGGAACCACGTGGACGAGCCCGACGCGCCTGTCGCGGTGCCGGTGAACAGCAGTATGGAAGACATGGCGCACAGCGTCGCCATGGCGAGACGAGACATCGAGACCTCCTCGGCCGCCGTGTCGCCGCGACACGTAGCGGGCTCCTTCCGCATCATATAGGGCAAGTCCGCCGCCCTCATCTCAGCTGCACGATTTCTCCAGGCTCGACTGCACCGCCGTCGCGTTTCGCCGATTGACCCGTGCATGAGGTGTGGACGTGTGCGGCTGGCCTTCGCGCTGGCCTCGACGTGGATCGCGCTGCTGCCGGCCTCGCTCGGCGCGACGACCGTGCGTGCCTGGACGGACGCCGAGCTCGTGCAGGCATCGGATCTCGTCGTCCGCGGCAGAGTGCTCGACGTGCGGGTCGAGGCTCGCGGGGACGGCGTCATCGAGACCGTGGCCTCCGTTGCCGTGTCCGAGGACTACGCCGGCGACCCGGCCGCCGTCGTCGAGGTGCGCGAGCTTGGCGGCACCCTCGGCGCGGTCTCGCTCGAGGTGCCCGGCGCCGCCCGCTTCATCGTCGGCGACGACATCGTCCTGGCGCTCGAGCGCAAGGGCGGACACTACCGGCCGATCGCGATGGGCCACGCCGTCTTCGGCGTGCAGGAGACGGCCGGCGGGGCGGTGCTGGTGCGGCAGGGTGCTGGCGCACATGTCGTCGGTGGGCCGGCGATCCCGGCGCAGCGGACGCTCGCGGCCTTCGCGTCCACGGCGGCCTCGGTCACGCGGCGGCCCGCGCGGCGCCACTCGCTCTCGGGCATCGCGCTCCCGCGCCTCGGGGCGGCCGCATCAGGCGACGTGCCCGTGACGGCGGGCTTCACGCTGCTCGACACGATGCGCTGGACCCAGGCGGATGCGGGGCAGACGATCCCGTGGTACCGGAACACGCTCATGCCGGCGCCGCTGCCGACCGCGACAACCGACGAGCAGATCCGGGCGGCGCTCGAGACGTGGACGCGACCGGCCGGCGCGACCCTGTCGCTGGCCTTCGCCGGGACGCGCTATCACTCGGCTGCGTCGCTCCTCAACTGCGCGCTGCCCCCGGTGCCGGGTGGCGGTCTCATCACCTTCGAGGATCCGTACGACGACATCACGGCGAGCGGCGTCATCGCGATCGGTGGCGCATGCGCGACGTGGAGCGGCGGCACGGTCGTCAGCGGCGTGGCCTTCAAGCGCATCACCTACGGCTTCGTGATCTTCACGACGAAGGCCGAGATGCCCTCGCTCGGCAACAGCCTGTTTTTCGCGCGGGTCGCGGCACACGAGGTGGGCCACGCCATCGGCCTCGGCCACACGCAGACCAGCGGCGCCGTCGTCAACCCGACGGACAACCTCATGTACCCGACGTGCTGCCACGCGAGCACGCCGGTGCCTCCGGCAATCGGGCCGGACGACCTCGCGGGCCTGATGGCCGTCTACCCGGCCGCGCAGCCGCCCGTGTGCTCGCCCGTTGTCTCGCCGGCGGCCTTGGCGGCGCCTCCCGGCGGCGGCGACGCCGGCACGGTGACCGTGGCGGTCGGGCCGACCTGCGCCTGGACGATCGCCGGCGTCCCGGCCTGGCTGAGTCACAGCGGCCCGGCCAGCCGGACCGGTCCCGGTACCGTGACGTTCACGGCCGCGGCCAACGGGCCGGACGCGCGAACGGCGGTCGTGACGGTGGCGTCACGGGCCGTGACGATCTCGCAGGCCGCTGCGCCGCCGCCAGACACCGACGGCGACGGCCTGCCCGACACATGGGAACTGCAGGCGGGCCTCGACCCGTACTCCGCGGTTGGCCCCAACGGCGCGCACGGCGACCCGGACGGCGATGGGCGCACCAACATCGTCGAGTACCAGCTCGGGACGCATCCGCGCGGCTTCGTCCAGCGCTATCTCGCCGAGGGCGTCGTCACGGACTTCTTCGACACGCGGCTGGCGATCGTGAACCCCGGCCCGCACGCGACGGCGCGCGTGCAGCTGCGCTTCGCCGGTCCGGCCGACCCTGTGACCGGCGCGGTCACGACACGTCAGCATTGGCTGACCATTCCGCCGCAGCGTCGCGCCACGGTGGACGCGGCCTCGATCCCCGGCCTTTCGGGGGCCTTCGCGACGACCGTCGAGGCCGACACGCTCGTCGTCGTGGACAGGACGGTGAGCTGGGACCGGCACGGCTACGGGTCGACGGGGGAGACCGCGACGGCCGCGCCGCGCACGACGTGGTACTTCGCGGAAGGCGCGACGGGCGGCGCGTTCAACACGTTCTACCTGCTGCTGAACCCGGGCGAGGAGACGGCGCGCGCGACGATCACCTACCTGCGCGATGGCCATCCGCCGCGCGTGCGGGCCTATGACGTCCGCCCCGGCGAGCGCCTCACCGTCTGGGTGGACATGGAGCGCTGGGCCGACGGCGACTCGCTCGAGCAGGCCGAGGTCTCGGCGCGCATCGATGCCACGCGGCCGATCATCGCCGAGCGCGCGATGTACCTCGATCGCGGCGACCAGCTGTTCACGGCCGGCCACGCCAGCCTCGGGCTGACGGCGCCCGCGACGCGGTGGGCGTTTGCCGAAGGGGCTACCGGGCCCTACTTCGACCTGTTCCTGCTGCTCGCGAACCCGACGTCGCAGGCCGCCGTCGGCCGCGTGCGGTTCCTGGCGGGCGGCGCGGTGATCGACCACCCCGTGGTGGTGCCGCCGTATGCGCGGCAGACCATCTGGGTGGACGCGCTCGGCCGCGACCCGGTGCTCACGGCCGTCAACCCGGCGTACGCGCTCCTCGCCGACAGCGCCGTGTCGTCGGAGGTCATCATCGACAACGGCGTCGGCGTGCTCGCCGAGCGCAGCATGTGGTGGCCGGGTCCTCCCGAGACGTGGGCCGAGGCACACAACAGCGCCGGCGTCACCGAGACCGGCACAGGATGGGTGCTGGCCGAGGGCGAGGTGGGCGGCCCGCGCAACCACGCGACCTACATCCTCGTGGCGAACGCCGAGGACCGCGACGCGACGGTACGCGTCACGCTCTTCCACGAGGACCGCGCCGCGGAGACGCGCACCTACATCGTGCGCGCGAACACGCGGTTCAACATCCCGCTGGGCGTGGCCGCCGGCGGGGTCGACTACTTCGTCAACGCCGCCGGCCGGCGCGTCGGCGCGCTCGTCGAGAGCGTCGGCGCCTCGCCCGTGCCCATCACCGTCGAGCGCGCGATGTACTCGGACGCGGAGGGGCAGGCGTGGGCGGCGGGTCACAACGCCGTCGCGACACGCGTCTGGTAGGAACGGCCCTGGTAGGAACGGCCCTGGTAGGGACGGCTCTGGTAGGGACGGCTCTGGTAGGGACGGCTCTCCGAGCCGTCCGCCCAGGGGCAAGGACGAATGGTAGGGACGGCTCTCCGAGCCGTCCGTTTCGGCGCAAGGACGGCCCGGAGGGCCGTCCCTACCGACACGCGCGTTGACGGCGTGACAGCCCCGGTTGCCGCGTACCGGGAAAGGCCGCGCGTTGTCTGGAGCCCAGCGCCTGGGCGCGCTGGCCTTCTTCGTGCAGATGGGACGCGCATGAAGCGCCGTCGCCCGCTGCCGCATGCCATCCCGTCGTGGGTGCGCGCCGACGCCACCTGGTTCGTGACCGCCTGCGCCAGGTCGCGCGGCGTCGACACGCTCTGTGTCGAGCCGCTCGCGACGCGCCTGCTCGAGTCGCTGCACACGCACGCCGAACGCGCGCGCTGGACGTTGCACCTCGCCGTCCTGATGCCAGACCACCTGCACCTGCTGCTCTCGGGGCAGGACCCGGCTGTCGTCATCCGGCACTGGAAGCGCTACACCGCACGGCACTTCGGCGTACGCTGGCAGCGCGACTTCTTCGAGCACCGGCTTCGGGCCGACGAGTCGTTCCACGCGAAGGTCGACTACATCCTGCAGAACCCCGTCCGCGCCGGGCTGGTCGCGTCCGTCTGGGCGTGGCCACACAAGGCAGGGAGGGCGCTCCACGCTGTCCGCCATGACGACGGACGGCCCGGAGGGCCGTCCCTACCGTGTGCGCCATGACGACGGACGGCGCGGGGGCCGTCCCTACCATGTGCGCCAGGACGACGGACGGCGCGGGGGGCCGTCCCTACCATGTGCGCCAGGACGACGGACGGCCCGGAGGGCCGTCCCTACCGTGTGCCGTCCCGGCCGACCAGGCTTCTCGCGAGCGTGAGCAGCATCTCGACGGCCACGTCGTTGTGGCCGCCCTGCGGCAGGATGATGTCGGCGTACCGCTTGCTCGGCTCCACGAACTCGAGGTGCATGGGCTTCACGGTGCCGAGGTACTGGTCGATCACGGAGGTCAGCGTGCGGCCACGCTCGGCGACGTCGCGCGTGAGCCGGCGGATGAACCGCGTGTCGGCGTCCGCGTCCACGAAGACCTTCACGTCCATCAGGCTGCGCAGGTCCGGGTCGGCGAAGATCAGGATGCCCTCGACGACCAGCGCCGGGTGCGGCTCGAGGCGCGTGCGCTCCGGCAGCCGGTTGTGGCGCGCGAAGTCGTAGGTGGGCACGTCCACCGCGCGGCCGGCCTTCAGCTCGCGCAGGTGCGACACGAGCATGTCGGTCTCGAGCGCGTCGGGGTGGTCGTAGTTGAGCAGCGCGCGCTCCTCGAGGCGCAGGTCGCTGCGATCGCGGTAGTACCGGTCGTGCTCGAGGACACCGACCTGGTCGGTGCCGAGGGCCTCGATCAGCCGCCGGACGACTGTCGTCTTGCCGGATCCGGTGCCGCCGGCGATGCCGATGACGACGGGGGAGGGCCGCTGCATGCGCACATGCTAGCGCGGCCGGTGCGGGCGCGGGCGGCGGCCCGACGCGCGCGCGTCAGTGGAAGCGCTCGCGGCCCGTCTCCATGCGGTCCGTGAGCTCGAGACAGAGGGCGTGGATGTCGGCGGTCTCGAGCGACAGCCGCGCCAGCGCGCCGCGATCCACCGGGCCGTCGACCTCCGCGATGAGCGGGCCATACCCGGTGAGCTTGGCAAGGGCGTTGGCCAGGTGGACGACGTCGCCTGTCGGCGACGGCGCGAGGCCGGGCGTGTGGTGGTGGGTGATCGCGTCGGCGACGGTCGCCGGCAGGCCCCAGTGCGTCGCCACCAGCCCGCCGAGCGTCGCGTGGTCGATGCCGAGCACGTCGCGCTCGGCCTCGAGCCGCGGGCGCGCCTGACGCGTCCAGGCCTCGCGCAGCGCGGCGAGCCCCTGTTGGTCGAGCGCCTCGTCGAAGAGCACCTTGCCCACGTCGTGCAGCAACGCCGCCGTGACGGCCTCGGGCCGCACGGTGACGGGCGTCTGCCGCATCACCAGCTCGGCGCCGAGCGCGCTGGCCACCGCGTGCTGCCACAGCCGCCCCGGCTGGAGCTCGAAGGCCGGGCGGGCCTGGAGCAATCGCGGGCGGATTCCGTCGGCGACGGCCAGCGACAGCACGGTGCCGACACCGAGCCGCAAGATGGCGTCGCGGAGCGTCGCGACCGGCGGCAGGTGGGCCGACCACGCGGAGTTGGCGTAGCGGAGGACGCGTGACGTCAGGCCGAGATCCTCGCGCACGGCCTCTTCGACCTCGCGGAGGGACCATTCGTCACGGGAGAGCAGGGCGGCCAGGCGGGCCGCCGAGCCCGGCAGCGGCGCGAAGGTGCGCGAGCGCTCGACCAGCACGGCCGGATCGGGCCGGGCAGGGACGGGCGTCGCGGCGGGCGTCTGGTCGGGCGCCATGACCGGAACATCGGCAGCGCGACCGCAGGACTACAGGGGGAGACTCAGAAGGTCGCGATGATGGCCGCCGACGTCACCGTGTCGGCGCGCGTGAAGCCCGGGACGGGCTCGTTCCTGTAGTTCACCTCGTGCGACACCTTGAGCGACAGGATGGAGTTGAGGCCGGCCTGCACGGCGGCCACGTGGTTCAGGCGCCAGTCGCTCGTCCGCTCGATGTCGGTCTTGATCGCGGCGTCGTTGGTGAACCGGTTGCGCTTGGAGAACTCCCACTGGTAGCGCACCCCGAGGTCCACCGACGCCAGGTCGCGGCCGAGGCCCCCCGTTCGGTCTTCCGTGAGGTAGCCGAAGCCCGAGTCGATGGCCAGGCGCTGCGGCTCCTGGTCGAGGAGGAGCGCCGTGACGCCAACGGCGGCATCCCAGCTGTTGTTGATGCCGGTGAACGTGTTGCGCAGGTATGCCGCGCGGCCGAACAGCTCCGAGCTCTCGCCGATCTTGCGGGCGGCCCTGAACTGGCCCGTGAGGCGCTTGGCGTTGATCTCGTCGTTGACCTTGTTGCGCAGGTAGGCCAGCTTCGTCTCGATGCGCCACGCGTTCGGCGTGACGAGCAGTTCGCCGGCCGTGCCGATGGTCTGGGTATCGGTGGTGCCGCCCGTCGACACGTACGACAGCTCGGCCTTCCCCCGGACGACGCGCGGACGCGGGGAGGGGGGCGGGCTGGACGGCGGCGGTACGGCGGCCACCGGGCCGCCCGCGGGTGGCGCCGTGGCGCCCGCCGTCTGTGGGGCGGCCTCGCCGGTCCCCGGCATGGGGCCGGCCGGCGGCACGACGAGTGCCGCGATCGTGCGTGCGTGCACGTCGTCGGGAAGCCCGATGCTGACGGCAGGCGGGTCGGGGGCCTGCAGCAGCGTCAGGACAATCCAGAGGGTCTCGAACATGTCATCCGGAGCGGGGAACAGGCGCGAAAAAGGCGCGATCATACTATCGCACTCGGCCGTTGGCGGGCCGCCCGGCGGCAGAGCTGCCGATGCGGCCCGCGGCCATCCGGCCCCCTTCGATGCCCATTCGCTGCGGCTGCTGCCCGTTCGGGGGCCGATGTGGCCCTCCTGGTGAAAAGTGTCCGGCTGGCCGGGCAACTGGTTGGATAATCTAGGCCTTCCGACATCGACCGTGGCCGTGCGCTGTGCCTCCGGACGGTGTCGTGGCGATAGTCAGACCAGAGGAGCACCATGCACAAGCCCATCAAGTACGTCGAGAAAGGCCTCACGATTGCCGCCCGGGGCGCCTGGGCGGTTTTCGATGCACTGAACTCGATCAAGCCGAATCCCGGCTTCGTGCCCAAGTGGTCCGACAAGCCACTCCAGAAGTCCTGGGAGAAGGTGAAGCCGCCGCTCGGCTGGCCGCGCGAGACCGACTCGCTGTGCCCGGTCTGCGTCCGTGAGGCGCGTCAGGAGATCCTGGACGGCAAGCGCGACGTCTCGGTGCTCCTGACCGAGAAGGTGGGCGAGATCAAGGCCACCATCCTCGAGCGCGACGGCAAGATCATGATGGTCAAGGACTGCCCCCTCCACGGGCACTTCGAGGACGTCATGGCGATCGACCCGGCGTTCTTCAAGCACCTCGAGGAGTCGTACCCGGGCAGCGACATCCGCGCGCACAACGACGAGAAGCTGCACAACCACGGCAGCAGCACCATCAAGTACGGCCGTGGCGCCGTGCTGACGATCGACCTGACCAACCGCTGCAACATGATGTGCGACCCGTGCTTCATGGACGCGAACCAGGTCGGGTTCGTCCACGAGCTGAGCTGGGAAGACATCAAGACGCTGCTCGACAACGCCATCTCGATCAAGCCGCGTCGGCAGATGTCGGTGCAGTTCTCGGGCGGCGAGCCGACGCTCTCGCCGTACTTCCTCGACGCGGTCCGCTACGCGAAGAAGGTCGGCTACAACTCGGTGCAGGCCGCGACCAACGGCATCGAGTTCGCCAAGAGCCCCGAGTTCGCCCGCGCGGCGGCCGAGGCGGGGCTCCGCTACGCGTACCTCCAGTTCGACGGCATCGGCAACGCGGCCAACTCGCACCGTCTCGTCGGCAACCTCTTCGACGTCAAGCTGCGGGCCATCGAGAACCTCTGGAGCGCCGGCGTCGACATCGTCCCGGTGACGACGATTGTCAACGGCGTCAACAACGAGCAGGTGGGGCGCATCATCCAGTTCGCGCTCGACAACCCGCGCAAGATCAGCTTCCTGTCGTTCCAGCCGGTCTCCTTCACCGGCCGCGACGAGGAGATCACCGACGAGCGCCGGCACGCGCAGCGCTACACGCTGTCGCACCTCGCCCACGACGTGAAGAATCAGACGGGGCTCGGCGAGCCGATCCGCGACTGGTTCCCGATCTCGTTCATGGGCACGTTCACCGACTGGGCCGACCTGGTCAAGGGCCCGCAGCAGGACTGGGGCAACCTGGCCTGCGGCTGCCACCCCAACTGCGGCGTCGGCATGGCGGTGATGGTCGACAAGGAGACCAAGGAGGCCGTGCCGGTGACGGCGTTCCTCGACGGCATGCAGCTGGCGCGGGACGTCCGGCGGGTCAACGACGCGGCGCGCGGCCGCTTCCTGTCGATTGTCGGCATGGCGCTCGCGCTGATGAAGAACTACGACCCGTTCAAGTCGCCGACGCACTTCAAGCTGACCGACCTGATGAAGAAGTTCGACAAGACCTTCGGCGCGTCGGGTCGCAACTACGGCCGCGTCGATGCCAACCGCACGCGCGAGGACATCGAGAAGCGGCGCGCGGATCGCTGGAACTTCCTGTTCATCGCGGGCATGTGGTTCCAGGACCTGTTCAACTACGACTTCCGGCGCACGGAGCGGTGCATCATCCCGTACGCGACGCAGGAAGGCGAGATCAGCTTCTGCGCCTACAACACCGGCATCGGCTGGCGGAACATCATCGAGAAGATGCACATGACCGCCACGCTCACCAAGTGGTACGAGGAGCACGGCCGCCACGAGATCTTCGCCGGCGGCAAGAAGGTGGGCCTCGACACCACCGAGCACTCGCTGGTGCTCGACCCCGAGGCGGTGGCCAAGGGCCGGCAGACCGACCTCGACGAGGCCGGCGTGGCCAAGAACGCCCGCGAGGAGAAGCTCCGGGCGCGTGAGGAGGCCAAGAAGCGCGCCGAGCACGAGCGCATGGCCGCCCTCTACCGCCAGCACGTGCTGAAGGAGCCCGCCCCGGCGCTTGCCACGGGCCTCCAGATCCAGGGCCTCAAGAAGGCCGCGCCGAAGCCCGCCGAAACCCAGGGCTGACGGCAGCCAGGGACGGCTCTCCGCGCCGTCCATTCACTACACGACGCCGGCGTTCCTCACCGCAGGGACGCCGGCGTCGTCTTTTTTCCGTCGCATCTCCTCCTCTTTCGTCCCTCTCGCCGCTCCTCCTCCCGTACTATTTCCCCCATGCGAACCTCGATCGTCCTTGCGGTCATCACCGGCGTCGCCGCGCTCGCCGTGCCGGCCGGCGCGCAGACGCCATCCACCTCCGACAAGCCCTTCGTGACGGGCACGCCGCTGCAGGGCGGTCCCAACGTCAAGACCTACGGGGGCTTCCGCTTCGCCGAGAGCATCTGCTACGACGCGGAGCGCGACCTGTACGTCGTCGTCAACGCGGGCATCGCGCAGAACCTCATTCCCAATGACGGCTACGTGACGCTCGTGAACCCCGACGGGTCGGTCCACACCCTGAAGTGGATCGGCGTGACGCGCGACGGGCTGACGCTGAACCACCCGCTCGGCAGCGCGATTGCCAACGGGCGGCTGTATGTCGCCGACATCGACACGCTGCGCTGGTTCGACCTGAAGACAGGCGCGCCGATGGGCAGCGTCACCGTGCCGAACGCGATGTTCCTCAACGACATCGCCGTCGCGCCGGACGGCACGGTCTACGCGACGCAGACAGGCAGCAACGAGCCCGACTCGTGGAAGGTGTACCGCATCGGCGCCGACGGCGCCGTGTCGACCATCATCACCGGCGCGCCGCTCAACAGGCCGAACGGCATCGAGTTCGACAACCAGGGCAACCTCGTCGTGGTGAACATGGGGCACGCCGACGTGCAGACGTGGTCGACGTCGGGCACGCTGCTGTCGTCGGTCCGGACGACCGACGAGGGCAACGACGGCCTGGTGATCCTCGCGGACGGCACCATGTACGTGAGCAGCGTGCGGGCGGGCACGGTGGCGCGCATCAGGCCGGGGCAGCCGGCCGAGCGCATCGCGACAGGCATCCCGAGCGCGGCGTCGATGACCTACGACTCGAAGCGGAACCGCCTGGTCATCCCGATGAACGACTGGAACGCGATCACCTTCGTCGACCTCCGGTAGGGACGGCTCTCCGAGCCGTCCGAACCCGTCCGCGTCCTGCGCACGCGCGCAGCGCCATCCGTCACCCCTTGCGACGCACCCGCAGACGGGCGGCCCGGAGGGCCGGCCCTACCGTCCGCGTCGCCATCCTCCCCCCTTGCGACGGCCAGCGGACGGCGGGAGGTCGCGGACGGACTTTCTGGAGGGCAGACAGACGGCCAGGAGAGTAGACGGACGGCCCGGAGGCGCGGACGGACGGCCCGGAGGGCCGTCCCTACCGGGGGATCCGGGAGAGGATGTCGTCTGTCGTCCAGCCGCTGCCGCGCCAGATCTCGATCACCGTGCCGTCCGGGCCGATGAGCGCCGTGGCCAGCGTGTGGTCGAGGCTCGTCCCGTTGCGCTCCCGGTACACGGCAAAGGCCTTCGCGAACCCGTCGATGGCCGCCTCCGACCCCGTGGCGAAGCGCCACCGCGCGAAGTCGGCGCGCATGGCCTGGCCGTAGGCGGCAAGCACCTCGGGCGTGTCGTACTCGGGATCGAGCGTGACGCTCAGCAGTCTCAGCGGCCCGGCCAGCGCCGGGTCGGCGTCGGCCGCTGCCTGCAGCTCTCTGAAGCGGCTCACCATCAACGGGCAGAACTCGGGCAGGGGACAGCGCGTGAAGATGAACGTGACGACGGTGTAGCGGCCGTCGAGGTCCTCGCGGGTGACAGGACGCCCGTCCTGATCCACGAGCTCGAACGCCGGGACGGCATCGCCGTCGCGCAGCCGGCCGCCGGCCCGCGGCTGGGCGGCGGCCAGCCGGCGGGCGGCCTCCACGTCGTGGCCGGTCACGACCACGTCCTCGGCCCACGACTCCTGCTGGCCGACACGCAGCGTGAACCGTACCCGGTCGCCGGGCACCAGGTGCCTGCCCTCCTCGGGATGCCGCAGCGCAAACGGCATCGTCATCGCCGGCATGAAGCCAGGAATCTCGTCGTGCGCCACGTCCACCGAAGGCCCCACCGGCGCGGCGACCACCGTGCCCGTGACCGTGTAACTGAGCATGCCGTCGGCGGGCGGCGCCCCGGCATTCCATCTCGACAGTGCCACGAGCGCGAGGGCCGCGCCCACGACGATGGCCGCGAGGGTCGTCGTTCTCATGCGGCCGATTGTGGCAGAATCGCGCCACACCGACATTGCGTGGCCGCAACCCCGCTGGCGCCTTGCGCTGGCGCAACGACGCCGTCTGTCGCGGGGTTCAGACTTCCGTGTCAGGAGGCACGAGTGAGCGTCGACTCACAGACCCGACCCATGAACATCCGACACCTTGCGCTCATCCCCCTGCTGGCCGTTGCGGTGATTGCGACGGCCTGCGGCCAGCCCGAACCCGCCGACAAGGCTGCCACCCCGTCGCCAGCGACGACGTCCGCCCCCGGGGCGTCGGCGCCGGTCAGCCACGACGGCCGCGCGATCGAGATCACCGCCAACGACGAGATCAAGTTCAGCGTCACCGAAATTCGCGCGACGCCCGGCGAGCGCCTGAGCGTGACCCTCGTGAACGTCGGCAGCATGCCCAAGTTCTCGATGGGGCACAACTGGCTGCTGCTCGCCTCCGGCGTCGACGTCGAGAAGTTCCTCGTCGCCGCCGCCGAGTCGCCGACGACCGACTACGTGCCGGCGTCGATGCGCGACGCGATCCTCGCGACGACCAAGCTGCTCGGCCCCGACGAGCGCGACACCGTGACGTTCGACGCGCCCACCACGCCCGGGCGCTACGAGTTCATCTGCTCGTTCCCGGGGCACTACCAGGTCGGCATGCGCGGCGTGCTGATCGTCGAATGACGCCTCACACTCACAAGGGAGTACTGCCATGACCTCTGCTGTACGTCTGCTTGCATGCGGGGTGGCGGTTGCCGGCATGCTGGGCGCGGTGGCCTGCAACCCTCCGGGCAACGGCGCCGCGACCTCCGACGGCTCGCTGGCGGGCCGCACGTTCGTGCCGCCGGGCGAACTCGACGAGTACTACCTGTTCTACTCGGGCGGACACTCGGGCCAGGTCTACGTCGCCGGCCTGCCCTCGATGCGGCACATCGCCACGATCCCGGTGTTCGCGCCGTATCCGGCGACGGGGTACGGCTTCGACGAAGAGACCCGGGCGATGCTCGGGGGCTACACCTGGGGTGACGTCCACCATCCGGGGCTGTCGCAGACCGACGGCCGGTACGACGGCCGGTGGCTCTTCGTCAACGACAACGCCAACAGCCGCGTGGCCCGGATCGACCTGCGCGACTTCAAGACGAAGCAGATCTTCGGGCCGATCCCCAACTCGGTGGGCACGCATGGCTCGTCGTTCATCACCGAGAACACCGAGTACGTGCTGGTGGCGACGCGCTTCTCGACGCCGCTGCCGAAGGGCCGGTACGCGCCGCCGTCGGACTACGAGTCGGAGTTCAACGGCATGGTCAGCGGCCTGCGTGTCGACCCGGAGGACGGCACGCTGTCGGTTGGCTGGCAGGTGCTGACGCCGCCCTTCAACTGGGACCTGGGCTCCACGGGCAAGGGCCCGAGCTCGGGCTGGGCGTTCTGGACCTCCTACAACTCGGAGATGGCGTACCAGACGCTGGAGGCCACCTCGACGCAGCTCGAGCGCGACTACGCGGCGTTTGTGGACTGGCGCGCGGCCGAGCGGGCGGTGCAGGACGGCCAGACCACCACGGTGGGCGGCGTGCCGATGATCGACCCGGCGAAGACGCCGGGCGTGCTGTACTTCGTGCCGGTGCCCAAGTCGCCGCACGGGATCGACACCGACCCGTCGGGCCGCTGGATCGTCGCGTCGGGCAAGCTCGCGCCCGTGGCCAGCGTCTTCGACTTCGAGAAGGTGAAGGCCGCCATCGACGCGAAGGACTTCTCGGGCGAGGTCCGCGGCGTCCCGGTCATCCGCTACGAGGCCATCCTCGAGGGCGAGGTGCCGGTGGGCCTCGGGCCGCTGCACACGCAGTTTGACGGCGCGGGCAACGCCTACACGTCGATGTTCATCGAGTCGGTGGTGACCAAGTGGGCGCTGCCGCCGTGGAGCGACGAGCAGCGGGCCGACCTGAACAGCGTGGTGCTCGACAAGATCCCGGTGCACTTCAACATCGGCCACCTCGTCATCGGCGGCAGCGACACGCGCGAGCCGTACGGACGGTACCTGGTCGCGATGAACAAGCTGTCGAAGGGACGGCACCTCTCGGTGGGGCCGTCGCAGCCCGAGTCGAGCCAGCTGATCGACATCACCGGCGAGAAGATGGAGATGCTCTACGAGGCGTTCACCGAGCCCGAGCCGCACTTTGCGCAGATCCTCAAGGCCGACGCCATCTCGCCCATCGAGGTGTACCCGAAGGCCGAGAGCACCCACCCGCACGCGATCTGGTCGCCGGAAGAGGCGAGCGTCGTCCGCACCGGCAACAAGGTGGAGGTGAAGATGATCGCCATCCGCAGCCGGTTCCTGCCCGACCAGATCGAGGTGCAGCAGGGCGACGAGGTGACGATTCACGTCACCAACACGGAGCAGAGCACCGACATGATCCACGGGCTCGGCATCTCGGAGCACAACCTGAACGTCGTCGTCGACCCGGGCGAGACCAAGACGGTGACCTTCACCGTGGAGAAGGCGGGCGTCTTCCCGTTCTACTGCACGAACTTCTGCTCGGCACTCCACCAGGAGATGCAGGGCTACCTGGCCGTCCGGCCGCGCTGACCCCGACGGGCCGCCTTTCGGGGCGGCCTGCCGCGAAGGAGAGTGACCTGCCATGACCCGACTTGCCGCGATGCACCGGTTCCTCGATCGCCCCCTGACGGGCGCGTCCCGGCTCCTGCTGCTCGCCGGTCTGGTCGCGCTCCTGGCTGGCGCGCTCCTGCCGCTGTGGCGCATCGAGCTCGTCGCGCCGCAGTACGCCGAGGGGCTCTCGCTCGAGATGTACACCTACAAGATCGCGGCGGGGCACGACGGGCAGGACCTGCACGAGATCAACACGCTCAACCACTACATCGGCATGCAGCCCATCCACGAGGCCGACTTCGTCGAGATGACCTGGATGCCGTTTGCGGTGGGCGTCTTCGCGCTGCTCACGCTCCGGGCCGTGGCCATCGGGCGCGTGGGCAGCCTCGTGGACCTCACCGCGCTCTTCGGCTACTTCGGCCTGTTCTCGCTGGCCTCGTTTGCCTATCGGCTCTACACCTACGGGCACCGGCTCGACCCGACCGCGCCGATGACGATCGAGCCGTTCATGCCGGTGCTCATCGGCAGCCAGCAGATTGCCAACTTCGTCCAGACGAGCCTCCCGCGCACGGGTACGCTCTGCATGGGCCTCTACCTGGCCTCGCTGCTCGGCGCCATCTGGTGCTCGAGGGAGGGTCGTGATGCGGGCTGACGTACGGCGCACCGTCGTCGTGCTCCTCGTGACGGGGGCGCTGGCGGGCGTCCGTGCCGGGACCGCGGGGACCCCCGCGGTCGATCACGGCACGGCGTTGCGGGAGGCCGTGGCCACGGCGCCGGCGGGCGCGGTGATCGACGTGCCGCCAGGCGTCCACCACGGCCCGTTCGTCATCGAGCGCACGCTGCGCCTGCGCGGCCCGCGCGAGGCCGTGCTCCAGGGCGACGGCAGCGGCCACGTCGTCGCGATCCGCGCGGCCGACGTCGTCGTCGAAGGGATGACCGTGCGCGGGTCCGGGATGGACCTCGGGAAGGACCATGCGGCCGTGCACGTGAGCGCGCCACGCGCGATCGTCAGGGGCCTGCACGTGCGTGACAGCCTGCACGGCATCTACGTGAAGCAGGCGGACAACGTGCGGGTCGAGGGCAACGTGATCGAGGGCAGCGAGACGGTCATCGAGCCGGTGGACCCCGACACGCTGCGACCGACGCCCGGCGGCAGCGAGCTGTGTGAAGTGGGGCTGTCGCAGGATCGCCGCGGCAACGGCGTCCACGGCTGGAACGCGTCGGGCCTCATCGTGGCGCACAACGTGATCAGGCGCACGCGGGACGGCATCTACTTCTCGTTCGTGGACCGGGCCAGCGTGCAGCACAACGACGTCGCCGGCGCGCGCTACGGGCTGCACTACATGTACTCGGACGACAACGAGTTCTCGCACAACACCTTCCGCGACAACGCGGCGGGTGCGGCGCTGATGTTCTCGAAGGGCATCAGGCTCACCCGCAACAGGTTCGAGGCCAACAGGAGCCATCGCGCCTACGGCATGCTGTGGCACTCGGTGGACGACAGCGAGGCGCGCGAGAACACCATCGTCGGCAACACCGTCGGCCTGTTTGTCGAGGGCGGCAGCCACAACCGCGTGCTGGACAACCGCATCGCGTCGAACCACATCGGCATCCGGACGAGCGCGAGCAGCGATGCCGGCACGATTGCGGGCAACGTGTTCGAGCGCAACCTGCACACCGTCGAGACCGAAGGCCGCGAGACCAACGCCTGGTCGCACGAGGGCCGTGGCAACTACTGGGACGGCGCGGTGCGGCTCGACCTCGACGGGGACGGCGTCGCCGACGTGCCGCACCACGAGCTCGACCTGTTCGGCGGGTTGCGGCGTCCCTTCCCGGCGCTCGGGCTGCTCTCGGGCAGCCCGGCGGAGCGCCTTCTCCGGTTCGTCCACGCGCGGCTCAGGCTGCCAGGCCTCAGCGGCGTCACCGATCCCCACCCGCTGGTCGAAGGCGGCCGCCCATGATTCTCATCGACAGGCTCACGAAGGCGTACGGCACGCACAGGGTGCTCGACGGCCTGACGTGCGAAGTACGCGCCGGCGAAGTCACCCTTCTCGTCGGCGCCAACGGCAGCGGCAAGTCCACCACGCTCCGGATCGCGGCCGGCATGTCCACGCCGACGGCGGGCCGGGTCATCGTGGGCGGGCACGACGTCGCGCGCGCGCCCGGCGAGGCGCTCGCGCAGCTGTCGTACCTGCCGCAGGCGCCGCGCTTCCACCCGCACCTGTCGGTGCGGCAGATCCTCCGCTTCTACGCGCGGCTGCGCGGGCGCGGCGATGCCGACGTCACCCGCGTGCTGCGCCAGTGGGCGCTGCTTGATCGCGCCGACGCTCCGACGAAGCAGCTCTCGGGCGGCCTGCGGCAACGGCTGGCGCTCGCCGTGTTCTCGCTGCCGGAGGCGCCGGTCCTCGTGCTCGACGAGCCCGGCCTGAGCCTCGACCCCGACTGGCGCCGCGCGCTCCAGGCGGCGCTGCTGTCGGCGGCCCGCGATGGCCGGACAGTCCTCGTGGCCACACACCTGCTCGGCGAGTGGGAGGGCCAGGTCGATCGGTGCCTCGTCCTCGAGCACGGCACCGTGCGCCGCGAGCTGCCGCCCGACGGCCTGCGGCAGGCGTTCCCCTTCGCGAGCGGCCAGGCCCATGGCGGCCCTGCCGCGGCGCGGGAGGCGGCATCATGAACCAGGCTGCTGTCGCGGCATGCTCGGCAGCGTTTCATCGCGAGCTTGCCGCTCACCGGTTGAACCGCTTCCTGCACGGGCATCTCGCGCTGGCCGCCGTTGCCGGTCTGCTGCCGCTCTTCACGCCGACGGAGGCGGCTGCCGCCGCGCCCTGGTGGGTGCTCCAAACCACGCTGTACTGCCTGTCGCTCTCGACGTTGCTGCTCGGCCTGAGCTCCGCACACGGCGAGGCCGACGAGTTTCCGCTCCTCTTTGCCCAGCCGGCGCCGCGCTGGGCCTGGCTCGCCGGCAAGGGGGCGGCGCTCGCCCTGCTCGTCGTGCCCGCCGGTGCGCTGCTCGTCGGCCCGGCGGCCCTGCTCGGCGGAGCGACGCGCCCCCTCGTCGTGATGGGGCTGGCCGCGGCGGGTATCGGCCTCGCCTTCACGGCCGTGGGCCTGGCGATCGGCTTCTGGGTGCGGGACGGCGTGCGCGGCCTGCTCGCGACGCTGGCGACGTGGTTCGTGCTGCTGTTCGGCGTCGACCTGCTGCTGCTCGCGGTGGCCGGCGCCCCCGCGGTACATGCCTCGTCGGCACTCTGGATCCTGCCGATGATGCTCAACCCGCTCGACGCGCTGCGCGTGTCGGTGCTCTTCTCGCTCGGCGCCGCCGCGCCCGCGTCGGCCATCACGGGCACGCTGGCAGGCTGGTGGCTCGAGCGCAGCCTGCTGTGGTTGGCCCTGCTGGTCGTCGCGTGGACCGGCGCCGCGTTTCTCGCAGGCCTCGCCGGCGCGCGGCGACGGCTCGATTCATAGGACGCGCGACCGCGTCCGTCGGGTCATTCGTCCACGAGTTGCTCGATGCACGCCGGCTGGAGCAGCCGGATGTGCGCCTGCACGGTGGCGATCCACCCGCGCGCCTCCCACTCCGACAGCGTCCGGCTGACGGTGAACAGCGTCGCGCCCGTCATCTCGGCCAGCTCCTGGCGCGTGATGGGGTGGGCGATCTGGAGCGTCTCGCCGGCGGGGCGGGCCAGGTGCAGCAGCGTCGCGGCGAGCCGCTGGCCGACACGGGTGGTCTGCAGCTGCTGCACGCGCGCGAGCGCGTCACGCATGTGCTGCGCGATCTCGCCGACGATGTTGGTGCGGAGCCTGGGGATCTCGTCGCTGAGGCGCCTGATGACGTCGACCGGCCACCCGAGGACGCCGGCCTGCTCGACGGCCTGCGCGGTCACCGGATAGGTGTCCTGATCGAGGACGACGACGGCGCCGAACGGCTCGCCGGGACCGGTGAAGCGGACGACGACCTCGTCGCCGCCTGCCGTCAGCTGCGTCAGCTTCAGATAGCCCGACGCCACCAGATAGAACGCCCGGGCGGGGTCGCCCTGGTGCTCGAGTACCTCGCGCCGCGCGAGCATCCGCACGCTCGCGGCCTCGAGGATCTGTCGCCGCTGCCTGTCGTCGATCTGCGCGAACAGGCGCGAGCCGAGGGTCGCGGGGAGGGACCTGAGGTCCTGGGCAGGCGCGTCCACGCCGAGAGTATGGCGCGCCCGCCCCCGAACATCCAGTACGGGCCCCGGCCGGAACTCGGTGGCCGTGCCTGGCGGCCGGTGCCGCTCGTGTCGTCAACCGGCCGCGATGGCGCCCACGCGCGCAAAGAGGACGTGGTTCTCGAGGTGCACGTGGACGTGCATGTCGGCCTCGAGCTGCGCGAGGCCGTGGTACAGCCCGCGGAAGGTCGGGCAGGCGCCCGCCGGCGGGACGAAGTCGTCGGTGAGCGCCCGGATGCGGCCGAGCATCGCGCCCGCGGCCTGGTGCTCGTGCACCAGCTCGCGCAGCGGCGCCGCGAGCATCGCCGACTCCGGCGCCCTGGGGGGCGCCTCATCGAGACGGCTCAGCAGCGGGAACAGCACGGTGTCCTCGTGCTCGATGTGGTCGAGCAGCTCCGCCTGGAGCGCCTCGTAGACCTCGAGCAGCGGGCCGAGCTTCCGGTGCCTGTCGCCGTGCCGCTCCACCACGCGCCGCAGCATCGCGTGCAGCCGCGGCAGCTCGTCGCGCAGCGGGACGTGATAGCGCGCCTGGATGTGCGCCACGAGCGACGCCGTGCTGGCCTGCCGCCAGTCCTGCTGGTCGGCGTCGGGACGGGTCGCCTGCTGGAGCTCCGCGAGGATCGCCCGCTCGTCGAGGCCCTGCTGCTCGCACGCCAGGCGCAGCGGGACGTTGCCGCCGCAGCAGAACTCGATCTGGTGGCGCTGGAACACGGCGACGGTTGCCGGCCAGCGCGTGGCGATGTCGGCCACCAGGCGATCGGCCGTGATGGGCAGGTCGGTCGAGGATGCGTCGTTCATGTGCCGACAGTACCGGCCATCATCGACGCGGATCGTTGCGCAAGCGCAAGTCACCTCCCCCGACCGCCGGGGCTCAGCCCTCGAGCGTGGCGGCGAGCGTCACCGACGCGTTCTGCTTCTGCGTGTAGTCCAGGTCCCACTCCGAGGCAAACAGCAGCACCGGGCGGCCCTGGCGATCGGTGGCGCGCTGCACGCCCTGGAGCGGAATGGTCATCGATGCCACCGTCTGCTCGTCGCCGAGCACCCACCGGGCCGCGACGAAGTTCAGCCGATGGACCTCGCAGGTGACGCTGTATTCGTTCTTCAGCCGCGCCGCGATGACGTCGAACTGGAGCTCGCCCACCACGCCGAGGATGGGCTCGCGCGGCCCGTGCTCGGGGAAGAGCACCTGCATCAGGCCTTCCTCTTCGAGCTGCCGCAGGCCCTCGTCGAACTGCTTGTAGCGCACGTCGCGCAGCCGCAGCGTGGCGAAGTGCTCGGCGGGGAAGTGCGGGATCGGCGGGAACTCGACGGGGGCGCCGGCAAACACCGTGTCGCCGATGCGGAACCGTCCCGGGTTGACGAGCCCGACGACGTCGCCCGGATAGGCGACCTCGACCGTCTCGCGCTCACGGCCGAAGAACCGCTGCGGGCTCGACAGGCGCACCGTCGTGCCGAGCCGCGCGTGCTTCACCGTCATGTCCTTCGACAGGATGCCCGAGCACACGCGCAGGAACGCGATGCGGTCGCGGTGGCGCGGGTTCATGTTCGCCTGGATCTTGAAGACGAACCCGCTGAAGTCGGTGCTGCCAGGGTCCACGGGCGCCGGCGTCGCCGGCCGCGGCTGCGGCGACGGCGCCATGGCGACCAGCGCCTTGAGGAACGGCTCGAGGCCGAAGTTGGCAAGCGCGCTGCCGAAGAACACGGGCGTCTGGCGCGCGGCGAGGTACTCGTCGCGGTCGAAGGCGACGCCAGCTCCCGACAGCAGGTCCACGGCCTCGAGCAGGTGGGCCTGCTCGCGGTCGCCGATGAGCGCCGTCAGCTCCGGGGCCGCCGGCGACGTGACGTGCACCGCGGCGCGGCGCGCGCCGTGCGTGGCGCGCTCGTAGAGCAGCACCTCGTCGCGCGAGATGTCGTAGATGCCGCGGAACTGCGGTCCCGTGCCGATGGGCCAGTTCATCGGCACGGCTGACAGCCCCAGCTCGCGCTCGATCTCGTCGAGCAGCTCGAGCGGATCGCGGCCCGGCAGGTCGCACTTGTTGACGAACGTCAGGATGGGCAGGTGCTGCTGGCGGCACACCTCGAACAGCTTGCGCGTCTGCGACTCGATGCCCTTGGCCGCGTCGAGCACCATCACCACCGAGTCGACGGCCAGCAGCGTCCTGTAGGTGTCCTCGCTGAAGTCCTTGTGCCCGGGCGTGTCGAGCAGCACGACCCGGTGGTCCCAGAGGTCGAACTCGAGCGCCGCGGACGTGATGGAGATGCCACGGTCGCGCTCGATCTCCATCCAGTCGGAGACCACGGCGCGCTGCGACTTGCGTCCGCGCACGGCGCCGGCCAGCTCGATGGCGCCGGCGTAGAGCAGCGTCTTCTCGGTGAGGGTCGTCTTGCCGGCGTCGGGGTGCGAGATGATGGCGAACGTCCGACGCCGCGCCACTTCGCGCGCGATCTCGGCCGCGATGGCGGTCTCGGCGGGGGTACTCACAAGAGATCGAGTATAGGACACCCGACACGAAGGAAGGGACGGGGGAGGGAAAGAAGACGAGGAACGGGGGAGGGAGAGGGGACGCAGGTGCGTCATACGGTTGCACGAGGGCGGGGTCGGGCGTACGCTGGGGAATCATGCTCCCTGCGAACGTGTCTGCCGGCTTCGTGCGACCGTCGTCGAACATGCCTGTCCGCGCCGCCCGGCGCGGCTGTTGTTGTTGCCGCTAGCCCACCTGTCCCGGCAACCGGAGTGAAGGCGACCCGCTGCGGCGGTGCTCGCACCAGGCATCTGCCCGCGCGGCCAGCGCGTGGCGTTCGAACCAAAGGAGTACCCGTGATGCGACGCGTGACGCTCGCGTTGGTGGCCTCGTCGATCCTGCTGTCGGCGGCGCCGGTCCCCGCCCAGTCCCCGTCGGTCGAGCAGTGGCGTGCCGACTATGACGCGCGCCTGCGCGCCGAGTATGGCTGGCTCAGCGTGTCGGGGCTGGCGTTCCTGCGTGAGGGCGTGAACACCATCGGCAGCCTGGCCGGCAGCGACGTCGTGCTGCCCGCCGGGCGGGCGCCGCTCGAGGTGGGGCGCATCGTCTACCGCGACCGCGAGGCCTGGCTGCACCTGCGGCCCGGCGTGACGGCCACGATCGACGGCGAGCCCACCCCTGCCGTCGTGCCGCTCGCGCCGGCCGACGGCAAGCCGGCGCCGCGCGTGCGCATCGGCGACATCGAGTTCCACTGGCACCGCAGCGGCGAGCGCGTCGGCATCCGCGTGCGCAACCCGCACAGCGAACTGCGGCGCACCTTCGCCGGCACCCGCTGGTTCGCACCCGACCCGCGCTACGACGTGGTCGGCAGGCTCGAGCGGTACCCGGAGCCGCGCGGCGTCCCTGTCCGCAACGTCCTCGGCGACGCCGAGGAGTACACGGCGCCCGGCCGGCTGCACTTCACCATCGACGGCCGCGACGTGACGCTCGTGCCGTTTGCCGCGAGCCATGGGCGGTTGTGGCTGATCTTCCGCGACGCGACGGCCGGCCGCGAGACGTACGGCACGCGCTTCCTCTACGCCGATCCGCTCGGGGACGACACGTACCGGCTCGACTTCAATCGCACCTACAACCCGCCCTGCGCGTACAACCCGCACACGACGTGTCCGACGCCCGTGCCGGAGAACGTCCTCGACGTCGCCATTCCGGCAGGGGAGAAGCTCTATGAGCCGGCGGTCAACCTGACGGCGCGGCGCTGACCCGACACCGGGTCGGCGCCTGCGCGCGCGTGTGCAGCGGCTGCGCACCTCGCCTGTCCGGCTGGCGCGCACGGGCGCGACCGCCGCCGGTGCAGAATAGGCGGGACATGAAGGTCACCCGCATCGAGACGTTCGTCGTCGGCACCGACTGGCGCAACCTGACCATCTGCCGCGTGCACACCGACGAGGGCCTCACGGGCCTCGGCGAGTCGC
This sequence comes from uncultured Vicinamibacteraceae bacterium, assembly GCA_964430855.1. GTDB lineage: Bacteria > Acidobacteriota > Vicinamibacteria > Vicinamibacterales > Vicinamibacteraceae > JAEZDP01. Next base: position 27,978 of record CAYSHC010000021.1, read on the forward strand.
GCATTCCCAACCACGCGCAGGCGCTCGTCGGCTACCTCGACGCCGCGGCCGAGCGTCATCTCGTCGGGCACGACCCGTTCGACATCGAGGCACTCGTCCAGCGCATGCGTCGCGACGACTACTCGCGGCCCGGCGAGATCATGAGCTCGGGCATCGCGATGCTCGAGATGGCCTGCTGGGACATCGTCGGCAAGGCGCTGGGGCAACCCGTCTATCGCCTGCTCGGCGGCGCCGTCCGCGACCGCATCCGGGCGTACGCCAACGGCTGGTACCGCGTCGAGCGCACGCCGGAGCAGTTCCATGCCGCGGCCCGCGCCGTGGTGGAGAAGGGCTACACGGCGCTGAAGTTCGACCCGTTCGGGCCGGGCTACTACGAGATCGACTGGGCGGAGCAGCGGCGCGTGGTGGCGCTGGTCGAGGCCGTCCGCGACGCCATCGGCAGCGACGTGGAGATCCTGCTCGAGATGCACGGCCGGTTCTCGCCCGTCCAGGCCGTGAAGATCATCAGGCTCCTGGAGCCATTCGGCCTCGGCTGGGCGGAGGAGCCGGTGCCGCCGGAAAACCTCGCCGCGCTGGCGCGCGTGCGGGCGGACGTGCCCGGCGTGACGATCGCCACCGGCGAGCGGATCCACACGCGGCACGAGTTCCGCGAGCTGTTCGAGCTGCAGGCGGCCGACGTCGTGCAGTTCGACATCACGCACATCGGCGGGCTGCTCGAGGCAAAGAAGCTCGCCGCGCACGCCGACGTCCACTACGTCACCGTCGCGCCCCACAACGTGGGCGGGCAGATCTCGACGGCCGCCAACCTGCACCTGGCGGCCTGCACGACGAACTTCCGGATCCAGGAATACTTCAACGACTTCGCGGACCCGTGGGTCCAGTCTGTCGCGCCCGGGCTGCCGCCCGTCGTCGACGGGTACTTCGCGCTGCCCACGGCGCCGGGGCTCGGCGTGGAGCTCGACCTGGACGTCGTGCGCGAGCACCCGTACAAGCCGACGCACTTCAACCTGTTCCGGGACGGCTGGGAACGCCGCCGGTAGGGACGCCTCTCCGATGAATGGTAGGGACGCCAATGGTAGGGACGCCTCTCCGAGGCGTCCGGAACGAGCCCTCTCCGAGGCGTCCGACAAGAGCCTCTCAGAGGCTGGTCCTGCGAAGGACGGCCCGGAGGGCCGTCCCTACCTGCCTACAATCCGAACACGGCGAAGGGGAGCCAGTCCCTGAGCGCGTCCAGGTGCGGCTTCACGAGGCTCCGGTTCGCCTCCGGCACGCGGAGGGCCGCGTCGTCGATCTTCAGCGGCTGGCCGTCGGGCAGCGTGAAGTTGCCCTGCTGCACCTTCTGGACGAGGTCGCTCAGGTCGACGCCGCTGACTTCCAGCCCTGCGGCCTCGAACACGCGCGTACGCACCCAGCGGTACTCGCCTTCCGAGAACTGCTGGGCGTTGAGCGCGTCCACCTGGGCGCGCCGCGCCTCGGCGATGAGCGCGAACAGGTCACGATAGGCGCCGACGGCCTCGGTGAACCCGACGGCGCGCTCGCGCTCGCGCCTGTCCTTGTCCAGCTGGTCGTACTTCGCCTTCAGCTCGTCGAAGCGCGTGCCGAGCTTGGCCTTGACCGCCTGCTGCACGGCCATGAACCTGTCGACCTGCGCGGGCGCGAGCGTGGCATCGGCCGGCGGCGTGTAGGTTGCCTTGTTGACCAGCGCGGTCTCGAGGTCGGCGACCTCCGAGATCTCGGTCATCGACGTCACGAACGTCTGCGCCGGTCGCACGACGAAGTAGTACCCGGCGACGGCCATTCCGATGCCGACGATCACCAGCGCGCAGCCGCACCCCATCACGAGCTTCTTCACGAACGTCTTCCTCCTGTAGGCTGACGGCATGACGTCAGCCCTGTCTCACACAACGGCCACGACGCCGGCGGTGAACAGCCGGCACGCGGCGCCGTCACGTCGGGCCGTGCTTGCCTGGCTCGCCGCCGCGACCGGCGCCGGCGCCATCATACCGGCCCCGGCGCTGGCGCACGTCTCCGCCGGGCCGGCCGTGCCGCTGGCCGTGACCTCGCCATCGCGCGACGATGCCGTGCAGCATGCGACGGGACCGCTCTTCGACGGGAGATCGCTCGGCGACTGGAAGCCGGTGAACTTCGGCGGCGAAGGCGAGGTGCGCGTCGAGGACGGCGCCATCATCCTCGAGCGCGGCAACGACCTCACGGGTATCGTGTGGACCGGCGCCCCCCTGCCGGAGCGCTACACGATCGAGGTCGAAGCGAAGCGGGTGGACGGCACCGACTTCTTCTGCGCGCTGACGTTTCCCGTGGCCGACACGCACTGCACGTTCGTCGTGGGCGGGTGGGGCGGGTCGCTCATCGGCTTCTCGTCGATCGACGGCTACGACGCCAGCGAGAACGAGACCTCGCAGGTACGGCAGCTCGTGGACAACCGCTGGTACCGCATCGGCGTGGACGTGACCCCCGAGCGCATTCGCGGCCGCCTGGACGACGAGTGGATGGCGGAGGTGGAAACCGAGGGACGGCAGATCGACGTCAGGATCGAGATGCTGGCGTGCCGACCGCTGGGCCTGGCGAGCTACAGGACGGTGTCGGCCATCCGCGCGATCACCGTGACGCCGCTCGACGTGTGAGGCGGTCGCGGCGCGTCGGGGTGAGAGGACGCCTCGGAGAGGCGTCCCTACCGAGGCGTCCCTACCGAGGTGTCCCTACCCCCCGCGGGTGTGCATCTCGAGGTGCGGCCGCGCGCGCAGCATGTCGGCCGGGATGAAGGCGCCCCGATCGCCGACCGACGCGCGCTCCTCGGCGCCCCTGTCGCGGCGCGCGCGCCACGCGCCGGCAATCATCGCCGCGATGGCCTCGTCGCTGTCTCCGCGCCGCAACGGCGTGCGCAGGTCGAGGCCGCGCGTGGCGTACAGGCAGAAGAACAGCTGCCCGTCGGCGGTCAGGCGGATGCGGTCGCAGGTGTCGCAGAACGGGCGGGTCGTCGAGGCGATGATCCCCACCACCTGCCCGTGCGGCAGCCTGACGCGCGCCGCCGGCGCGGGGCCGTCGGGTGGAAGCGCCTCGACGGGGCCATAGGCGTCGGCGAGGCGCGCGACGATCTCGTCATGCGAGACGACCAGCCCGGGCGACCAGCGCGTCGCGCCTGGAACGTCCATGTACTCGATGAACCTGATTTCGCCGGCGGACTCGCGGGCGAAGTCCACAAGCGGGATCAGCTCATCGTCGTTCACGTCGCGCATCAGGACGGTGTCAAGCTTCAGCGTCCCGAAGGTGGTCCGGGCGGCGGCGATGCCGTCGAGCACGCGTGGCAGCTCCTGCCTGCGCGTGAGCTGGAGGAAGCGGGCAGGGTCGAGCGTGTCCAGGCTGACGGTGATGCGCTGGAGGCCCGCGTCGCGCAAGGGGCGCGCCATCCCGGCGAGCAGGACCCCGTTTGTCGTCATGGCCAGGTCGCGGACGCCGTCGATCCGCGCGAGCGACTCGACGAGCACCGGCAGGTGCCGGCGGAGCAGCGGCTCGCCACCCGTCAGCCGGACATGGCCGACGCCAAGCCCGGTCATGATGCGTGTGACCCGCGTCAGCTCCTCGAAGGTGAGCAAATCGGGCCTGGGCAGCCAGACGTAGTCCTCCTCGGGCATGCAGTAGGCGCAGCGCAGGTTGCAGCGGTCGGTGACCGAGATGCGCAGGTGGCCGAGCGGACGCCCCCAGTGGTCGAGAACCGGCACAGGCCGATTATCGGTCAAAGCGGGTAACCGGGTACGGACGAGCGTCCCTGCGCGCTGGCGCGCGCTCCTGCTAAGGTGATCGACGCCGTGCCTGCGCTCGCGCCCCGTCTGTCGCCGTTCGCACACGTCAACCCGTTGCGCAGCGGAACGGCCATCTTCGGCGACGGCCTGCCGCCGACCGCCGAGTGCCCGTGGCGTGGCACCTTTGTCGCCCCGCGTCGCACGTGGACGGCCGACACGCTCGACGGCGTGCTGCCGGCCGTGGACGCGGCCGCGCGGGCCGCCGGCGAGGGAGCGTGGGTGGTGCTGGTGCTGGCCTACGAGGCGGCGCCGGCGTTCGACGCGGCGCTGCGCGTCCGTCCCGCGACCACGTCGCCGCTGGCCTGGGCCGCCGCGTACGACGGCCCCGCTTCCCACCACGCCGCCGACGGGCCGCCGCCGCACGTCGCCGGCGAACCCCCCGGCCGCGCGCCCGACTGGCAACCGGCCCTCGACGCCGACGCGTTCACGCGTGCCATCGCCACGCTCCAGGCCCGCATCGCGGCAGGCGATACGTACCAGGTCAATTACACGTTCCCGATGCACGCCGAGCTGCCGCTCGACGACGCGTGGGCCTGGTACGAGACGGCGCGTCGTCGGGCCGCGGTGCCGCACGCCGCCTGGATCGCGCGAGAGGATGACCTCGTCATGAGCCTGTCGCCTGAGCTGTTCTTCGAACGGCGCGCCACCCGCATCGTCACGCGGCCGATGAAGGGCACCCGGGCGCGCGGCCGGTGGATGGCCGAGGACCTCCGGGCGCGGGACGCCCTCGTGGGCAGCGAGAAGGCGCGCGCCGAGAACGTCATGATCGTGGACCTGCTGCGCAACGACCTCGGACGCCTGGCGCGGCCGGGGACGGTCGGGGTGACGAGCCTGTGCTCGGCGGAGCGCTATCCGAGCGTCTGGCAGCTGACCTCCACGATCGAGGCCGACGTGCCCGCCGATGTCGGGCTGCGGCAGGTGCTGGCCGCGCTGTTCCCGTGCGGATCGGTCACCGGCGCGCCCAAGGTGAGCACGATGGCCATCATCGCGGACACCGAGGTGGCGCCGCGCGGCGTGTATACCGGAGCGATCGCGCTCATCCGGCCCGGCGGTGACGCCGTGGCGTCCGTGCCCATCCGGACCGCGGTCGTCAATCGTCGTTCCGCGCTCGCCGTGTGGGCGGTCGGGGCGGGCATCACCGCCGACTCGGATGCCGCCGACGAGTACGCCGAGTGCCTGCTCAAGGCGGAGGCGGCGCGGCCGGCACCGGCCATGCAGTCCGCCGCCCTGTTCGAGACGCTGCGCCTCGAGGACGGCGTGGTGCAGCGGAGAGGTGCGCACCTCGCGCGGCTCGCGGCATCGGCCCGCTTCCTCGGGCTGGCCTGGGACGTCGCCGCCGCGGAGGCCGCGCTCGACACGTGCGTGCGCGCGCACCCGACCGGTCTCTGGCGGGTGCGACTCGTGCTCGGCCCGGACGGCCGCGTCACGTGCTCGAGCGAGCCCTTCGCCGATGCGTCAGGACGCATCTGGCGCGTCGGGCTCGCGCCGCTCCCCGTCGCTGCCGACGACTGGCGCCTCTTCCACAAGACCGTCGACCGCCAGCGCTACGACGAGGCCCGTCGCGCGCATCCCGGGCTCGACGACGTCATCTTCCACCGGCCCGATGGCCGCATCACGGAATCCACGATCGCCAATGTCATCGTCGAACTCGCTGACGGGCGGTGGACGCCCCCGGTAGCCGACGGCCTGCTGCCGGGCGTCTTCCGCGGCACGCTCGTCGCCGCCGGCGACATTGGTGAGCGATCGCTGACCCTTGACGACGTGCGGCGCGCCAGGCGGATCTGGCTGGTCAACAGCCTGCGAGGCTGGATGCAGGCCGAACTCGATGCGTGGTAGGGACGGCTCGGAGCGACGGTGGTAGGGACGGCTCTCCGAGCCGTCCCTACCACCGTCCGACATCCTCAACCGCTCCTCATCCTGCCCCCTGCCTGCTGACGACGTCGAGCGCCGTACCCACGACGTCGCGGGGCAGGCCGAAATGCCCGGCGATGTGCGCAGCGGCGTCTGCCGTGACCGCCGGCAGCGGGTGATCGACGCGCCGGCCGTCCTGAAAGCACTCGAGGTGCCACGGCGCGGCCTGGCTGTCGAAGCGCCAGACGCGCCCGTCGACGATGCGTCGGATCACGACGCGGTCGAGGAAGAGCCCGCCCGGGCCGTGGTCGGCACGCAGCGCGGCCACGTAGTCGTCGGGGCTCACCGGTTCGTCCACGAGGTCGAAGAGGTACGGCGACGGATGCGGATGGTTCTCGATCGTGAACCGACCGGTGCCGGACGGCGTGGCGAGGTAGCGGAACCACGGCGTGTCGCGAGAGGTGGCCTCTGCGCGGAGGGGCAGTGCGGCGTGGATCGGATAGCCGACGTCCACCAGCAGCCGTTCCTCGCGGAGGCGCACGACGAGGGCCGTGTGGCAGCCGCGCGTGTCGTGCATGTCGTTGACGGTCAGCGCGCCGTCGAACTCCAGCGCGGCCAGCAGCGCGGAGAGCGCGGCGTTGCTCTCGAAGCACGTGCCGCCCGTCCCGTCGCGCAGCGCCCGCTCCCAGAACGCTTCGGGCAGCAGCGGCCGCTCGTCCGGCGGCAGCCTGGCGGCGCGCGTGATGCGCGACGCGCTCTCCCACGGCACGCGCTCGCCGTAGCGCTGCACCAGCGCGTCGAGCCACCCGCGGTCGTGCCGCGCGGCGGGGACGCCGAGGTGGTCCAGCACGGCGTCGGCGAGCGTCGCAGGCACCGGTGGCAGGAAGCCCACGGAGTCAGGATACGGCGGCCAGCCGGCCGGCTCGGGCCCTCCGGCGCGATTTCCTCTTGACTCCATGTCTACGAAGTACTAAGTGGATAGTAGTTCGACCAGCAAGATTGCCCCGATGGCCTCACTGCCCCCGGGACGTACGCGGCGAGCGGCCGGGCGCGGAAGGCCCGCGCGCCGCCCGAACGGCAAGCGGTAGCGGCAAGCGGCAAGCGGAGATCAACCTTCATGTCCCTCCCGAAACTCACGCCCCAGGAGCTCGCGGTGATGAAGGTCGTCTGGCAGCTCGAGCGCGCCACGGTGCGCGAGGTGCACGAGGCCCTTCAGCAGACGCGGCCCCTGGCCTACACGACGGTGTTGACGATGATGCGCATCCTGGAAGGAAAGGGGTACTTGCGGCGCGACGACATGAGCGGCCGCGCGCACGTGTACACGTCCACGCGGCCCGAGAGCGACGTCGTCGGTGGCCTCGTGCGCGACTTCGTCGAGCGCGTGTTCGACGGTGCGGCGCAGCCGCTCGTCATGCACCTCGTGAAGGACCGGCGGCTGACCGACGAGGAGCGTGCCGAGATCGCCCGCATGCTCGAGGCGCCAGACGCGTCCACGAAGCGCGGCCGCGGAGGCCGGTCGTGAGCGCCCCGGCATGGGCGTGGCCGTGGCTGATCCAGTCCACGGCGCTCGCCATCGCAGGGATCGCCTGCCTGGCCGTCGCGCGGGGGATGGCGCCCCGGGTCCGGCTGCGCTGGCTCGAGGGCCTGCTGCTGCTGGCGCTCGGCGGCCCGTGGCTGCTCGCCTGGCTGGGACCGCTCGTCCCCGCGTCGGCCGTCGAGACAATGGCCATCGAGCTGGTGCAGGTGGCCGCACGCCCTGTCGCCGCGGCGCAAGGTGCCTCGGGCCCGGCGCTGTGGCTGTGGCTCTGGGTCGCCGGGGTGGTCGTGCGGGCCGCGTGGCTGGCGACAGGCCTCGGGCGCATCCGGCAGTGGCGTCACGCCGCCGTGCCGCTCGCCGACGACGTGTTCGAGGAGGCCATGGCGCTGGCGGGCGCGCGCGCCAGAGGGGCGGAGCTGGCGTCGCTGGCCCAGCCCGTGGCCGTCGGCGTCCGTCAGCCGACGGTGCTGGTGCCCGAGGCGCTGCGTACACGGCCCGACGCGGAACGGCTCGCCGTGTACGTCCACGAACTGCGCCACATCGCGCGCGGCGACGTGTGGGCCGCCTGGCTCGAGGAGGCGCTGCGGACCCTCGCGTGGCCGCTGCCTGCCGTGTGGCTGCTGGTGCCGCGGCTGCGCCTGGCGCGGGAGCAGGTCGTGGACCACGAGACGGTGGCGCTCACCAGCGACGTCACGCCGTACGTGATGGCACTCGTGTGGAGCGCCGACAACGCCCCGGCCAGCCACAGCCTGGCGACCGGCTTCCTGAAACGTCATCAACTGCTGACGCGTGTCGCGTCGCTCACCGGGGAGGTCCAGATGTCACGCGCACACCACATCGCCTGGTCCGGGATGCTCGCGGTGGTGCTCGCCGCCGCCACGGCGGCGGCCTCGACCGTCGTGCCCATCACGCCGCAGGACGCGTCCGCGCCGGGTGACGGGGCGGGACCGCTCGAGCGGAGGGCCGTGCTGCCCTCGCTTGACACGCCGGCCCCGCGCCGGTCGCTCAACGTCGAACCCCTGCTGCCCGCCGGCGCCACGGGAGGCGCCGTGTTCCGGATCCACGTCGTCATCGACAGCGCGGGGACCGTCGCGGAAGCGCGCATCGTGTGGCCCGCGACTGGCGCGCCGGGGCCCGGCGGCGACGCGGCCACGCGCGAGGCCGTGCTCGAGGCCGTGCGGCAGTGGCAGTTCGAGGCGCCCCTCGCCGCGCCGATGCTCCTGGCCACCGACCTGGCCGTCGGCGACGCGCGCATGCCGGGCGCCGGCAGCGGGCCGGTCCGCATCGGGGGCGCCATCCCGCCGCCGCGGAAGATCGTCCACGTCGCGCCGGAGTATCCGAAGGAAGCGCTGGAGGCCAAGGTACAGGGCGTGGTGATCATGGAGACGGTCATCGAGCCGAACGGCGACGTGTCGGACGTCCGCGTCCTGCGCAGCATTCCCCTGCTCGACGCCGCCGCCATAGAGGCCGTGCGCCAGTGGAAGTACGAGCCCCGGGCGCACCGCGTGCTGCTGACGACGACGGTCAACTTCACGCTCGCCGCCGACGACACGCCCAGGTAGCGTCGCCCCATGTGGACGCGGCACCACCTGCGGATGACGTCGGGGGCGGCCCTCGCGGTCGTCGTGCTCCTGCTGGCCGGATGCGCCTCGCACGCACCCGTGCGCGCGGCTGCGGATGCCGCCCATGCCGCCGCAATCCAGGACGCCGACGCCCTGGCGGCGGAAGGTTGCTACGCGCCGATGGAGCGGGCGCTGACGCTTTATGCGTCGGCGCTCGCCGAGCGGCCCGATGACGCCGCCCTGCGGCGCCGCGCGTTCGACGTCGCGGTGCAGCTCGCGCTTCGGGAGCGGCGCCTCGGCCTCTTCCCCGGGCGCTATGATGCGAGCGCCGCGCGCCTCGCCGGCGGCCTCGACGACCCGGCGTCCACCGTGGCCCTCGAGATCGTCGCGCTCGTGCCGTGGCGTCAGGGGACACGGCCTCCCTGGAGCGAGGCGGGGACGTTCGCCGAGCGGCGCACGCAGGCACGCCGGCTCTACGAAGTGCTGCGGCCGCAGGCCGATACCGACCCGCGGGCGGCCCTGCTGCTGATGCACCTGCTTGCGGCCTTTCCCTTCGCCGAACTGCCGATCGAGGCCCCCCTGGCGGGACAGCGGTTCGGACTGCCCGATCTCGAAGCGTGGCCGTGGGTGTCCCCGCACCTGCACGACCCCGCCCTCGCGCTCGTCTGGGACGACATGCGTGGCGCGAGCACCGCCGACGACTGGGCGGTGCTGTACGCCGAGCGCCCGCGGTGCCACGAGGCGCTCGTGTTCATGGCCGATGCGGAGCTCAGGTCGCGCCGGCTCGCATCCGCCGAGGCCGCGCTTGCTGCCGCGCTGTCCGCGCTGCCCGACCTGGTGCCCGCGCGGGTGTCCCGTGGACGCATCCACGCGGAGATCGGCAACGACGAGGAGGCGCTCGCGCAGTACGAGCAGGTCACGGCACGCGTGCCGACGCATCGCGAGGCCTGGCTCGGCGTCCTGGAAGCGCTGAGCCGCCTGGGACGACACGACGACGCGCTCGCAGCCGCTGACAGGCTGCTGGCGCTTGGCGAGTGGTATCTCGGCGAGGCGTACTACTGGAGGGCCTGGAACTTCCTCCAGGTGGGCCGCCTGCCCGAGGCGCGCGCGGCGGTGGACGACGCCAGGAAGCTGCTGCACAGCGCCGACGTCCATTACCTGGCCGGCCTCATCGCGTATCAGGAAACCGCCTGGGGAAGGGCGCGCAGCGACCTCGAGCTGGCCGTGGGGCTCGACGCCGGCCACTGCGACGCCCGGTTCATGCTGGGCGCCAGCCTGCTGCGCGAGCAGGCATGGGAACCGGCTGGCGGAGCGTTCGAGATGGCCGAGGCATGCTTCGTCGGGCGAGAGCCGGCCCTGGCCGCCGCGGTCGCCGAGGTCGACGCGTCGGCCTTCGACGACGCGCGCCGCGCAGCGATCCGGGCGCGCAGGCAGCGGGCGCTCGACGCGTGCCGCCAGCAGCAGCAATGGGCGCGCTACAACCGCGCCGTGGCGCTCGCGAGCCAGGGGCAGCACGACAGTGCCAGGGCCCTCGGCGAGGCCGTGGCGAAGACGGGCGGGCCCCCGGCGGACGCTGCCGCGGGACTGCTGCAGCAGCTTGGCCGCCCCGCGCCGGCCCCTCCGCAGGACCGCTGACCGCCGCCGCGCGCACTACGCGCTCGGGGCGGCAGGCCAGGCGATCGTGCGCCCTTCGTCGGCCGAGCGGCGCGCGAGCTCCAGGATGCGCGCGGCCTGCAGGTTCACCTCCAGCGAGGCCAGTGGCGGCACCGCCGCGGTGCCGGCCAGCACGGCGCGCACGTTGTCCAGTGCCGGCCCGTACGAGATGCCGTCGTCAGGCGCCGCGGCGCGCGGGCCTGCATGATGCTGCTCGCGGTCGCCGCGCAGCCGCTTCAACTGGTACTCCTCGCGCCCGACGCTGAAGAAGGCCGCCTCCGTGCCGTACACCTCGAGGTCCTTGCGGTGATACGGCCAGTTCCACGACGCCTGCACGATCCCCTGCGTCTCGCGGTACGCGACGACGATCGTCGCCTCGTCGTCCACGCGCCGGTAGTCGGGATCCGATTTCAGCTGCTGAACGATGGCGGTCACCGACACGGGCTGCTGCCGGCCCATCAGCCAGGCGATGAGGTTCGCGCCGTAGCAGCCGAAGTCCATCAGCGCACCGCCGCCGTTGCGCGCCGGGTCCGACAGCCAGTCGAAGAACTCCGGCTGTACGCCGATCTCCTTCGGCCCGGGATGTCCGTCCATCACGACGATCTTGCGCAGCGGGCCGAGCGTGCCGTCCTGCGACAGACGTCCCGCCGCGTCGGTGTTCGTGTACCAGCTCGTCTCGAGCTGCGTCAGGACGTGCACCCCATGGCGCGCGGCGAGCCCGGCGATCTGCTTCGCGTGGGCGAGGTTCACCGCGAGCGGCTTCTCGACCATGACGTGGATGCCGCGTGGCGCGCACGCCTCCACGACGGCCAGGTGCTCGGACGTCGGGCCGAACCCGGCGACCAGCTGCGGCTCCGTGCGTGCGAGCAGTGTGGGGAGGTCGTCGAACAGCTGGCGCGCGGCGAGGCGATGTCGCTCGGCGTAGCGGCTCCGGACGGTCGCGTCCGGCTCGGCCACGCCGACGAGCTCTACCTGCGGGTGGCGTGTCGCGACGGTGAGGAAGCCGCTCACGTGGCCGTGCGACAGGCCGGCGACGGCAACCCGCAGGGGCGCCGCGGGCTCCTGCTGCGCGCGAGCGGGCCAGGCGGCCGACGCGACCAGGGCGCCGGTGCCGGCGAGGAAGCGCCGGCGGGTGGGGGAGTGCGAAGCGAGTAGCGTGTCGATCATGGCGCGTGGCCTCCGCGGAGCGGACGCGCGCGATCGACGTGTGGGCCGGGCGCCGGCGCTGGGCCGGCGCCCGCAGGGGCCGCTACGAGATGGGCGCGTTCTGCTCTTCGGGCTTGTGGGTCACGGGGTTGAGGAACGGCATCATCGCGCGCAGCCGCGCGCCCACTTCCTCGAGCATCTGGTTCTGCTCGGCCTTGCGGATGGCATTGAAGTTGGGCCGTCCCTTCTTGTTCTCCTCGATCCAGGCCTTCGCGAACGAGCCGTCCTGGATCTCCGCGAGCAGCTGCTTCATCGCCTTGCGCGTCTCGTCGGTGACGATGCGCGGGCCGGCGACGTAGTCGCCGTGCTCGGCGGTGTCACTCACCGAGTACCGCATGTAGTTGAGGCCGCCACGATACATCAGATCGACGATCAGCTTCAGCTCGTGGAGGCACTCGAAGTAGGCGACCTCCGGCTGGTAGCCCGCTTCGACGAGCGTCTCGAAGCCCGCCTTGACCAGCGCGCTGGCGCCGCCGCAGAGGACGGCCTGCTCGCCGAAGAGGTCGGTCTCGGTCTCCTCCGTGAAGGTCGTCTCGATGACGCCTGCGCGGGTGACCCCGATGCCCTTGGCATACGACATCGTCAGGGCACGGGCCTGGCCGGAGGCGTCCTGGTGAATGGCCACGAGGCCCGGCACCCCGCCGCCCTCCACGAACACCTCGCGTACGCGGTGGCCCGGCGACTTGGGCGCGACCATCGTCACGTCCACGTCGGCCGGCGGGACGATCGCGCCGTAGCGGATGTTGAAGCCGTGCGCGAACATCAGCATCTTGCCGGCCGTGAGGTGCGGCGCGATGTGCGTCTCGTAGATCTCGGCCTGCGACGTGTCGGGCGCGAGCAGCATGATCACGTCGGCCTCGCGCGCCGCGTCGGCGACGCTCACCGCGCGGATGCCGGCGTTCTCGGCCTTCTCGGCGGAGCGGCTGCCGGGACGCAGGCCGACCCGGACGTCGACGCCGCTGTCCTTGAGGTTGAGCGCGTGCGCGTGGCCCTGCGAGCCATAGCCGATGATCGCCACCTTCCTGCCCTGGATGAGCGAGAGGTCGGCGTCGTTGTCATAGAAGATTCGGGCTGCCATGTCGTGGATGAGCTCCTGGGAATGACGTCGGGTGACGCGGCATCGGGAGGGGACGGCCCGCCGGGCCGTCCCGGGCTAGACCGAGTGCGACACGACCTCCTCGGCGGCCTCGGCCGGAAGGTCCTCGTCCTCGGTGGGAACGGTGCTGGCCGTCGCGGTGCCGCGCAGCATCGCGAGGCGGCCGGTACGCGCGAGCTCGAGCAGGCCGTACGGCGTCAGCACCTCGATCAGGCTCTCGACCTTGTCGACGTTGCCGGTGATCTCGACGACGAGCGACTCGGGCGAGACGTCGATGATGCGCGCCCGGTACACCTGCGCCAGCTGGAAGATCTGGGCGCGCGTCTCGGGCGTCGTCGCCACCTTCATGATGGCGAGCTCGCGGTAGATCGCCGGGCGGCGCGTGACGTTGTCCACGCGCAGCACGTCGATCAGCTTGTACAGGTTGGCCTCGATGCGCCGCGCGCCGAACTCGTCGGTCTCGACGTCGATCGTCATGCGCGAGACGCCGGGCGTCTCGGTGTGGCCCACCGTCAGCGAGCTGATGTTGAAGCCGCGGCGGCGGATGAGCGAGCTGACGCGCGTCAGCACGCCCGGTTGATCCTCGACGAGCACCACGAAGGTGTTCATGCGTCTGCTCCCGTCTCCACAATGGCGCTGGGGCGCCGGATCATCCTGTGCAGGTCGTTGCCGGCCGGCACCATCGGGTACACCGAGTCCTCCTGCTCGACGCGGAAGTCGATGACCACGGTGCCCTGGTGCTCGCGCGCCTCGCGCACCGCCGGGACGACGTCGGCGCGCGTGGTGACCTGCCGCGCCTTCAGCCCGAAGGCCTCGGCGAGCCTGACGAAGTCGGGGTTGACCAGCGGCGTGGCTGCGTAGCGGCGCTCGTAGAAGAACTCCTGCCACTGCCGCACCATGCCCAGGTACCCGTTGTTGATGATGGCGACGTTGATGTCGATGCCTTCCTGGGCGATGGTCGCCAGCTCGCACATCGTCATCTGGAAGCCGCCGTCGCCGACCACCACCCACACCTCGGCGTCGGGCCGCGCCACCTTGGCGCCCACGGCCGCGGGCAGCGCGAAGCCCATCGTGCCGAGGCCGCCCGAGGTGACGAGCGAGCGCGGCTTCTCGTGCTTGTAGTACTGCGCCTCCCACATCTGGTGCTGCCCGACGTCGGTCACGACGATGGTGTCGCGGTCACGCGTCTCGCGCCAGATGTCGTTGATCACGTGCGCGGCGTACAGGTGCCCGTTGTCGGGCAGGTTCTGGATGTCGCGGACGGCCGAGTCGCCCTTCAGCATCGTGATGTAGGCGAGCCAGTCGCTGTGATCGCGCGCCTCGATGCGGGGCAGCAGGTCCTCGAGCACCTGGCGCAGGTCGCCCACGAGGCCGACGTCGACGCGGACGTTCTTGTTCAGCTCGGCCGGGTCGATGTCGATGTGGATCTTCTTCGCGTTCGGCGCGTACGTCTTCACGTTGCCCGTCACGCGGTCGTCGAAGCGCATGCCGAAGGCGAGCAGCAGGTCGGCCTCCTGGATGGCCGTGTTGACCCACGCCTCGCCGTGCATGCCCATCATGCCGAGGTTGAGCGGATGGCTCGCCGGCAGGTCGCCGAGCCCGAGCAGCGTCATCGCCACCGGGATGTTCGTGTGCTCGGCGAACCGGCGCACGACGTCGTTGGCCCCCGAGAGGCCGACGCCGCGGCCCGCCAGGATGATGGGCCGCTTGGCCGACGAGATGAGCTCGACCGCCTGCGCGATGTCGCGCGCGCTCGGCTTGTGCTCGGGCCGGTACCCGCGCAGCGTCGGCGCCTCGGGCCACTCGAACTCGCACGAGGTCTGCTGCGCGTCCTTCGTGATGTCGATGAGCACCGGGCCCGGACGGCCGGAGCGCGCCACGTAGAAGGCCTCGCGGACGACGCGCGCGACGTCCTCGGCCCGCGTGACCAGGTAGTTGTGCTTGGTTATCGGCATCGTGATGCCGGTGATGTCGGCCTCCTGGAACGCGTCGGAGCCGATCGCCTTGCTCCCCACCTGACCGGTGATGCACACGATCGGCGACGAGTCCATCATGGCCGTCGCGATGCCGGTGACCATGTTGGTCGCGCCCGGGCCGCTCGTGGCGATGGCGACGCCGACCTGGCCGGACGCGCGGGCGAAGCCGTCGGCCATGTGCGTGGCGCCCTGCTCGTGCCGCACCAGGATGTGGCGGATCGGGTAGTCGAGCATCGCGTCGTAGGCCGGCAGGATCGCGCCGCCCGGATAGCCGAAGACGCAGGTGGTGCCTTCGCGCACGAGGCTTTCCCAGAGGATTTGTGCACCGGTTTTCTTCATGACCAAACGTCCATTCCTTCGTACGGGTTCGCGGGCGGATTCTTCGATGGACGGTTCGGAGAACCGTCCCTACCGGGTTTCGGCGACAGCGCGCGGCGCCGTGCCGACGTTGTCGCCGCCGGGCGTCGTGATGGCGCCCTCGGCGGCCGACGACACCAGGTGGGCGTACTTGGCGAGTACGCCCGACGTGTAGCGCGGCGGCGGCGGCGTGTACGCGGCCAGCCGCGCCGCGATCTCCTCGTCGCTCAACGCGACGTCGAGCCGCAGGTTCGCGATGTCGAACGTCACGACGTCGCCGTCGCGCAGCGCGGCGATCGGGCCGCCAGCGACCGCTTCGGGCGCGACGTGCCCGGCCATCAGGCCGCGCGTGGCGCCCGAGAAGCGTCCGTCGGTGAGCAGCGCGACCGAATCGCCGAGCCCGGCGCCCATGATGGCGGCCGTCACGCCCAGCATCTCGCGCATGCCAGGCCCGCCCTTGGGGCCTTCGTGGCGGATCACCACGACGTCGCCGGGGACGATGCGTCCGCCCTGCACGGCGGCAAACGCGTCCTCCTCCGACTCGAACACCCGCGCCGGGCCGGTGTGTGACGCCTGGCCGGCGCCCGACACCTTCACCACGCAGCCTGCCGGCGCCAGGTTCCCGCGCAGGATGACGAGGCCGCCCGTCGGCTTGAGCGGCGCTGCCAGCGGCCGGATGACGTCCTGGCCGGGCGTCTCGACGGCCTCGGCCGCCTCGTCGGCGAGCGTGCGCCCCGTCACGGTGGGCGCCGTGCCGTCGATGAGCCCGCCCTCGATGAGGCGCCGGGCAATGACGGGCGTGCCGCCGGCCCGGTGCATGTCCACCGCGACGTAGCGGCCGCCGGGCTTGAGGTCGGCCAGCAGCGGCGTGCGCTGGCTCACCGGGTTGAAGTCGTCGATGACGAGCGGCACCCCGGCCTCGCGGGCGATGGCCAGCAGGTGCAGCACGGCGTTGGTCGACCCGCCGGTTGCGGCGACGGCCGCGATGGCGTTGTCGAAGGCCGTGCGCGTCAGCAGGTCGCGCGGCCGGACGTTGCGGCGCAGCAGGTCCATCACCAGCTCGCCCGCGCGCTCGGCCGCGGTGTCCTTCTCGGCGAGCATCGCCGGGATGCTCGCGCTCCCGAGCGGCGAGATCCCGAGGAACTCGCCGACCATCGCCATGGTGTTGGCGGTGAACTGGCCGCCGCAGGCGCCGGCGCCGGGGCACGCGTTGTCCTCGATGACCTTCAGCTGCTGCGGCGTGATGCGGCCCGCGGCCTGCGCGCCGATGGCCTCGAACACGTCCTGCACCGTCAGGTCACGGCCGTCGCCGTGGCCCGGCGCAATCGACCCGCCGTAGAACACCAGCCCGGGGATGTCGAGCCGCGCGAGCGCCATCATCGTCCCGGGGATGGTCTTGTCGCAGCCGCACAGCATCACGATGGCGTCGAGGTGATGGCCGAAGGCCACCAGCTCGATCGAGTCGGCGATCACCTCGCGGCTGACGAGCGAGGCCCGCATGCCCTCGGCGCCCATGGTGATGCCGTCGGAGACGGCGACCGTGTTGAACTCCATCGGCGTGCCGCCGGCCTTCCGGATGCCGGCCTTGACGTGCTCGGCCAGGCGCCGGAGGTGGAAGTTGCACGGGCCAATCTCGGTCCAGGTGTTGGCAATGCCCACGAGCGGCCGCGCCAGCGCGTCGTCGTCGAAGCCGACGGCCTTGAACATGGCCCGGGCCGCGGCGCGGCTGGGACCCTCGGTGAGTTCGGTGCTGCGATGCTTCAGCGGATTGCTCATGCACGGTCTCCGACGGGCTGGGCGGCCCGCCGCGTGATCGATGACGGATAGGACCCGAGGACGCGCAGGACCGGCGCGAACTCGCCCAGGTGGGCGAGCGCGCGGCTGCACGACACCTCATGGGCGCCGACCCGCAGGTCGACGTAGAACAGGTACTCCCACGGCCGGCCCGGAATCGGCCGCGACTCGAGCTTCGTCAGGTCGATGCCCCGCAGCGCGAACACGCTCAACGCCTTGAACAGCGCACCCGGCTCGTTCGGCAGCGAGAACACGATCGTGGTCTTGTCGGCGTCGGCCGGCGGCCCGGCGCCTTCGGGGCGGCCGACGACCAGGAACCGCGTGATGTTGTCCGCGAAATCCTGGATCCCCGAGCGGAGCACGGCCAGCCCGAACACGTCGGCCGCCCGCGCCGAGGCGATCGCCGCGGCGTCGCGGAGCTGCCGGTCCTTCAGCAGCTTCGCGCTGCCCGCCGTGTCGTAGGTGGCCACCACCTCCACGCCGGGCAGGCCGCGCAGGAACCTGTCGCACTGCGCCAGCGCCTGCGGGTGCGAGTAAATCTGGCGGACGTCCTCGAGAGCCACCCCGGGCAGCGCCAGCAGGCTGTGCACCACCTCGAGCTCGAGGTCGCCGAGAATCGTCAGCTCGTGCTCGAGCAGGAGGTCGTAGTTGCGGTGGATCGTCCCGCCGATGGAGTTCTCGATCGGCAGCACGCCGCGCTGCGCCCGGCCCGAGTCGACGGCGCGGAACACCTCCTCGAAGCTCGGACAGGGAAGCACCTCGGCATCCGGCGCGAAGCGCAGGGCGGCAGCCTCGCTGTACGCGCCCGGCTCGCCTTGAAAGGCCACGACCACGGCCCCATCGTGACCGCGCGTCGCTGGTAAGTCAAGATTATATTTCTTAGCCAAGAATAAGCGCAGCTTGTTGGCGGCCGGCCGGCCCGGGCCGCCAGCGCCGCGGCAAACCGACGAGCTGGCGCGCCGGCGAGTGCCCGCGCCGGCACGTGCCGGCGCCCGTCCGCGACGTATAATGCCGAGTTCATGGTTCGTCCGCACCGTGGGCGCTGGCCCGACATTCATCCGACAGCCTTCGTCGACCAGAGCGCCCAGGTGATCGGGGACGTGACGCTCGGCGAGGCCTCCAGCGTCTGGATGAACGTCGTCATCCGCGGCGACGTCCACCGCATCCGCATCGGGCACCGGACCAACATCCAGGACGGCACCATCGTCCACGCCATGCGTGACACGCACCCGACGACCATCGGCGACGAGGTGACGATCGGGCACGGCGCCATCATCCACGGGTGCGCCATCGAGCCCCGGTGCCTCATCGGCATGGGCGCCATCATCCTCAACGGCGCCGTCATCGGCACCGGGTCGATCGTGGCGGCGGGCACGCTCGTGACCGAGGGGCAGATCGTGCCGCCGGGGTCGCTCGTCATGGGGTCGCCGGGCCGCGTCAGGCGCGAGGTGACCGACGCCGAGGCCCGGACCATCGCCGATCTTGCGGAGCGCTACGTCGGGTATCGCCTCGATTACATGGAGTTCCAGTAAGCCAGTGGCCAGCACGTCGCCCGCGCGCGGGATGCGCGACTTCCTGCCTGCCGACGTCCGTCGGCGGGAGTACGTCATCGGCGTCATCCGCGGCGTCTACGAGCGCTACGGGTTCCAGCCGCTCGAGACGCCCGCCGTCGAGAACATCGAGACGCTGCTCGGCAAGTACGGCGAGGAAGGCAATCAGCTGATCTTCAAGATCCTGAAGCGCGGCGAGCACGAGGCGTCCGGCCAGGCCGACCTCGCACTGCGCTACGACCTGACGGTGCCGCTCGCGCGCGTCGTCGCCGAGCACCGGCACGCGCTGCCGAAGTTCTTCAAGCGCTTCCAGATCCAGCCCGTGTGGCGCGCCGACAGGCCGGCGCGGGGACGCTTCCGCGAGTTCTACCAGTGCGACGTCGACGCCATCGGCTCGACCTCGCCGGTCGTCGAGGCCGAGCTGTGCGCCGCTGCCTGCGAGGTGATGGCCGCCCTCGGCTTTGCCGACTTCACGCTGCGCCTGAACCACCGGGCCGTGCTGGCCGGCGTCCTCGACGCCGCGGCGATCCCGGCCGACAGGCACGGCGACGCGCTCGTGGCGCTCGACAAGCTGGACAAGATCGGGGTCGAGGGCGTACGGGCGGAGTACGCGCAGCGCGGGCTCGCGCCCGAGGCGGCCGACCGGGTGCTGGGCCTGCTCGCCGGGATGCCCGACGCGACCGGCGCCAGCGCCACGCCGGGGGCCGAGGACCTGGCCGCGTCGAACCAGCAGACCCTCGGGCGCGTCGACGCCTTCGTGGGCGGGCACGACGCCGCGCGCGCGGGCGTCGCGACACTCCAGCGGGTGCTCACGCTGTGTGCCGGCACGCCGGCCGACGGCCGCATCCGCATCGACCCGAGCCTGGCCCGCGGCCTGTCCTACTACACGGGCTGCATCATGGAACTGGCCGTGCCCGACCTGGCCGGCAGCCTGGGCGGCGGCGGGCGCTACGACAACCTGGTCGGCATGTTCGGCAAGGAGCAGGTGCCCGCGGCCGGGTTCTCGCTGGGCCTCGAGCGCATCCTCGTCGTGATGGGGGAGCGCGGCATGTTCCCGCCCACGGTGACGACGACGCCGGCCGACGTGCTGGTGACGATCTGGAGCGCGGCCGACACGGGGGAGGCCATCCGCCTGGCGCACGCGCTGCGGGCGCAGGGCCTGCGCGTCGACGTCTACCCCGACGCCGACAAGCTGGGCAAGCAGTTCAAGTACGCCGCGACGCTCGGCGTTCCCTTCGTGGCCGTTCTGGGCGAGGATGAACGGGCCGCCGGCGTCGTCACGCTCAAGGACCTGCGCACCGGCGCGCAGACCCGTGTCGCGCGCGAGGCCGTCGCGGCGACCATCCGCGAGGGCGTGCCGTCTGGACAGGATGAGGCCGCGGCGCCCGACGCGCCGACCCGCTGACTACCGACGTGCTGACCGTCCGACTCGCCGACTTCCCGACTCGCTGACTCGCTGACATGCCCCTTCCCGCCTCTCTCTATCGCTCTCACACCTGCGGCGCTCTCCGTCCGTCCGACGTCGGCAGCGACGTCGTCCTCATGGGCTGGGTGCACCGGATCCGCGACATGGGCGCGGTGATCTTCCTCGACGTCCGCGACAGGTACGGCGTGACGCAGGTGGTGACCGACGCCGAGCCGGTGCTGTCGCAGGCCAAGGCGCTCAAGACCGAGATGGTCGTCGCCGTCATCGGCACCGTCGCGCACCGCTCGCCCGACACGGTGAATCCGAAGATCGAGACCGGGGAGGTCGAGGTCGTCATCCGCGAGCTGCACGTCCTCAACGACGCGAAGCGGCCGCCGTTCAGCATCGCCGACGAGACGCCCGTCGCCGAGGAGCTCCGCCTGCGCTACCGGTACCTCGACCTGCGCCGCTCGCGCATGCAGCAGAACATGGCGTTGCGCCACCGCGTGACGATGGCCGTGCGCCGCTACTTCGATGCGCACGACTTCCTCGAGGTCGAGACGCCGATCCTCACCAAGTCGACGCCGGAAGGCGCGCGCGACTACCTCGTGCCGAGCCGCGTGCACCCGGGCGAGTTCTTCGCGCTGCCGCAGTCGCCGCAGCTCTTCAAGCAGATCCTGATGATCGGGGGGCTCGACAGGTACTTCCAGATCGTCAAGTGCTTCCGCGACGAGGACCTCCGCGCCGACAGGCAGCCCGAGTTCACGCAGGTGGACGTCGAGATCTCGTTTGCCAACGAGGACCTGGTCTTCGGCCTGATCGAGCCGCTCATCGTCGTGATGTTCGAGGCCGGCGGCGTCGAGGTAACGGCACCGTTCCGGCGCATGCCGTACCGCGAGGCCATGCACGTGTACGGGTCGGACAAGCCGGACCTGCGCTTCGGCATGGAGATCCAGGACCTGTCCGAGGTCTTCGCCACGACGACGTTCGGGCCGATCCGCAACGCGCTCGACGCCGGCGGGGTGGTGCGCGGCATCGTCGTGCCCGGCGGCGCGGCGATCGCGCGCGCCGAGGTCGACCGCATCGTCGCCGAGGCCATCGAGCTCGGCGCGGGCGGCCTGCTGTGGGCGCGGCAGACGGACAAGGGCCTGGCCACGTCGGCCCGCGCGATCGGCGAGGAGCTGCTGTCGCGGGCCCTGGAGGTGTCGGGGGCCGGCAGCGACGGCCTGCTGCTCATGACGGCGGGAGCGCCGCTCGAGGTGTCGAAGCTGCTCGGGCAGCTCCGGCTGTCGCAGGCGAAGAAGCGCGGCCTGATCGACCCGTCGCGGTTCGAGTTCGCCTGGGTCGTGGACTTTCCGCTCCTCGAGTGGGACGAGAAGGAGCAGCGCTACGCCGCGATGCACCACCCGTTCACCGCGCCCGCCGTGCCCGACGTCGACGCGCTCCAGGCGGCGCCGGGAGCGGCGCTCGCCCGCGCGTACGACCTCGTGCTGAACGGCAACGAGATCGGCGGCGGCAGCATCCGTATCCACGACCCGGCCATGCAGCGGCAGATCTTCCGCCTGCTGAACATCTCCGACGAGGAGGCGCAGCTGCGGTTCGGTTTCTTCCTCGACGCGCTCGAGTACGGCGCGCCGCCCCACGGGGGCATCGCGCTCGGCCTCGACCGGATCGTGGCGATCCTGGCCGGCGAGCCGTCGATTCGTGATGTCATCGCGTTCCCGAAGACGGCCGCGGCCGTCGACCTGATGGCCGGTGCGCCATCGACGGTCGAGCCGCGCCAGCTGAAGGAACTGCACCTCCGGACGCTGTCTTGACCGACCACAGGGCGCGTGCTACGGTCAGCGGAACATCGCACGAGAGCCAGGAGCTTCCGCGTATCGCCGCTACTGCACTTCGGTCGATTCCGGTGCCTGACGAGGGCGTCGACGTCCTCTTCGGCGCCTACGACGAGAACCTCCGCGTCTTCGAGAACCTGTTCGGCGTCCAGGTCCGCACGAGCGGCCACGAGCTGGTCGTCGAGGGCGACCCCGAGCAGATCGACCGCATCGAAGCGTTCGTCGCCCAGTTTGCCGGTCTCCTCCGCGAGGGCTACGTCTTCGCGAAGGGCGACGTCCGCGACGCGGCCAGGATGGCCGCGACGCACCCGGGACTGGACCTGCGTGACCACTACCTGAAGGGGACGGTGCGTGCGTCGGCCAAGCGCCAGGTGGTGCCCAAGTCGCCCACGCAGCGCGAGTACCTCGCCGCCATCGAGAAGTACGACATCGTCTTCGGCGTGGGGCCTGCCGGCACGGGCAAGACCTACCTCGCGATGGCGCAGGCCGTCGCGAGCCTGCTGTCCAAGCGGGTCTCGCGCATCATCCTGACGCGCCCGGCCGTCGAGGCCGGCGAGAAGCTCGGCTTCCTGCCGGGCGACCTCCAGGAGAAGGTCAACCCGTACCTCCGGCCGCTGTACGACGCGCTGCACGACATGCTCGAGGCCGACAAGATCGAGCGCCTGCTCGAGCGCGGCACCATCGAGGTGGCCCCGCTCGCGTTCATGCGCGGCCGGACGCTCAACGACGCGTTTGTCATCCTCGACGAGGCGCAGAACACCACCTCCGAGCAGATGAAGATGTTCCTGACGCGGCTCGGCCAGAACAGCAAGGCCGTCGTCACCGGCGACATCACGCAGATTGACCTGCCGGCCGGGCGGCCCTCGGGGCTGATCGAGGCGCTGCACGTCGTGCGGAACATCCCCGACATCGCCTTCGTGCGCTTCACCGAGCGCGACGTCGTGCGGCACCCGCTCGTGCAGCAGATCGTGCAGGCCTACGCGGCCCACGACCAGCCGGTCTCCGGCGGCGCCGCGTAACCGATGGACAGCGACGGTACCCCTCGTCTGGCCGTCAGCGTCTGCCGCGCTGACGGCCGCCCCGCACGGCAGGCCGCCCTCGCGCGCTGGCTCGCCGCCGTGGCCCCGGCCTCCGCACGCGGCTCGGTCACCATCGTGCTGGCCGACGACGCGGAGGTGCGGCGCCTCAACCGGCGCTGGCGCGGGAAGAACCGGGCGACCGACGTCCTGTCGTTCCCGACCGACCCGTCGACGCCGCGGCCGCGCAGCGTGCCGCGGCATCTTGGCGACATCGTCATCGCCCTCGGGGTGGCGGCGGCGCAGGCGCGCGCCCACCGCCACCCGCTCGCTACCGAGCTGCGGGTGCTGGCGCTGCACGGGCTGCTGCACCTGCTCGGCTACGACCACGAGACCGACGACGGGCGGATGGCACGCCTCGAGCGACGGCTGCGGCGCAAGGGCGGCCTGGAGCAGGGCCTGATCGACCGCGGAGCCGCCACATGATCCCGCTGGTCGTCTTCCTGCTGGCGTGCGCGGCCGTCTACCTCGGGACGATCCTCGCCGCCTTCAGCGCGCTCATGCGGTTCTCGCTGCGGATGCTCGCGGAGAGCACGGGCGGCTCGCGCGACATCCTCGGCCGCTTCCTCGAGAACCCCGACGCGCTGTTCTTCCCGGCGCGCCTCCTGCTCGGGCTCGTCACGGCGCTCACCGCCGTCCTGCTCGCCGAGTACGAAGGCGTCGGCCGGACGGCACACGGCATCTGGCTGTTCCTGGCGTCGATGCTCTCGTTCGTCGTGGTCTGCTTCCACGTCGTGCCGCAGCTCATCGTGCGCCGCGACCCGCAGCGTGTGCTCGAGGCGCTGCTGCCGTCCTTCGCCGTGGTCTCGTCGATTCTCGGGCCGGTGACGCGCGCCGTGGGGGCCGTGCCCGGCGAGCGGCGGCCGGACGACGAGCACGCCGAGGGCGGCGCGGAGAACGGCGCGGCGGAGGACGACCCCGGCGGTCCGCCGGAGGAGCCGCACAACGACGGGGCGCGCGAGCTGTTCCGGTCGCTCGTCGGCTTCCAGGACCGCCTGGTGCGCGAGGTGATGACGCCGCGTCCCGACATCGTCGCCATCCCGCAGACGGCGACGCTCGGCGAGCTCCGCGCGCTGCTCAAGGACTCGGAGTACTCGCGTCTGCTCGTCTACGGCGAGAACCTCGACAACGTCGTGGGCTTCGTCCACATGAAGGACGTGTTCCTCAACGCCGACGGACGGCCCGACAGCGACCCCATCACGCCGCTCATCCGCCCGGCCCATGTCGTCCCGGAGACCAAGCGCGTGCCCGACATGCTGCGCGAGTTCCAGCAGCGCCAGAGCCAGGCGGCGCTCGTCGTCGACGAGTACGGCGGGACGGCGGGCCTGGTCACCGTGGAGGACCTGGTCGAGGAACTGGTCGGCGAGATCCGCGACGAGTACGACGTCGAGGCCGATCCGATCGTCGAGGAGGGGGATGATACGTACGTGTTCAGCGCGAAGGTGGACATCGGCGCCCTCACCGAGCGGCTGGGGGTGGAGATCGAGCGCGACGGGTTCGAGACGATCGGCGGCTACATCATGACGCGGCTCGGCCGCGTGCCGGCCGTGGGCGAGCGGCTGTCGTTCGACGGCCTCGCCATCGACGTGCTCGAGGCCGAGCGCCGGCGCGTCCTGAAGGTCCGCGTGCGGCGCGCCCCACGGCAGGAGGGCGAGGCATGACGACGTTCCGATCCGGTTTCGTGGCGCTGCTCGGCAGGCCGAATGCCGGGAAGTCGACGCTGCTCAACCGCGTCGTCGGCGCGCACCTGGCAATCGTCTCCGACAAGCCGCAGACGACGCGGACGCGTATCCTCGGCGTG
This sequence comes from uncultured Vicinamibacteraceae bacterium, assembly GCA_964430855.1. Lineage (GTDB taxonomy): Bacteria > Acidobacteriota > Vicinamibacteria > Vicinamibacterales > Vicinamibacteraceae > JAEZDP01. The sequence goes on from CAYSHC010000021.1 coordinate 52,498, forward strand.
CGCAACCTGCCGCACGGGCAGCTCGTGTTCCTCGACACGCCGGGCGTGCACCGCCCGCGTCACCGCATGAACGTGCGGATGGTCGACGCGGCGCTCGCGGCCGCGCGCGAGGCCGACGTGGTGGCCTTCGTCGTGGATGCCGACGAGAAGGCAGGCCACGGCACCGCGTTCATGCTCGGTCTGCTGCCGAAGCTCCAGGGGCCGGTGGTGCTGGTGCTGAACAAGATCGACAGGATGAAGAAGACCCGGCTGATGGTGACGGCCGACTGGTACAGCCGCCAGTTCGACTTTGCCGACATCGTCCCCGTGTCGGCGCTCACCGGCGAGAACGTGGAGACGCTCCTGGAGGTGCTGTGCACGCACCTGCCGGAGGGGCCGCCGCTCTATCCGGAGGACTACCTCACCGACCAGCCCGCGCGCGTGCTCGCCGCCGAGATGGTGCGCGAGCAGGTGCTCGCGCACGTGCACGCCGAGCTGCCGTTCACCACGGCCGTCGTCGTCGACAGGTTCGAGGAAGGGGAGGGCGAGGACGGACGGCTCGACATCTACTGCTCGATCCTCGTGGAGCTCCCGTCCCAGAAGCCGATCGTCATCGGGCGCGGCGGCGAGATGATCAAGCGTATCGGCACCGCCGCGCGCCAGCAGCTCGAGGCGTTCTTCGAGCGGAAGGTGTACCTCGACCTCCACGTCAAGGTACGGGAGGACTGGAGGGAGAACGAACGGATGCTGGACGAGCTGGGGCTGCCCAGGCGGTAACCCTCTCCTCCCGCTCCTCCTCCGGTCCTCCCTCCTCCAGTCCTTCTCCGGAGGTCAGGCCTCCGGAATCGTCGCCCAGAACTCCTCCATCTTCCGGCGCAGCGCGGCGTCGGGGAGCCTGCCGCGGCCGGCGCCCTGGTTGTCGGCCAGGTTCTTCTCCTGCGTGGTGCCGGGGATGACGCACGTCACCGCGGGATGGCCGACGCTGTACTTCAGGAAGAAGTGCGCCCACGACGTCGCGTCGAACTCCCTGGCCCACTCCGGGAGGTCGCGGCCCTTGACGCGGGCAAACAGGCTGCCGCGGCGGCCGCCGAGCGGCACGTTGAGCATCACGGCCGTGCCCTGCTCCAGCGCGAGCGGGAAGATCTCCTTCTCGGCCGAGCGCTCGTCGATGGAGTAGTTGACCTGCACCCAGTCCATCTTGTGCTTGCGCATCAGGGCGGCCATCGCGGCGTGATCCGACGTGTTGGACGTCGTCGCGCCGATGTAGCGGATGCGGCCCTCCTTCTTCATCTCCTCGAGGAAGGGGAGCAGCACGCCGGCCCCCGTCATGTTGTGCACGAACATCAGGTCGATCCTGTCGGTCTGCAGCTTCTTGAACGACCCCTCGAACTGCTCCCGCGCGGTCGCGAGATCGTCCTTGGGCGCCATGCACTTGGTGGCGAGGAAGAACTTGTCGCGCGCCTTCAGCTCGGTGAGGATGCGCCCGAGGGTCTCCTCGGAGCGGCCATACCCGTGCGCCGTGTCGATGACCTTCCCGCCGAGTTCGGCCATCCGCGCGATGACCCCTTTCAGGCGGGCGTACTCCTCGGGCGTGTTCTCGCGCCCGTAGACGTTGGTGCCGAGCCCGATGACGGGCACGCGCTCGCCGGTCGACGGGATGGGCTTGGTGATGAGCTCGCCCTGCTGCGCGTCGAGCCGGGCGGCAAACGGGAACGCACCCAGCGCCGTCCCGGCGCCGGCGATGGCAGCCAGCTTCAGGGCGTCGCGTCGAGTCATCGGAAATGCGGCGTCGGTCATGTGTCTGCCTCCTGGGCTGTTGAGAACGCCTTTCTACCACGCCACGTACCCGGAAATCGTTTCAACGTGCAGATTCGGGCGGATCGGGCCCGCGCCGGCGTGGTACTTTGAAGGGCTTGCGGGCTGGCGTGCACGCTGAGGTGGACGCCCACGCCCACGACTCTGGTCCCCATGGCGCAGCGCAGAATCGACGTCGTCCTCGCCTCCGTTCGGCGGCTGATCCGCGTCGGTGCCAGTGCCAATCTGCTCAACCTGCTGCACAAGCAGCACCCGGCCGACCTCGCCGCGGTGCTCGGGGAACTGACCGAACGCGAGCGCCAGACCGCCTTCAACGTCCTGGTCGAGCGGTACCCCCGCCACGCGATGGAGGGCCTCAGCGAGCTCGGGCCCGAGATTGGCGCCACCCTGCTCGACGACCGGTCGCCCGAGGAGATCGCGCGGCTCGTGCAGGAGCTCGAGTCGGACGACGCCGCGGCTCTCATCGGGTACCTGCCCGAGGACCTCGCGACCGCGGTGCTCGACCTGATGCGCCACAAGCAGGACACCGAGGTCGAGAACCTGCTCGAGTACCCGGAGCACAC
>CAYSHC010000022.1:0-49283 GCA_964430855.1 uncultured Vicinamibacteraceae bacterium
CGAGACCTGACCCCGGGCCTCAGCGCGAGACCTGACCCCAGGAGGGGGCCCAGCGGATCTTGTACAGGCGCTCGTCAGGCAGCGTCGCCTCGCCCGCCGGGTTCACGAACCGGATGCGCCGCGACCACCACTCCGGCGGGTCGGCCTGCACGAAGGCGATCCGGCCGGTATCCGGATGGATGCTGATCCCCTTGACGTCAGGGCGCCCGGCCAGTTGCGGGTGCGGCGCGAACGTGCGCGTGTCCCTGTCGAACGTCCACACGGACTCGTGCGCGCTGAGCACCAGACGCGACGTCCCCGGCTCGGCGACGAGCTCGTGGCCGCTGTGATCGGGCAGGCGATAGCTGGCCTTCAACGCCAGCGACGGCGTCGCGCTCTCCCAGTCAACGAGGGCGTACGCCCGCAGCTCGTCCAGCCCGAGTGCCCACAGCAGCTGACGCTGCTCGTCCCACACCACGCCGTGCCCCGACACGAGCTCCGTCGAGAACAGCTCGCGCTCGGGCACCCCGGCGTCAAACAGCGCCAGCTTGTTGCCGGTCTCGGGACGCACGCTGCAGGCGAGCACGATGCGGTCGCTCGGCAGCAGCTCGGCCGAGTGCGTGTTGCCGCACCGGCCCCACCAGATCGCCCGACCAGTCGCCGCGTCCACGATTGCCGCGCCGTCGCTCGACGCGGTAATCAGCACGCGGCCGCCGGGCAGCGGCTTGCACTCGTCGGTCGTGCGAAACAGCCCGCGGTAGGCCTCGGGCAGTTCCGGGCGGTCGGCCGCCTTCCACGACCACACCTTTCGCGAAGGCTCGCCGGCATCGACCACGAACACCTCGTCCCATCCGCAGACGACGAGCGGCTGCGCCGACGCGGGACGCGCGGCGCCTGCCAGGCAGGAGACAAGAACCGGGGTGGCGAGGGCACGAAGCAGGTGTCGCATCGGACCTCACTCTACTGCACGTCCGGTCGGGTGCTGCCGCCCGAACGCCCGACGCGGCCGGATGCGGCGGGCTCCGCCGCTACGGCTGGCTGCCCGCCGCGGCGTAGCGCCGCTCGATCTCGCGCCTGGCGCGCTCGAGCGTGGCGTCGAGCGTCGCACGCGCCCGCGACCGGACGACGGCGCGCTTGATGGGGCCGAGCAGGCCGCCTATCGCGTCGACCCTCGATCGATTGGCGTACACGAGATACATGCGCTGGCCATCGTCCGGATCGGCGATGAGCACGGTGATCCCGAGCGAGGCCTCGTACAGCGACGACCCGTACAGCTGGCGCGACGCCGCGACGTAGACGACAGGTGCGAACGACGCCGGCAGCCGTGCGATGGCCATGTGCGTGACGCTGATGACGACCTTCGGCCCCACCTCCTCCTTCGACCAGTAGATGACGTCGTCAACGGCGGCGGAGCGGCTGCGGGGATAGCCGTCGAGGTACGCGCGCACGGGCGGGAAGGCCTCGAGCAGCGCCGGCGGCGACGACACGAGGGCGTCGAACTCTGCGGCCATCGACACGCGCCTCGCGCCGCCGGCGTACGTCATCAGCGCGCTCGCGCCCCGGGCCTGGTAGTCGCGCACCATGCGGGCGAGCGTCTCGCGATACCACGTCTGCGCGTCGTTGACGGCCGCGGGCGTGCCCCAGGCGATGACGCGGTGCGCCTCGGCGATGGCGTCCTCCGGGAGGTTGATGTCACACGACCCGGGCCTGCAACGCCGAAGCGCGCGCAGGTCGCCGCCGTCCAGCGTCAGGGCCGCAAGGTCCGCGGCCCGCGCCGGGTGGCCGAACACGCCAATCTGCTGCACCGCCTCGTGCCGCTTGAAGCGGACGATGTCACGCATCTGATCGGCGTAGAACTCCGGCGGGGCGTAGAGGCGGATGACGCCGGCGGCCGAGACCTCCCTGTCGTCGTCGATGGCCAGGGCCCGCACGACGGCGCCGCCGCGCGCTACCGCCCCCATGTCCGCACGCGTGAAGCCGAAGACCGTCGTGAGCACGCGCTGCACGGCCTCCGGGACAGGCTGGCCCGGATCCTGACCTGCCGCGACAGTCGTCCGCTGCGAGTCGATCGCGACCACGAGCGCCACGCACGCGAGGACCAGCGCGCGGGAATATCGCCACCCCTGCGGAACCAGCGCCCTCCTCGACGCGAGGCGACATCCCATGTCCGCATCATACGTCGCGGCAACGCGGCCGTATGATGCACGGCATGCGTACCACCTTCCTCCCTGTCCTGATGAGTCTGCTGCTCGTGCCGGCCGCGACGTCCGCCGCGCCGCGCGTGCGGATCATGCCCCCGGACGGCGGCGTGCTCGCCGCCGGCCAGCGCGTCGACATCCGCGTCGAGGCCATGCCCGACGCCGGCGCGGAACGCCCCACGCTCCGCGTGTGGGTGAACGGCCATGACGTCTCGACGATGAACGCGCCCGACGCCGACGCGGGCGCGCCGCCCAACTCGGCGAACTTCCTGTGGCGCGGCTACACGCAGGACGAGGCCGGTCCGCTCGTGATTCGCGCCGAGGCTGGCGGCGCCACGGCCGAGTCGCACCTGCGCGTCGAGGCGTGGACCGGCCCGCGGCCGCCCGGTACGCCGCGCGCGCGCAACGTCATCCTCTTCCTCGGCGACGGCATGGGCGCGGCGCACCGCACGGCGGCCCGCCTCATCTCGCGAGGCCTGCACAACGGCAAGGCCGCCGGGCGCCTCGCCATGGACACGCTGCCGGTCACCGGCATGGTCATGACGAGCGCACTCAACTCGGTCATCACCGACTCGTCGCCCGGCATGTCGTCCTACGTGACGGGCCAGAAGCACAACAACAACCAGGAGGGCGTGTTCCCCGACAACACGCCTGATCCGTTCGACAACCCGCGCATCGAGTACTTCGGCGAGATCCTGCGCCGGACGCGCGGCACGGGGTTCAACGTCGGCATCGTCACGACGGCCGACCTCACCGACTCGACGCCCGCCGCCAACGCGGTCCACACGGCGAGCCGCTCCGCGGGCCCGGGCATTGCCGCGCAGTTCTTCGACGAGCGCGAGACCAACGCCGTGACGGTGCTGATGGGTGGCGGCGCCAATCACTTCCTGCCGCTCGGCGAGGGCGGCACGCGGCCCGACGGTCGCAACCTCGTCGAGGCCTACCGCCAGGCCGGCTACGACGTCGTCCGGACCGGTTCGGACGTGCGGGAGCGCCTGGCGCGCGACGTCCCGCCACGCGCCATTCTGGGCCTGTTCAACGCCTCGCACCTGCCCGTGGCCTTCGACAAGGTCGGCGCTGGTCGCTACAGCCGCGAGCTGGAGCTCGAGAAGAACGCGCCCTATCGCGACACGCCGATGCTCGAGGACCTCACACGCCTGGCGCTGGCCTCGCTCTCGGCGCATTCGCCGGACGGGTTCTACCTGATGGTCGAGGGTGCCTCCGTCGACAAGCGGGCACACGCGGCCGACGCGGAGCGGATGGTGTGGGACACGATCGAGCTGGATCGCGCGGTCGCCGTCGCGCTCGAGTTCGCCGCACGCACCAACGGCGACGACGACCCCGACAACGACACGCTGGTGATCGTCACCGCCGACCACGAGACGGGCGGACTGGGCATTGTCGGCGTCGGCAACGAGCGCTATGCGCCACGGACCATCGGCCAGGCCGTTCGCGATTACGCGGCGGTGTTCCGCTTCGGCGCCGAGCAGGCGCTGGACCTGACGCTGAACTACGAGGTGGACGAGCGCGGCTTTCCCGTCGACCCCGACCCGTCACGCAAGCTGCTGTTCGGATGGGCCGCGGCGCCGGACTACTACGAGGACTGGCTCTCGGAACCGACGCAGAGCGAGGCGGCGGTGCTGACCGGGCGTGCGCTGGGCGGGCCGCAGATCGCCGTCGCCAACCCCGCACGCAACGAGCCCGGCTCGATCGACGGGTTCCTCGTGGCCGGCGTCATCGAGAACGGCGCCACGCCGTGTCCGGCGCCGGACGGCTGCCCGGCAGACACGGCGTCGGCGGGACATACGTTTGCCGGCCACACGGCATCGGACGTGCCACTGTCGGCCATCGGGCCTGGGGCCTGGCAGTTCACCGGCGTCTACGAGAACACCGACGTGCTCCTGAAGCTGCTGCGGGCGACGGCCGGGACGTACGACGGCAGGAAGGAGTGACGCTGCTCGGCCGGGAGCCGACGTCAGGAGGGAATCGCCACAGGAGCGTCCATCGATGCGACGGACGCTCCTGTCGCCTGTCAGTGCCCGGCGTGCGGGTTGGCGATCACGCCACAGGCGACGCGCGCGCCGGCGTTGCCCGCCGGATCGGACTTCATGTCGTCGGCCGCGGCGTGCACCATCAGCGCCGTCCCGCCGTTGGCGAAGAGCGAGTTCGGCCCCTGCCCGAGCGTCACGCGCGGATTGGTCACCGTCGTCTTCACCGTGCCGTCGGCGCCGACCGTGATGTTCGGCATGTCACCGGCATGCGGCCCCTGCGGGTTGTCGAGCCCGTGCTGCTTCTTCCCCGGGTTGAAGTGGCCGCCCGCCGAGGTGAAGTCGCCCTCGCACTTCGGGTTCTCGTGGATGTGAAAAGCGTGCTCGCCCGGCGCCAGGTTCTTGAGCGACAGCGCGATGGTCACGCCCTCGCCCTGCTTGGCCGGGGAGATCGTCGCCGTGCCGACGTCCTGACCCTTGTTGTCCTTCAGCGTCACCGTCACGGGCCCCTGCGCCTGCAGCGCGAGCCCGGCGGTCATGACGGCCGCACCGAGTACCAGTCCGAGTTTCTTCATGCGCGTATCTCCTTCCCCGCGATCCTAACAGCACCAGCTTACGGGTGCCTCAGCCATACGCGGACGACGCGGGCGTCAGGCGCTAGCCGCCGTTGGTCGGCGTCGCGGCCGCCCGGGCGTCGGGCGGAGCGCCCCCACCGAGCGCCCGGTACAGGCTGACCGTGTTCGCGTGGCGTGCGAGGCGCACCGCGATGAGATCCTGCTGTGCCTGGTAGAGCGCCCGCTGTGCGTCGAGCACGGGCAGGTAGTTGTCGACGCCGCCCTTGAAGCGCGCATCCGCAAGGCGCAGCCCGTCCTCGGCCGCCCTGACGACGGCCTCGCGCGCGGCGAGCTGCTCGTCGATCGTCGCCCGCACGGCAAGCGCGTCGGCCACCTCTCGGAAGGCCCGCTGGATTGCCTGCTCGTACTCGGCCAGGGCAAGCTCGCGGTCGACCTGGGCGACCTCGAGCGTGGCCCTGTTGCGCCCCGCGTTGAAGATCGGCATGACGATCTGCGGCGCGAACGACCACGCCCCCGCGGCGCCGGTGAACAGCGAATCGAGCGCGCGGCTGGCGAAGCCTCCCGACCCGGTCAGGCTGATGGTCGGGAAGAAGTTGGCCCGCGCCGCGCCGATGTTGGCGTAGGCCGCACGCAGCTGGTGCTCGGCCGCCATGATGTCGGGCCGCTGGAGCAGCACCTCCGACGACAGCCCCGCGGGCAGATCGTTGACCGCCGTGACGGAGACGACGCCGTTGGTCGGCAGCAGCGTCGGGTCGATCGGCGCTCCGACGATGAGGTCGAGCGCCAGGCGGTCCTGCTCCACGCGCGCGGTGAACTGGGCGACGTCGGCGCGTGCACGCTCGACGGTCGTCTCGGCCTGCCGCGCGTCGAGCGCCGAGGCGATGCCCGCCTCCAGCCGCTGGCGCGTGAGCTTCAGCGACGTCTCCTGGGCGGCGAGCGTCTCGCGCGCCAGGGCCAGGCGATCGAGGTCGGCGCCGTAGGTCAGGTACGCCTGCGTCACCTCGGCGACGAGCGCCACCTGCACCGCACGCCGTGCCTGCTCGGTGGCCAGGTACGCCTGGACGGCCGTGTCGTTCAGGCTGCGCAGCCGTCCGAAGACGTCCACCTCGTAGCCGCTGACGCCGACGTTGGCCGAGTACTGCTCGGCGTTGAACGCGCCGCCCGCCCCGCCGAACAGGCCCTCGGGAATGCGCTGGCGCACCGCGCTACCGCTGGCGTTGACGGTCGGATACAGCTGCGACCGCTGGATGCGGTACAGCGCACGGGCACGCTCGATGTTGAGGGCGGCCCGGCGCAGGTCACGGTTGTGCGTCAGCGCCTGCTCGACGACCGCACGCAGCTTGTCGTCGGCGATGAACGTCTGCCAGGGAACGTCGGCCACCTGCGGGCCGCTGGCCGAGGCGTCGGCCTGTGCGAAGTCGGCCGGCACGGGCAGGTCCGGACGCTGGTACTCCGGGGCCATGGTGCGGCAGCCCGCCGCCGTCACGACGCTCGCGAGGAGGATCGGTACAACTCTCACACGCATCTCAGTGCCCTCCCCGGACGGGCACGGCGTCGCCATGGGAGGCGACCGCCGTCTCGGGCGCACGCCGCGGCCGGCGCGTGAAGGCACGCCGCACGACCACGAAGAAGACCGGAATGAGCAGGACGCCGAGGAACGTGGCCGCGAGCACGCCGCCCAGGACGCCTGTGCCGATGGCGTTCTGGCTGCCCGACCCGGCGCCGTTGGCCGTGACGAGCGGCAGCACGCCCAGGCCGAAGGCCAGTGACGTCATCAGGATGGGCCGGAGCCGCTGACGCGACGCCTGGAGCGTCGCGGCCACGAGGTCGACGCCGCGTTCCTGGAGGTCCTTGGCGAACTCGACGATGAGGATGGCGTTTTTCGACGCCAGGCCGATGGTCGTCAGCAGGCCCACCTGGAAATACACGTCATTGGACATGCCCCGCAGACCCGCCGCCATGACGGCGCCGAGCACGCCGAGCGGCACGACGAGCATCACCGAGAACGGCACCGACCAGCTCTCGTAGAGCGCCGCGAGCGACAGGAAGACCACGAGGATCGAGATCGCGTACAGCGCCGGTGCCTGCGCTCCGGACAGCCGCTCCTGGTAGGACAGGCCCGACCACTCGTAGCCGAATCCTGGCGGCAGCTGCGCCATGATCCGCTCGACGGCCTCCATGGCCTCGCCCGAGCTGCGCCCGGGTGCGGGGGCGCCCATCAGCTCGACCGACGACACGTCGTTGAAGCGCTCGAGCCGCGGCGACCCGTACGTCCACGCCGTCGTCGCGAACGACGAGAACGGCACCATCTCTCCGAGCCGGTTGCGGGCGTACCAGAGCCCCAGGTCCTCGGGCTTCATGCGGAACGGCGCATCCGCCTGCATGAACACGCGCTTGACGCGGCCGCGGTCGATGAAGTCGTTCACGTACGCGCTGCCCCACGCGCTCGACAGCGTGTCGTTGATGTCGGCGACGGTGAGCCCCAGCGCGCCCGCCCGCTCCGTGTCCACGCGGATCTCGTACTGCGGCGTATCCTCGAGGCCGTTCGGCCGCACGCCGACGAGCGTCGGATCCTGCGCGGCCAGCTGGAGGAACTGGTTGCGCGCCTGCATCAGCGCCGCGTGGCCCTGCCCCGTGCGGTCCTGGAGCTGCACGGTGAAGCCGGTGGCGTTGCCGAGCTCCGACACGGCCGGCGGCGCGAACGCAAAGACCATCGCCTCGCGGAACTGCGAGAAGGCGCCCATCGCGCGGCCGACGACGGCCTGCACGTGGAGATGGTCGCCCTCACGCTCCTCCCAGGGCTTCAGCCTGACGAAGGCGATGCCCATGTTCTGGCCGCGGCCGCCGAAGCTGAAGCCGGTGACCGCGAACATCGACTGCACGGCGTCCTTCTCGTTCTCGAGGAAGTGGCGCTCGACCTTCTTCATGACCTCGAGCGTCTGCTCCTGCGTGCTGCCGGCCGGCAGCTGGACCTGCGTGAACATCACGCCCTGATCCTCGTCGGGAAGGAACGCCGTCGGCAGGCGCATGAACAGCACGCCCATGATCACGACCAGCACCGCGTACACCGCCATCGTCGGCAGCGTGCGCACGACGAGTCGTCCGATCACCGACTGGTACAGCCGGCTGCCGCTGTCGAAGCTCCTGTTGAACCAGCCGAAGAACCCGCGGCGCTTCGCGTGCCCGGGTTCGACCGGCTTCAGGATGGTCGCGCACAGCGCCGGCGTGAGCACGAGCGCCACGATGACCGACAGCACCATCGACGACACGATCGTCACGGAGAACTGCCGGTAGATGACGCCCGTCGAGCCGCCGAAGAAGCCCATCGGCACGAACACCGCGGAGAGGACGAGCGCGATCCCGATGAGCGCGCCCGTGATCTGGTCCATGCTCTTGCGCGTGGCCTCGCGCGGCGGCAGCTGGTCCTCGTGCATGACGCGCTCGACGTTCTCCACCACGACGATCGCGTCGTCGACGAGCAGGCCGATGGCCAGCACCATCGCGAACATCGTCAGCGTGTTGATGCTGTAGCCGAAGGCCGCCAGCACGGCGAAGGTGCCGAGCAGCACCACCGGCACCGCCAGCGTCGGGATGAGCGTGGCGCGGAAGTTCTGGAGGAAGAGGTACATGACGAGGAAGACCAGGACGATGGCCTCGATCAGCGTCTTGACCACTTCCTCGATCGACAGCCGCACGAACGGCGTCGTGTCGAAGGCGACGACGGCTTCGAGCCCGGGCGGGAAGTACTGCTCGAGCTCCTGGACGACCGCGCGGACGTTTTCCGCCGTCTGGAGCGCGTTGGCGCCCGTCGCCAGCTGCACGGCGATGCCCGACGAGGGGTTGCCGTTGAAGCGCGAGAAGATGTCGTAGTTCTCGCTGCCGAGCTCCACGCGCGCGACGTCCTTCAGGTAGACGACCGCGCCGCTCTCCTCGGTGCGCAGCACGATCTTCTCGAACTGCTCCGGACGCTGGAGCCGCGTCTGCGCCGTGATGGTGGCGTTGAGTCGCTGGCCCTCGACGGCGGGCGCGGCACCGAGCTGCCCCGCCGACACCTGGGCGTTCTGCGCGACGATGGCGGCGCGGACGTCGGCCGGCGTCAGGCGGTAGTTCTGGAGCTTGTTCGGGTCGAGCCAGATGCGCATCGCATACTGCGACCCGAACGCGATCACGCTGCCCACCCCGGGCACGCGGCTGATGCGGTCCTGGATGTTCGCGCCGACGTAGTCGCTGATGTCGGTGGCCGTCATCCGGCCGTCGGTCGACACGAACCCCATCACCATGAGGATGTTCGAGCGCGACTTGGACACCTGCACGCCCTGCCGCTGCACCTCCTGCGGGAGCAGCGGCAGCGCCAGCTGGAGCTTGTTCTGCACCTGCACCTGCGCGATGTCCGGATCCGCGGCGGGATCGAACGTCAGGGTCATCTGCATGGTGCCCGAGCTGTCGCTGTTGGCCGAGACGTACTGGAGGTAGTCAAGGCCCTTCATCCGCTGCTCGATCACCTGCGTGACCGTGTCCTCGAGCGTCTGGGCCGAGGCCCCCGGATAGGTGGCGGTGATCGTGATGGCCGGCGGGGCGATGGCCGGGTACTGCGCCACTGGCAGCGTCAGGACCGACAGCGCGCCCGCGAGCATGATGACGATGGCGATGACCCACGCGAAGATGGGCCGGTCGATGAAGAAGCGTGCCATCAGAGGTCTCCGCCGTCGGTGGCCGGCTCGGCGGCCTGGAGAGGCGCGACGCGCACCTGGATGCCGGGCCGCACCCGCTGGATGCCCTCGACGATGACGCGTTCACCCGCCTCGAGGCCGCTCGTGACGAGCCACTGATCGCCGACGGCGCGCGTGGCTTCGATCTGCCGCATCTCCACCATGTCGTCCGGCGTGACGACCAGCGTCGTCGCGCCGCCCTTGGGGTCGCGCGTCACGGCCTGCTGCGGCACGAGCAGCCCGTCCACCTTCGTGCCCTCCTCCATGACGGCCCTGACGTACATCCCCGGCAGGAGCACGCCGTCGGGGTTCGGGAACACCGCGCGGAGCGTGACGGCGCCGGTACGCTCGTCAACCGACACCTCCGAGAACTGGAGCCGTCCGGTGCGGTCGTACGGCGTGCCATCCTCGAGCAGCAGCCTGACGACCGCCTGCCCCTTGTCGCTCTTCAGGCGCCCCTCCGCGAGGTCGCGACGCAGGCGGAGGAGCTCGGCGCTCGACTGCGTGAGGTCCACGTAAATCGGGTCGAGCTGCTGGACGACGGCGAGCGCGTCGGCCTGGTTCGCGGTCACCAGGGCGCCCGGCGTCACCGACGAGCGGCCGATCCGTCCCGCGATGGGCGAGCGCACCTGCGTGTAGCCGAGGTTGATCTCGGCGGTCCGGATGGCGGCCTTGTCGGCGGCGATGCTCGCCTCGATCTGGCCCAGCGCCGCGACGGCGTCGTCGTAGTCCTGCTGGCTGACGGCGTTGATGGCGACAAGGCCCTTGTAGCGCTCGGCGCGCAGGCGCGCGGCCACGAGGTTGGCCTCCGAACGCGCGAGCGACGCCTTCGCGGCGTCGAGGGCGGCCTGGTAGGGGGCCGGGTCGATCTGGTAGAGGACGGTACCCGCCTTGACGTCGGTGCCCTCCGTGAACAGGCGCTTGAGGATGAGGCCGTTCACCTGGGGTCTCACCTCGGCGATGCCGTACGGCGCGGTCCGCCCCGGCAGCTCGGTGACGAGCGTGACGGGCCGCGACTCAACGGTCACGACGGCCACTTCAGGCGCCGGCGGCGGCGCGGTGGCCGTGGTGTCGGCGGCGTCGGATCGTCCGCAAGCCGTGGCGGCGGCCGCAGCAAGCAGGAGCAGTGAAGCAAGCAGGGAACGGGACATGATGAGGTCTGGTGAGCAGGGAGTGTGAAGTGCAGGAAGAATGAACGCGACTAGAACGAACGTTCATTCTATGCTACGCTGAGTTCGTCGTCAAACGAATTCCGCAGCCCCATGGGGCCTGGAACCCGGAGCACACTGGATGGTAGACGTTCGACAACCCGCATCGGATCACAATCGCGCCGTCGCCCGGCGCGACCAGGTGCTCTGCGCCGCGGCGGAATGCTTCCGCGACCACGGCTTTCACGGGGCGAGCATGGCCGAGCTGGCCAGGCGCGCCGGCATGAGCGTCGGCCACATCTACCACTACTTCGAGAACAAGGAAGCCATCATCGAGGCCATCGTCGAGCGCGACCTCGCGCGCTCGCTCGCGTTCCTCGACGAACTCGCACGGGCTTCAGACGCCAGCGCCGCCATCCTGGATTTGGTGCACGCGAGCGTCTCCAGTCCCGAGGGCCGCCAGCGGCTGCTGCTTCGCATGGAAGTGCTGGCCGAGGCATCGCGCAGCCCGCGCGTCGCCGCCAAGGTGCGCGAGGCCGACGCCAGGGCCCGTGAGCGCTTTCTCGAGGTGCTGCGCGCGCATCCCGCCTTCCGCGACGTCCCCGACGACGACCTCAACGCCCGCGCCGACGGCATCGTCGCGATCCTCGAAGGCCTGACGCTTCGTGCGCTGCGCAACCCCGGCCTTGACGTCGCACGCGTGACAGCGGAGATGCGGCCCGCGCTCGCGGCGCTGCTGCGCGTAGAACGCTGACACCGCCCATCGGCTGACGCGAACGGTCCCCCGGTCTGCCCCGACGAGCCGGTTTTCCGAGGAAGTCGGCTTGCGCTACGTGTACTCGCCGACGGTCCCGCGCTCGGCCGCACGTCGCGCGGCGCTGCGATACGTCGTCGACACGTTCTTCGACGGCTCGACGGCCAAGGTCGTGGCGGCGCTCCTCGGTCCCGACACCGGCAAGCTCTCGCCCGACGACCACTCTTCTGGCTGGCCGCCGTGCGCCTGCGGCGTGAGAGCGAGCTCGCCTGTGACGAGTTCGTCATCGACACGGCGGGCGTCCCGCCGAGCGAGTACGCCGCCCACCTCATAGCCCTTGCGCGCTCCACGGTCGACCGGCGCGTTGGCTGGTCGGGCGCGATGCCGATGGCCCAGTCCTCCCTGCTCAAAAGGAAAGTTCGCATCATGCTCAGCTCACGTCACGGCCGTCATGCCCTCTCGCCCCGCAAGGCCCTCGCGCTGGCGACCGTCGTCGCCGTCCTCTCGCTCACGCTCGGGTCGGTGCGCGCCGCGCAGGACCAGGGCGATCTGCGAGGGGTCGTCTACGACAGCACAGGTGCCGTCGTCCCGGAGGTCGAAGTCACCCTCTCACTGTCCGACGAGGAGAAGCTCGTGGTCTACACGAGCCCCGACGGGTCATTCTCCTATCCGAACGTCCCGGCAGGGACGTACACGCTGTCGGCGCGCCTGGCCGGTTTCGCCGCGCTCACCGAGGAGATCACGCTCGCTGCGGCACCCGACTGGAATCGTGCGATCACCCTGGAACTCGGCACGTTGCGAGAGACCATCAGCATCGTCGCCGAGCGGACGGCGCCTGCGGTTACGCCGACCACGACCGAGCCGACCCGCCTGCGAGTCGGCGGCAACATCCGAGCGCCGCGAAAGCTGAAGGACGTCAAGCCCGTCTACCCGCCCGCCATGCTCGCGGAAGGACGCGAAGGCGACGTGACGCTCGAGGCCATCATCGATGGTGAAGGCACCGTGCGCTCCGTACGCGTCCTCGGGGCACTCGTGCATCCCGACTTCGCACTCTCTGCCGCCGACGCCGTGAAGCAGTGGGGTCCTGTCGCCCACGCTCCTCAACGGCGCGCCCGTCGAAGTGGTGATGACGGTGTCGATGTCGTTCCGGCTGTCGGAATGAGGTCGGACAGGCCGTCCGCGGGCGAATGACGAGCTGATTCAGTAGCCCCGCGCCGGGTCCACGACGGAGAGCATCCGCTCGCCGGCCACGTACCGGCGCAGGTTCTCGCGGACGACGAGCCAGCGGCTCACCTCGTCCACGTCAGAGTCGGACGACGAGTGTGGCGTGATGATCACGTTGGGCATCGTCCAGAGCGGGTGATCTGGCGGCAGCGGCTCGGGATCCACGACGTCGAGTCCCGCACCGGCCAGCTGGCCGCTGCGCAGGGCCGCCACGAGGTCGTCCGTCACCACGGTCTGTCCCCGGCCCACGTTGATGAAGTACGCTCCCCGCTTCATCGTCGCGAACACGGCGGCATTGAACTGCCCGCGTGTCGCGTCGGTGAGCGGTAACGTGTTCACGACGATGTCGGCGCGTGGCGTGAAGCGCGTGAGCGCGTCGGCGAGGCCAAGCTCGCTGACGAAGTCGGGCGCCGGCCGCGGCGTCGCACGCGTGGCGAGCACCGTCATGCCCAGCGCCGCGGCGCGTCGTCCCACCTCGGTGCCGATGCCGCCGAGGCCCACGACCAGCACCGTCTTGCCCTCGAGCGTGAACGCCGGCGGGGCGCCGGGCGGCATGCGATCCCACCGTCGCTGACGCTGGACGTCGAAGTAGGCGGGCAGCGACCGGGCAAACGCGAGCATCATCGCCACGACGTGCTCGGCCATCGCCGGGCCGGCCACGCGCTGCATGTTGGTCAGCAGCACGTCCCGACGGGTGAAGTCGGCCGCCGCCAGGCAGTGCTCCATGCCGGCGTTGTAGGTCTGTATCCAGCGGACCGAGGTCGACTGCACCACACGCGCATCACACGCGCCGATCACGGCGTCCGCGCCGTCAGCGGCCCCCGCTGCGTCGCGCATCGATGACGCGCGGACGAGCTCGACGCCGGGCGCCACCTCCTGGAGCCACGCCACGCGCTCCGGGGAAGCGCCGAACACGACGATGCGCGAGGGCTTCTTCCAGCCCGCTCGCTCGCGCACGGGCGTCTCGTCCTCGCGCAGGCCAAGGGACGCCACAAGCTCGGCCGCCCGCACGTCGGGCGAGGCCGGCTGCGCCCGCGCGACGCCGGCATCGGCCGCCATCACGGCGGCCAGCAACAGGGGGGAGGCGAGGCGTGCGTAGCGCATGAGGAACTCCGCGTGACAGGTCAACGAGCCGGATCGTCCGGAAGGGTAGCGTATCCTTCTCCTCCTTCCTCTCCTTCTCCATTTCTCGACCCTGCTCCACTCCTCGACGGTGTCCTAGACCGCCCCCAGTCCCGGCCCCGTCAGCTGCCCTGTCTGCATCACGCCGTCGGTGATGTCGAACAGCCCCGGGAACCTCGGCGCCCACGCCGCGCTCGCCGACGGCACGTACTGCCGCGCGTTCGCCTCGATGCCCGCGTTGCCCGGCACCCGCGCCGCGATGCCGGCCGAATGGATGAGCGACGCCCCCGGACACGTGAGGTCCTGCACGCACAGGAACATCCCGAACTTCTGCGCCGCGGCGGCCATGAGCATCGCGTGGCTCTGCCCCTTGCACGCCTTCAGGGCGACGCCCGTATAGCCCATCTCCCGGGCGAGCAGCAGCGTCTCGAGGTCGGTGAGCGACTCGTCGATGACCACGGGCCGGAGTTTCGCGGCCTCGTGCATGACGTTGTCCGGCGACGCGCGCAGGTCGCGCGGCGTCGGCTGCTCGATGTACAGGATGCGCTCGAAGCCGGCAGGGGTTGCCTCGCGCACGCGGCGCAGCACCTCGAGCAGGTACTCGACGTTCGGGCACCCTTCGTTGAAGTCGAGCAGGTAACGCGGGTCGTCCTGGCCCGGGCGCTCGAGTTGCGTGACGAGCCTGTCGATGCGCACGATGCGGTCGACATCCGCGTCGGCATCGCCGCCGTTCAGCTTGATCTTGAAGCGCGTCAGCCCGTCGTGCGCAATCCACTCCGCCAGCGTGTTCGGCAGGCCGTCGTCGACGCGCACGCGGACGTCGCCGTCCTCGAGCGGGTCGCTCGCGCCGACCGAGTGGAAGACCGGTGTCGTCGGCCTGGGCGTGGCCGGCACATAGGCGTCGATGTACTCGCCCGTGAACTCGTTGCCGAGATCGCGCGAGAGGTCGTGGCGCGCGAAGTCGCGTCCGTACGTCTCGTAACAGCTCAGTCCGAAGAGCTTGCCGTACGCGTCGTGAATCGCGGCGTCGAACGCGCTCGCGACGACGAGCGTGCAGAGCTTCGGGATTGGCACCGGCAGGCCGTCCGCCCCGGAGCGCCGTGCCGCTGCCTCGAGCCAGGCGGGCTCGAGCGCGCGGAACAGGTCGATCGGATGTCCTGTCTCGTCGCAATCAGCCGTCAGGCCCTGCAGGTCCCCGGCCAGCGCCTTCATTGCCGAGAGGCTGGTGTCGTGCGGCACCGCAGGAAACGCCCACGCGTTGCCGAGCGTCATCGATCCGAAGCCGCGGGCCTCGCGGCCATCGCCGCCGCGCACCCGGCAGTCGACGTTGAGGATGGTCACGTGGTCCACCGTGCGCCCGCCGAACTGGTACGGCATCCGGTAGGCGTGCTCCTCGAAGGCGTGCGACACCTCCACGACGCGGATGTCGGTGGGACGCGATGCCGTGACGGCCGGCGCGCCGTCGCGGCGGCAGGCCGACAGCCACGGCGCGACGGTCGCCAGCGAGGCGGCGTGCAGCAGCGTGCGTCGCGAGATCCTGCTCGGTGTCATGGCCGCATGCCCTCGTGCCAGGCAGGTTTGTCGGTGCCGTCCACCAGCCGGCGGACGGGCCCGACGAGCGAAGCGATCGCGTCGGCCATGTGCGCGAGGTTGATGTGCTCGATCTCGTCGGACGGCTCGTGGTACTCGCGGTGCAGGCCGAAGCTGGAAACGGTGTGCGCAACGACGCCGCGGCGCGCGAACTGGATGTTGTCGCTGCGCTCGAAGAAGCGCTGCTCGGGCCGCGGGTCGGCGACGAGCCGCGCCCCGTGCGCCGCGAGGGCCGCGCCGAGCGTGGAGCGTTCGAAGCCCGTGAGCCACAGCGTCCCCGGAGGCACGAGCGGATCGGGGCGCCCTATCATCTCGAACTGGAGGTTGGCGACGATGTCGCCGAGCGGCACGACCGGCCGGGTGACGAAGTAGCGCGAGCCGAGGCCGCCGGCCTCCTCGCTGCCGAAGAACGCCACGACCACGGTGCGGCGCGGACGCGGCGCCGCGGCGAACGACCTGGCGATCTCGAGGACCGCCACCACCCCCGACGCGTCGTCGTCGGCGCCGTTGTAGATGGTATCGGCGCCGGGCTGGTCCGGCGGAGGCTCGCGGCGGCCGACGTGGTCGAGGTGCGCCGACAGCACGACGACCTCGGAGGCACCGGCCGGGTCGGCGCCCGTGAGGCGGCCGACGGCGTTCCACGTCCGCATCCGCGTGGTTGGCGTGAGCTCCGCGCTGAAGGAGACGACCGTGCCGGGAGCGGCGGCCAGCACGGCGTCGTGGCTCGCCGTGTCGAGCGTGATCCAGACGGGGCCCGCCTCGGTGGGCGGCACGCCGACGATGTGCGGCGCCACGGGCACGGGCCGGTTCGCCGCCGCCTCCCAGCGCTCGCGTGCCTGGGGCGTCTCGCGCTGCAGCACGATGGCGGCGCCGGCAACCGCCGCGGCGGCCTGCGATGGCGGCGTGCCGTCGGGGAGGACCACCACGCTGCCGGGGTCGAGGGTGGCTCCGGGCGCATACGTCACGAGGCGCCCCGACGCGCGCGGCGTCGTGACCGACCGCACGAGCAGCTCCCTGCCATGCGTCAGCGTCCGCTCACCTATCGTCAGCGTGGGCGCCGCGGCCTCGTAGCGCTGCACCTCGACCTGCTGGACGAACCACCCGGCGTCACCCATCGGCTCGAACCCGTATTCGTGGAGCCTGGCGCCCAGGTATGTGGCCGCGATCCACTCGTCCCGCGTGCCGCTGCCGCGCCCGTGCAACGCGTCGCTGGCCAGGAAGCGCAGGTGCGCCTCGATCCGGCGCACGAAGGAGCCCGGGTCAGCGCCGTCGCTCGACGGGGTCCCGGCGCGGGATGCCGATGGGGCGGACGTCGCGGAGGCGGCAGCCGGCAGGGGGTCCGCCCCGGCCACCGGGGTGGCACGCGTGGCGCACGCTGCCGTCACCGCGGTGACGAGAAGGCAGGCGATGACGCGGATCACGCCGAGAGCCTAGCACGCCCCGTCGAGCCGGCTGGCCGGAAACTCGTACTGCTCGAACGGTGCGACGGTCGTCCGGCAGTGGACCGTCTCGCGGGTGACGCGAATGAGCCAGGTGCCCAGCAGCGTCGGCGCCGTCCCGAACGCCTCGGCGGCGAAGACGGCCCAGCACACGCCGTCGGGGCGGTCGCGTACCGAGGGGTAGCGGATCGCCTGCCTGCCGGCAGCCCGCACCTCGCGCGCCCACTGCTGCGCCGCGGTGTAGTCCGCGGGATGCAGCACGGCGTCCCGACGTGCTGCCGGGCGCAGCCGCCCGGCGTCGGCCACTGTCGCCTCGACGGCCACCGAGAACAGGGTGTGCGCGCCCGGCTCGAGCGCGGACAGGTCCACGGCGTCGCGGAGGACGGCCAGCCGCCAGTGCGCGACCTCCGCGAGCGCCGTCCGCGCATGCTCGGCCGCATAGAAGACGCCGGGGTCGGCAGGCCCCCGGAACCGTGACGGCCACGGACTCGGGGGGTAGCGGAACGGCGTGGCCAGCAGATAGTGCAGGTGAGCAAAGGCGGCGGGGATGCGCGGCTTGCTGGTCTCGATGGCGGCCTCCAGCACGGCCTGCGCGTCCGCATCGTCCACCAGGCGCATGGTGGCAGCGGCATACTGCGTCTCGACGACGCGCAGGAGGGTGGCGCGCACGGGCAGCGGCACCGCGGCAGCGCTCACAGCATCGCCCTGTGCGCGTCGAGGTACTGCACGACCCGCACAAGACCCTCCATGCTCTCGATGAGGTCGCGCGGGCGCTGTCCGCCGAAGGCGAGATTCGGGCTGGTCAGCCACGCGCGCGCCGTCGCGTCCTGTCCGCCGACCACCGCGTGCAGGCCACGGAACAGCCGGATCCAGAGCAGGGCCGACTCGTACTCGCGCGACCCTTCCACCAGGCCGCGCCCGGCGGTGAGCCGCCGCGACAGCGTGGACGCGTCCATGCCGAGGACGCGCGACAGCTGGGCCTGGCTCAGCCCCAGCAGCTCGGCGGCGCGGCGGGCCGCGTCGAGCACGACCCGCCCCGGTTCAGGCACGGCACGGGAGGCAGGAGACTCGTGACGGGCCATGGAGCATGTATCTCATATGCAAGCATAAGATCGATTCGTTGAATATGCAACCGAAGGGCTCGCACGTCGCCACCGTTCAGAGCTGCGCCACGCGCGCGACACGACGGTCGCGCCGCGTCCGGGAGTCGCCTGCCGCGCCGCTCAGAGATCGCGCGCGATGTCCTTCCACTCGACGACCTTGCCGGTCGTGATGGCCTGGTGGCCCATGATTGCCGTCAGCGCGCCGGTCGCCCCCACGATGACGTCGGCCGGATTGGTGCCCGTGCCGCGAATGCAGTTGTAGAAGGCCAGCACGTGGGCGTGCGGATCCTCGGCGACCTTCTCGGCGAGCTGCGTCGGAGACGACTGGCCGTCGAGCGGGTAGACGCTCGTGTCGCCCATGAGGTCGCACGCGCCCTTCTGGCCGTACACGTGGACGAACTGGCCTCCGCCGGGCAGCCCCTTCGGATGGAACACCATCTGCGTGAAGTACAGCTTCACGCCGGTCGGGTAGTCGTAGCTCAGCGTGTAGCCGTCCATGATCGAGCGCCCCGGCGGGTCGTCCTTGTAGAGCAGGATGCCGCCGAAGCCTGCGGCGCGCTCCGGCGTCGCGCCGACGGCCCAGTTGCAGAGGTCGAGGTTGTGCACCGACATCTCGATCAGGTACCCGCCCGACTTCTCGACGTCGAAGAACCACTCTGCCGACGTGCCGGTGTGGCTCAGGTCCGACTCGGCGTGGCGCTGGGCCTTCACCATCAGCACCTCGCCGATGGCGCCGTCGCGGATCTTCGCGACAGCCGCCTGGAGCCGCCTGTACGACCGCAGCTGCTGCCCCGTCACGAACACCCTGTCGGAGGACCTGGCGGCCTTCACGACCTGGTGCACCGTCTCGGGCGTGATGGCAACCGGCTTCTCGCAGTAGACGTGCTTGCCTGCCTGGAGCGCCGCCACGGCCATCTCGGCGTGCAGGAACGGGGGCGTCGCGATGACGACGGCCTCGATGTCCTTGCGGTCGAGCAGCCGGCGGTAGTCGTCAAACGTCGCCGGCCTGTCGCGCGCCGCGACCTCGGCGCCCTGCTGGAGGCGTCCGGCGTGGGTGTCGCACACGGCGGCGACCTTGCCGTACTGGAGCACGCCGCGCATCACGTTGGTGCCGCGGCCGCCGACGCCGATCACCCCCGTCGGGATCGCGTCGGAAACCGGCGCCGCTGGAATCGTCGGCTGCGACGACTGCGCGGCGGCGCGATGCGCCAGCGCTGCATGCGTGGCCAGGGCCGTGCCCGTTCCGAGGAATGCGCGTCTGGTGATGCCGTCTGTCACTGTCGGGTCCTTTCGTCGATGGTTTCAGGCCTCCGCGGCCTGCAGGCCACGAATCACGCTGTCCACGTATTCGCGCGCGCGGCGTGCCAGGGCGTCGATGCCCTCCGGCGTCTGTGGCCGCGGCGCGAGCGGTTCGAAGATGTTCTCGCAGGCCAGCGGCATGGCGAGGCCGGTGCGCATCACCGGGTGCAGGAGGCGATAGTGGTCGATCTCGCCGAAGCCGGGACCGCAGTCCTCGTCCTTCGGCCAGTCGCGATGGTCCTTGATGGCGAAGGCGCGGATGTCGTCCACGCAGGTCTGGATGTCCGCGATGGGGTCGTGGCTCTCGTAGTCGAGCACGTTGCCGGCGTCGTAGCACATGCGGACGCCCTCGTCGCCGACCTCGCGGATGATCTTCGCGCAGTCGGCGCCGGTCGCGGTGTTGCCACCGTGCTGTTTGATGACCACCGTGACCCCGGCGTCGCGGGCGACGGGCCCGACGGCCTTGAGGCAGGCGATGACGCGCTCGTACTCGCCCGGGCGCGTCCGGCCGAACGTGAGCAGGAAAGGGATGCCCGCGGCGGCGGCCTGCGCGATCCGCTTGCGGTGCGCGTCGGCGGCCTCGGGCTCCTCGAGGAACACCGTCGAGAACATCATGACCGGCGTCAGCCCGAGGTCGCGCCCGCGCTGCGCGAGCTCGGCGGCGGCCGAGGGGGGTGCGTCCACGTCGAGGGCCGGGCGGCGCTGCCCCGAGTCGTCGGTGTGCGTCACGCCCCACGCGACGTACTGGTAGCCGACGTTGGCAATGCCCTGGAGCGCGCGCTCCATGGAGAAGGCCGCATAGGGCAGCGTCATGCAGGCGAGCTGGAAGTGCGTGGGGCCGCGGTCGGGCCTGGGCGCGGCGGGACTCGCCTGGGCGGTCGCGGCACGCGCGCGACCGGGGGCCATCGACGACGTCGCGGCGCCTGCCGCGGCCACGGCGGCCATGAACTCGCGTCTGCGCATGCGCGAGAGCTTACAACGTCCGCCGCGGGGGTGCGAAAGCTGCGACGTTGCGATGGCGGGACCTGACCCCGCCAGCACGCGTTCTCGAGACCTGACCCCGCTACAGGGTCGCGGCCAGGCGGCGCAGCATCGTCATGTTGCGCATCGTGGTGACGCGAGGGCCGAGGACGCGACCGAAGGCCTTCGCGGGCACGAGTGTCTCGCTGAGCGGCCCGCCGCACCACCAGTAGATCTCGCGGCCTGCCGTCGCGAAGCGGTCGCGCGGCGTGTCGAGCTCGGGCAGCGCGGCGGCGGCCGCGCGGTCCAGCGGCTCGCGCAGGAAGATCACGTGCACGGCGTGGGCCGCCGCGACGTCGGCTTCGCTGAACGGCACGCGGTCGACAATCGCGTGCAGCTCCGCGGGCGTCCGCAGCAGCGTGGGCACATCGAAGCCGAGCACGGACGCCAGGTGCGCCTCGATCGTCCGCTCCAGCGACGCCGCCGACTTGCGGCCGCCGTCGAAGACGACGTTGCCGCTGGCGATGAACGTGCGCACGCCAGTGAACCCGAGCTCCTCGAAGGCCTCACGCAGCCGGGCCATCGGCACGCGATGCCCGCCCACGTTGATGCCGCGCAGCAGCGCCACCTGGAGGGCCATGGCTCACTCCACGAACGGTCGCGTCAGCACCGTCCAGAGCGCGTAGCCCTTCGCGGAGAGGTGCAGCCCGTCGTCCACGAACAGGTCGGCGCGCGGACGCGCGTCGTAGCCCATCATCGGCCCGTCGATGTCGATGTACCCCAGGCGGTCGTCGGCATCGCAGACCGCACGCACGCCGGCGTTGGCCTCACGCACCTTCGCGATGAGCGCCCAGCGCGCGAGGCTCGGCTTGATCGCGATGAACGCAATCCGCGCCTGCGGCAGCGCCTGGTGCACCTTCGCGACAAAGGCCTTGAAGTCGTCGACGACCTGCGCCGGCGTCCGCCCCGCCGCCAGGTCGTTGTCACCCGCGTACAGGACGACCGTCCTCGGCGCGTGCCGCAGCACCAGGCGTTCGATGTGCCGCACCGAATCCGGCAGCTGCGAGCCGCCGAAGCCCCTGTTGATCGCGGGCAGTCCGGGGAACGACGCCCCGAGATCCCACAGCCGGATGCTGGAGCTGCCCACGAAGACGATGCCGCCCTCTGGCGGCGGCGCCTTCTCGTCGGCCTCGGCGAAGGCCTGCATCGCCTCCGCCCAGCGATCGCCTGCGGGTGCCTGCGCGCCCAGCCGCACAGCCGCCGCCACACCGGCCACGCCTGTCACGAATGCCCGTCGGGTCAGGGTCATGGGGACTCTCTCGCTTTCCGCTTGCCGCGTCGTCACTGTCCAAGTTCCTTGCGCAGGATCCCGTACCACACTTCGTCGATCAGCTCGCCACGAAACATCCGGTTCTGCCTCAGGATCCCTTCCCGCGTCATCCCGGCCTTCTCGAGGACGCGCATCGAGGCCAGGTTGCGGCTGTCGGCGACCGCGCGGATGCGGTTGAGATTGGCGTCGGCCTCGAACGCGGCGTGAATCACGGCGCGGGCGGCCTCGGTCGCCAGGCCGCGGCCCCAGACGCCACGCGCCAGCGCGTAGCCCAGTTCCGCCAGCCGGTGCTCCGGCGCACGTCGCAGGTTGACGCCGCCGACGACGGCGCCATCGAGCACGATGGCCCAGCGCGCCTCGCGCGCCGGGTCGAGCAGGACCTGCGTGGCGAGGAACTGCTCGGCGTCGCGGCGCGTATAGGGCCACGGCACCGGCAGGAAGCG
Source organism: uncultured Vicinamibacteraceae bacterium (assembly GCA_964430855.1). Lineage (GTDB taxonomy): Bacteria > Acidobacteriota > Vicinamibacteria > Vicinamibacterales > Vicinamibacteraceae > JAEZDP01. The sequence goes on from CAYSHC010000022.1 coordinate 21,862, forward strand.
CGCCCAGGCCTCGTCGGTCGCGTATGCCATCACGTCGTCGATGTCCTGCCAGCGATAGGGCCGCAGGCGCAGACGCGGCGTCGCGATCTCCTCGGGCATGGACGGCACATGGTCATGCATGGGCTCACCTGCGCGACAGCAGATTCTCGATGGCCTCGCACGCGGCCACGACGCCATCCTCGCGCGCCACGACCGCGCTGATGTCCGCGGCACGCGCGGCGATGCCGGCGTCCCCGGCGAGGCGTCGCAGCTCGCCGGCCACGCGGGCCGCGCGATAGCGGCCGGGCGGCACGCTCCGCCCGACGCCGAGTGCGACCGCGCGGGCGGCGTTGTCCGCCTGGTCGTGCGCGTACGGCACGACGAGCATCGGCACCCCTGCGCGCAGCGCCTGGTGCAGCGTGCCGATGCCTCCCTGGTGAACGACGACGGCCGCGCGCGGCATCAGGGCGGCGTGCGACGCCGCGCCCACCACCTTGACGTCGTGGGGCGCAGCGGCGGCGAACGCGTCGGCGTGACGGCTCGCCAGCAGCACCGCGCGCAGGCCGGCGCGCCGCGCGGCCTCGACGCTTTCCTCGAAGAACCTTCCGGGCGCGTGCACGGCGGACGAACCCAGCGTGAAGACCACGGGCGGCGGTCCGGCCCGGAGGAACTGCTCGAGGTCGTCGTCGAGCGTCGGGGGCGTGGCGCCGTTGTACCAGACGGGACCGGTCACGCGCGCGTTCGGGGGCCAGTCGGGCTGGGGCCGTGCGAGGACGGACGAGAACAGGACGAGCACCAGGTCGGGCGCGTGCTGCCCCTCGAACAGCGGATGGCCGCCCGGCGGCAGGCCGAGCTCCGCACGCAGCCGGTCCGCCTCCCGCGCCCACGGCCTCGACGCGGCGCGCGCCATCGCCACCAGCACCCGCGCCGCGCCGGGCACGCGCTCCAGCTTCTTGTTCCAGGGCGCGTTGGGGAACACCGGCAGGTCGTAGCGCGAGAAAAACGACAGCGGCGCGAGCACCGACGAGGCCCACGGCACGCCCAGCGTCTCGGCGACGATGCGCGTGGCGAAGGTGATCGGGTGCGAGATCAGCAGGTCGGCATCGCGCGCCACGGGCAGCAGGTCGTCGTACGACTCGCGCAGGTGCGCCATCATCACGTCCTTGATGACGTACTCGCTGCCCCGCCGCGCGTCCATGATGCGCGCGAGCAGCGCGCTGTCGGACGGGTCGCCGTCCGGACGCACCGGGTGGAACTCGATGCCCTCGCGCTCGACGACCTGCCGGTAGAACGGCATGGTCGCGAGCACGGGATGGTGCCCCCGGTCGCGCAGGCCGATGGCAAGCCCAAGCATCGGGTTGAGGTCGCCGTACGAGCCGAACGTGGTGAGCACGATGCGGCGGGCGCGCCTAGCGCGTGCCTGTGCAGGCGCGTGCGCGGTCATGCAGGACGTGCCCCGGAGGCGCGGCGCTCTTCGTCGATCTCCCTGCCCAGCCGCGCGACGAGATCCGGAAGCGCGTCGACATCGCGCGTGGTGGTGTTGAAGTTCACGATGCAGGCGCGCAGCAGGTAGCGGCCCTCGACGACGGCGTTGGAGACGAACGCGTCGCCGCCGCGCTGGATGCGCTCGAGCAGTTCCTCGTTCAGCGCGTCGAGGTACTGATCGCGCGCATCACCGGGGGCATGCGGCCGGACATCGGCGGGCGCGTACCTGAAGGTCGTGATGCTGAGCCCTTGCGTCCACGCCTCGAGGTCGGGATGGGCCGCGACGCGCGCGTGCAGACGCCGGCTCAGGGCCATGTCGTCGCCGATCATCCTGACGATGCCCTGCCTGCCCGCGTGGCGGAGCGCCAGCCATACCTTCAGCGCGCGGAAACCGCGGGAGTTCTGCAGCCCGAGATCCACGTAGTTCAGCGCCTCGGCGCCGAAGTGGTAGTACGGCGGGTGCCACGCGAACGCGTCGCGCAGCCGCTGCTGGTCGCGCACCAGGACGCAGCCGGCCTCGAGCGGCGCGTACAGCCACTTGTGCGGGTCGACGGCGACCGAGTCGGCCAGCGACAGCGCGGCGAGGTCATCGGGCGTGCCGGGGACGGCGGCGGCCAGGGCGCCGTACGCGCCGTCCACGTGAAACCACACGTCCATCTCGCGGCATACCGCCGCCATCGCGCGCAGCGGATCGACGGCGCCCGTGCTCACCGTGCCGCCCGAGCCCACGACGACCATCGGCACCGCGCCGGCCTCGCGGTCGGCGACGATGGCTGCGCGGAGCAGGTCGACGCGCATGCGCTGCGCGCCGTCGATGGGGATCCACCGAATGGCGCCGGTGCCCAGCCCGCTGATGTCGGCGGCCTTCTGCACCCAGGTGTGCGTCTCCGTCGAGGCGTAGATCCGCAGCGGCTTCGCGTCAGGAGCCGCGACGCCGTCGGCACGCAGGTCCCACGAGGCCGCTGCACGCCGCGCGGCCAGCACCGGCACGATGTTGGCCATGTTGCCGCCGCTCACCAGCAGCCCACCGCCCGACGCGGGGTAACCCACGAGCTCGGCGATCCAGCGGACCGTCTGCGCTTCGATCTCCGTGGCCATCGGCCCCAGGCGCCACGAGCCGACGTTGGCGTTGACCGCGGCCGCGAGCAGGTCGGCCAGCATGCCGACGGGCGCCGGCGACGAGGTGATGTAGCCGAAGAACCGTGGATGGCCGTTGAACAGCGAATGCCCGAAGAGCAGCGCGGCCGCTTCCTGCAGCAGCGCGCCGGCGTCGCAGCCGGCCTCGGGCAGCGGCGCGCCCGCGTCGAGGGCCGCCTGCACATCCCGGGGTGACTCGCCCGGCGTGACCGGCCCGTCCGGGATCCGGGCCAGGCCATCGGCGAGCCTGTCGACCAGTTCATGGCCGGCGCGCCTGAACGCGTCGGGCGTCATCTGCAGCGGCACGACGCGCGGGGAGCGGTCGTCGGTCATGATCCGGTTACTCCTCCGACACGCGGCCGCGCCGCTGCTTCACCTCGGCGCGACGCTGCTTCTCGGCCAGGCGCCGCTCCTTCGATGCCGCCGTCGGACGGCTGGGGCGCCGCACGCGCGGGCGTCGTGCCGCCTGCCGCAGCAGGGCTTCCAGACGCGCACGCGCGGCCTCGCGGTTCTGCGCCTGCGTCCGATGCTCGCGGGCGTCGATCACGAGCACGCCGTCGTCGGTGACGCGCTGCCCGGCGAGCGTCACGAGTCGCGCTTTCACGTCCTCGGGCAGCGCCGTCTTCGCGAGGTCCACCCGCAACTGGACGGCCGTGGCCACCTTGTTGACGTTCTGGCCGCCGGGGCCCGACGCACGCACGAACCGCTCGTCGAGCTCGTGCTCGTGCAGCACGACGGCATCCGAGACGCGAATCACGTCCACAGCCTCGCCCAGACGGCCCCGCGCGCACAAGGCCCCGCGGCCCCTGTTGTCGCCACGCCGTGGATGCGGATAGGCTGACGGCTCGCAGGTGACGGGGCGATCGGCACCGCCCCGCCTGACCGACGGGGGCAGGCAGAGGAGCATGAACGTGGCGCGTGGAACGGCGACGGCGTGGTTCTGTCTGGCGGCAATCACCGCGCTCGGGGTGGGCGTGGTGGCGCAGCCGCGCGGCATGGGCAGCACCGTGCCGCTCGCCGATGACGGCACGTGCCCGCCCGGGACCACCGAGGTCCGGCCGGGGCGCTGCCAGGCGCCGGAGCTGCCGCCGCCGAGCATCCTCGACTACCGTCCCCGCTCCACGCTCGTCACCGAAGCGCACCTCGTGCCCCGCGCGAAGTTCCCCGTCGTGGACATCCACAGCCACACTGGCCCCACGCCGGAGACGATCGATCGCCTCGTCGGCGAGATGGACGCCCTCAACCTGCGCGTCCTCGTGAACCTGAGCGGCGGCACCGACCCTGACGAGATCGCGCGGAAGGTGCGCTACATCCGGAGCACGCCGCACGCGGACCGCTTCGCGGTGTTTGCCAACGTCAACTTCGAGGGAGCCGGCGCGCCCGGATGGGCGGAGCGGGCAGTGGCCGGCCTCGAGGCGTCGGTCCGCAACGGCGCCATCGGGCTGAAGGTGTACAAGAGCCTGGGCCTCACCACGAAGAAGCACGACGGCACGCGCCTGCGGGTGGACGACCCGGTGCTGGCGCCGGTGTGGGAGGCCTGCGCGCGCCTCGACATCCCGGTGCTGATCCACACGGCGGAACCCAAGGAGTTCTTCTCCCCGCTCGACTACCGGAACGAGCGCTGGCTGGAGCTGGCGCTGTTCCCCAGCCGCCGCAACTACAACCCCGACGGCCCGACCTTCGAGCAGCTCCAGGGCGAGCGCGACAGGATGTTTGCGGCCCACCCGCGCACACGGTTCATCGGCGCGCACTTCGCCTACTACGGGCACGACCTCCGGGCCGCCGCGGCCCTGCTCGATCGCCTGCCCAACGTCGTCCTCGAGGTGTCGGCGGTGCTCTACGAGTTCGGGCGGGCACCGCGCGCCGCGCGTGAGTTCTTCATCCGCTACCAGGACCGCATCCTGTTCGGGAAGGACTCGTACGCCCCGAACGAGTTCCCGTACTACTGGCGCGTGTTCGAGACAGCCGACGAGTACTTCGACTACTACCGCGACTACCACGCGTTCTGGAAGCTGTACGGGATGGACCTGCCCGACGAGGTCCTGCGGAAGGTGTACTACGCCAACGCGCTCCGCGTGGCGCCCGGCCTCCCCAGGACAGGGTGGCCGGACGGCGCGCCGGCGCGCTGAGCCGCGCGAGCCTCCGTTTCCGGCCGCGATCACGGCCGATCCCGACGCTTACGGAACTCTTACAATCCCCGTCCGCGCGAGTTGCTATCGTCCTCGGGTGGCGCGATGCGCCCGGCGCCCGCGTGCCGCGGGCGTGCACCACCGGAGGACGATCTACGTGAGCCAAGCCACGACCACCACCCGCAGGCGCCGCGACGGCGGCACCGGCAGCCTTGCCGGCGCACGGCCGGACCGCTACTCGAAGCTGTCGTGGGTGACCTGCTTCTTCATGACGCTGTTCCACATCGGCGCGGTGTGGGCCATCCTCGACTTCACCTGGTCGGGCGTGGCGGTGCTGCTCTTCACGTACTACGTCTCGCTGGCGCTCGGCATCGGCATGGCGTACCACCGGCTGCTGACGCACCGGTCGTACAAGACGCCCAAGGTCATCGAGTATTTCCTGACGATCTGCGCGACGCTGGCGCTCGAGGGCGGCCCGCTCTTCTGGGTGGCGACGCACCGCAAGCACCACCAGCACTCCGACAGCGACCAGGATCCGCACACGCCGCGCCACGGCAAGTTCTGGGCGCACATGGGCTGGATCATGTTCGGCGATCCGCAGCACAACAACACGAAGCTCACGGCGCGCTACGCGCCGGACCTCGCCAAGGATCGCTTCCACGTCTGGATCAGCAAGTACCACTGGCTGCCCCTGACGGTCCTGGGGTTCGTCCTGCTGGCCATCGGCGGCTGGAACTGGGTCTTGTGGGGTGTCTTCCTGCGGACGACGCTCGGCCTGCACGCCACGTGGCTCGTCAACTCGGCGACGCACCTCTGGGGCAAGCGCCGGTTCATCACGACCGATGACTCGCGCAACAACTGGTGGGTGGCGCTGCTCACGTTCGGCGAGGGCTGGCACAACAACCACCACGCACACCCCGCGTCGGCAGCCCACGGCCTGGCGTGGTACGAGGTCGACATCACGTACCTGCACATCCGCGCGCTGGAGCTGCTCGGGCTGGCCACGCAGGTCCGTCGCGCGCGCGTCGACAGCCGGGTGGACGTCGAAGCCGCCGCCTGACGCAGGGCCCGTTCATCCGATGGCAGCGGCTTCCGCCGCGCCGCGTGGCGCCATGGCGCCGTCGTCTATCCTTGGGCATATGGTCACCGCTCAGGGACGCCGCGGCGCCATTGCCTTTTTCGTCACCTTCGGCATCTGCCTCGTCGCGCTCGCGGTGGCGCTCAACGTCGGCTGGGTCGTGCTCAACTGGCGCGAGGTCGTGCCCCTGCTCCTCGGGCTGCCGGTCTTTGCCGCCATCATCACGGGGCTCATCCTGAACACCACGTTCCTGGTCCGCGAAATTCGTCGCAACGCCCAGCACGACGCCTTCGTCAACGCCGTCACGCACGAGCTGAAGACGCCGGTCACCTCCATCCGCCTGCACCTCGAGACCCTGAAGAAGCGCGAGGGCTCGATCTCGCCGGAGAAGCGGCAGGAGTTCTACGACGTGATGCTCGAGGACAGCGCACGGCTGATGCACACGATCGAGCAGGTGCTGCGCACGGGCCAGGCCGGCCAGACGCCGCTCCACCCCGTGCCCGTGGACCTCTGGGCGATCGCCGAGTCCTGCGTCGAGCGGCAGCGGGCGCGGCTGCACCTGCCCGACGATGCGCTGCGGCTCGCGCGGGCACAGCCCTCGAAGCCCGTCATCGTGCTCGGGGACGAGGAGGACCTGCAGGGCGCCGTCATGAACCTGCTCGACAACGCCGTCAAGTACTCGCCGGACAAGGTGGACGTCGAGGTGACCGTGCAGCAGCGCGACAACGAGGCCGTCCTGGAGGTCCGCGACCGCGGCGTGGGATTCCCGCCGGCCGAGCACCGGCGGATCTTCAAGCGTTTCTATCGGGTGCCGGGCCCGCAGACCCAGCGCGTCAAGGGCACGGGGCTCGGGCTGTTCATCGTGCAGAGCACCGCCAAGCGGCACGGCGGCACGGCCGAGGCCGCAAGCAATGGGCCCGGCACCGGTGCGACGTTCAGCCTGCGCCTCCCCCTCGCGCCCCATCCCGAAATCGACTGACGTGTCTGCACTGCTCATCGTCGAGGACGAACCGCACATCGCCTCGGGGCTGCGCTTCAACCTCGAGGCCGAAGGCCACACGGTCCATCTCGTCGAGACCGGAGAAGCCGCAATCGAGCAGGTCCTCGCGCGGCCGGACGCCGTCGACCTCGTCCTGCTCGACGTCATGCTGCCGGGCATCGACGGCTTCGAAGTCGCCTCCACGCTGCGTGAGAAGGGATGGCTCGGCCCGATCCTGATGCTCACGGCGCGCGGGCGCGCCGAGGACGTCCTTCAGGGGTTCGCGGCGGGCGCCGACGACTACCTGCCCAAGCCGTTCGACCTGTCGATCCTGGTGGCGCGCGTGCACGCGCTGCTGCGGCGCCGCGCCTGGGCCATGACGGCTGCGGCGGCCGCCGACGACACGCCCGACGCCTCCGCACCGCCCGAGCCGTTCGCCTTCGGCGACACCGTTGTCGACTTCGCCGCGCAGCGCCTGCGACGGGGCGGCGTGGAGCATCCGCTGACGCTGATGGAGACGAACCTGCTGCGCTACCTCGTCCAGCACGAGGGGCAGGTCGTGTCGCGCAAGCGGATGCTCGGCGACGTCTGGAACCTGCACGAGGACACCGACACGCGCGCCATCGACCACTTCATCGCGCGCCTCAGGAAGTACATCGAGGACGTGCCGGCGCGCCCGAAGCACCTCATCACCGTGCGCGGCGTCGGCTACCGCTTCGTGGCCAATCCGTAGCGCGCGACACGCCCATGCGGGCGCCGGCGCCGCAGGGTCGACCGGTCGGCGTTCCGGAGCGCAGTCGGCGCGCTCTGGTATCATGGAAGGTTCTGGCCACTCCGGCGCGTTTCCCTGTCAGGTTGTCTTCATGATTTCAGTACACGGCGTTTCCATGCGGTACGGCTCGAAGGTGCTCTTCGAGGACGTGACCACCACCTTCTCGGCCGGCCGCCGCTACGGGCTGACGGGCCCGAACGGGGCCGGCAAGTCCACGTTCATGAAGCTGCTCACCGGCGAGCTGACGCCGCAGAAGGGGTCGGTGACACGGCCCGAGAAGCTCGGCGTGCTGCGGCAGGACCAGTTCGCCTTCGACGACTACCGCGTCGTCGACACGGTGGTCATGGGCAACGCGCGCCTCTGGGCCGCGCTCGAGGAACGCGATCGCCTGTACGCGAAGACCGAGCTCACCGACGAGGACGGGATGCGCCTCGGCGAGCTCGAGGGCATCGTCGGCGAGGAGGACGGCTACTCGGCCGAGAGCGACGCCGCCATCCTGCTGAGCGGCCTCGACATCCCCGACGAGCTGCACGACCGGACGATGGCGGAGCTCCAGGGCGGCCAGAAGGTGCGCGTGCTGCTGGCGCAGGCCCTCTTCGGCAACCCGCAGGCGCTGCTGCTCGACGAGCCCACCAACCACCTCGACCTCGAGTCGATCCACTGGCTGCGCGACTTCCTCGTGAGGTACGAGGGCACGCTGATCGTCATCTCGCACGACCGCCACTTCCTCAACGCGGTGTGCACCCACATCGCGGACATCGACTACGAGACGATCATCACCTACACGGGCGGCTACGACGACATGATCGTCGCGAAGACGCAGATCCGCTCACGGCTCGAGGCCGAGAACGCGCAGCGCGAGAAGAAGATCGCGCAGCTCAACGAGTTCATCGCCCGCTTCTCGGCCGGCACGCGGTCGAGCCAGGTGATGTCACGGAAGAAGGAGGTCGAGCGCCTCCAGACCACCGAGCTCGCGCGCTCGAACATCCAGCGGCCGTACATCCGCTTCACGATGGCGCGCCCGTCCGGCCGGCTCGTGCTCGAGTGCCGCGACGTGCGCAAGAGCTACGGCGACCTCGACGTTGTGCGCGGCTTCGACGCGGTCGTCAACCGAGGCGAGAAGATCGTGATTGTCGGCCGCAACGGCGTGGGCAAGACCACGCTGATCGAGGCGCTGCTCGCCGACGCGCCGGGCGTCGATCCGGATCCCGACGCCATCGACGCCGGCCAGGTGCGCTGGGGTCACGAGGTGTCGGTCGGCTACTTCGCCCAGGATCACACCGGCGTTATCCCGCCAGGCACCACGGCCGTCGAGTGGCTGCACTCGTTCGCCCCGGACGCGGCACGCCAGGAGATCCACGGGCTGCTCGGGCAGATGCTCTTCAGCGGCGAAGAGGGCCACAAGCCGACGGCGGCGCTGTCGGGCGGCGAGACCGCCCGCCTGCTCTTCTGCCGGCTGATGCTCCAGAAGCCGAACGTGCTCGTGCTCGACGAGCCGACCAACCACCTCGACCTCGAGTCGATCAGCGCGCTGAACGCCGCGCTCCAGAAGTACGAGGGCACGGTGTTCCTCGTGACGCACGACGAGAACCTGATCGAGGACGTCGGCACGCGCGTGTGGCACGTCACCCGCGACGGCATCACCGACTGGAAGGGCAGCTACGCCGAGTACGCCGGGACGCTCGTCTGACGCCCGGCCGTCCGCCGGGGCGGCGACAGCGCGCCCCGGCAACCGCCGTCACGCGCCGTCGGCCGCACACGCGGCCGCGCCTTCCTTCAGCCCCAGCTTCCGCAGGATGGCCATCATCGGGCACCAGTTGGTGAGCCCCGACTGGAACAGGTTCGCGCCGACGAAGAGCGTGAACCAGAGGAAGCGCGCGTCGACGTACATGCCGAGCAGGACGCTCGCGATGACGAATGTGCCTGCGATGAGCCTGAGTGTGGGTTCGAGCGTCATGGTGGTCACCCGACGGGAAGGGGCTCGGCCTGCGGCGCGACGGCGCGCCGCTGCTTCGCCATGTAGTACAGCACCGGCACCGCCATGCGCGAGAGCGCCAGCGACGCCACTTCTCCGGCCATGAGCGATATCGCCAGGCCCTGGAAGATCGGGTCGAACAGGATGACGGCGGCGCCGACGATGACGGCGGCGGCGGTCAGGGCCATCGGCCGGAACCTGACCGCGCCGGCGTCGATGACGGCCTGCCCGAGCGGCATCCCCTCGGCGAGGCGCAGCTCGATGAAGTCCACCAGGATGATCGAGTTGCGCACGACGATGCCGGCGCCTGCGATGAACCCGATCATCGACGTCGCCGTGAAGAACGCCCCCATCAGCGCGTGCGCCGGCAGGATGCCGACCAGCGAGAAGGGAATCGCCGCCATGATCACGAGCGGCGTCTCGAACGACTCGAACCAGCCGACGACGAGCACGTAGATCAGCACCAGCACCGCGGCGAACGCGAGGCCGAGGTCGCGGAAGACCTCGATGGTGACGTGCCACTCGCCGTCCCACTTGAGCGCCGGCCGGGTCGTGTCGGTCGGCTGGACGGCATTGAAGATCTCGAGCGCGTGGCCGTCAGGCAGCGTGATCGCTCCGAGCGCCTCGTTCATCCGCAGGATGGCGTAGACGGGGCTCTCGTCCCCGCCCGCCAGGTCCGCGGTGACGTACGTTACCGGCTGCAGGTTCTTGTGGTACAGGCTGACGTCCTCGGTGCCCGACGACAGGCGCGTGAGCTCGCCGATCGACACGGGACGCGGCCCTCCCAGGCGAAGCGCCAGGAACGCGTCGATGCGCTGGCGCATCTCGCGCGGGAGCCTGATCACGATGGGCACGTCCTCCCGGGCCATCTCGTCGTGGAGCAGGCCGGCGACGTCCCCGTCACCGGCCATGCGCACGAGCGACGCCACGACATCGGGCGCGATGCCGGCAGCGGCCGCCTTCTCGGCGTCGACCGCGAGCGTGAGCTTCGGCTGCGGGTCCTCGAGGTACCAGTCGACGTCCACGACGCCCGGCGTCTCCTCGAAGATTGCGCGTACACGGCGTGCAATCGCTTCGCGCTCGGCGGGGTCGGGCCCGTACACCTCGGCCACCAGCGTCTGGAGGACCGGCGGGCCGGGGGGCACCTCGGCGACCTGGATTGTGGCGCCGAACGGCCGCGCGACGGGCAGCAGCCGGTTCCGCATCCGCTGCGCGATGGCGTGGCTCTGGTCGCGGCGCTCGTGGCGCGGGCGCAGGTTCACCTGGAGGTCGGCCAGGTGGGGCGCCTGCCGCAGGAAGTAGTGGCGGACGAGGCCGTTGAAGTTGTACGGCGACGCCGTGCCGACGAAGTCCTGCACGTGCCGGACGTCGGGGTCCTCGAGCGCGGCCACGGCCAGCGCCGACGTCACCTTCGCCGTCTGCTCGAGCGGCGTGCCCTCCGGCATGTCCACGAGCACCTGGAACTCGCTCTTGTTGTCGAACGGCAGCATCTTGACCGTGACGAGGTGCAGCGGCACCAGCGCGACGGCCCCCAGCAGCAGCACGATCACGCCGGCCAGGAACAGCAGCCGCCGGCGGCGGTCGGCGATGAGCGTGCCCATGAACGCGCGGTACCACCGCGTCAGCCGATCCTCGCGATGCGCGACGCCGGGCACCGACCCGCCTGGCGGGGTGGCGGTGGCGGGGGCAGGACCGGCGGTAGGGCCTGCCGTGCCGTGCCGTCCGAGCAGCCGCACGGCCGCCCACGGCGTGACGAGAAACGCCACGAGCAGCGAGAAGAGCATCGCGGCTGACGCCCCTATCGGGATGGGGCGCATGTAGGGCCCCATGAGACCGCCGACAAACGCCATCGGCAGGATCGCCGCCACGACAGCCAGCGTCGCGAGGATGGTCGGGTTGCCCACTTCGTCGACCGCCCGCACCGCGACGGCGCCAAGGCCTCCCTCGCCGCCCGTCGCCAGCCGCGCGTGCCGCACGATGTTCTCCACGACGACGATCGCATCGTCGACGAGGATGCCGATCGAGAAGATCAGCGCGAACAGCGTGATGCGGTTCAGCGTGTAGCCGTACAGGTAGAACGTGAACAGCGTCAGGGCCAGCGTCACCGGGATCGCGACGAGGACGACAGCCGCCTCGCGCCGTCCGAGGGCGAGCCAGATCAGTACCGACACGGACACGACGGCGATCGCCATGTGGTACAGCAGCTCGTTGCTCTTCTCCGCCGCCGTCTCGCCGTAGTCACGGGTGACGACGACCTCGACGTCCGACGGGATGAGCGAGCCGCGCAGACCGTCGACCCTGGCCTGTACACGGTGGGCGACGTCGATGGCGTTCGTGCCGGCGCGCTTCGACACGGCGAGGACGACCGCCGGCAGACTGCCGTCGCCGGTGTAGTGCCGGACGTAGGTCGTCGGCGCCGCGTCGCGGTCAGACACGTCGGCGACGTCGCCGACCCGCACCGGGCGGTAGTCTCGCGACGTGACGACCACGTCACGGATGTCGTGCGCCGTGCGGAGGCGGGTGCCGGCGTCGAGGACGGCCTGCTGTCCGTCGGTGAGCGGCCCCTGCGCGCGCACCTGGACGCCGGCGCGGGCGATCGCGCTGCGCAGCATCAGCGGATCGACGCCGTAGACGGCGAGCCGCGCCGGGTCGAGGTCGACCGCGGCCACGCGCGGGCGGCCGCCGATGATGGCGACCTCCGAGACGTCGGGCACCTCCTTGATCGCGTCGTGCAGCTGCCCGGCAAGCAGCCGCAGCTGGTGATCGTCGTACCGCGAGGACGTGAGGGCCAGCGAGAGAATCGGCACGTCGTCGATCGACCGTGCCTTGACGAGTGGCGCGCTGGCGCCGGGCGGCAGCCTGTCGGCGTTGGCGCCGAGCTTCTCCTGGAGCCGGACGAGGGCGCGCTCCTGATCCTCGCCCACGAAGAAGCGCACGATGACCATGGCGCGGCCCGGGCTCGACGTGGAGTACACGTACTCGACGCCCGGAATCTCGCGGAGCGCCTTCTCGAGCGGCCGCGTGACACGTTGCTCCACCTCGGTCGGCGAAGCACCCGGCAGCTCGACGAACACGTCCACCATCGGGACGACAATCTGCGGCTCCTCTTCACGGGGCAGCATGACCACCGCGAAGACGCCGACGAGCGTGGCCGCCACCACGAACAGCGGCGTGAGCTTCGAGTGCAGGAACGCCGCGGCGATCCGCCCCGCCAGGCCCTGTCGTCGAGCCATCACAGGCCTCCCGCCCGCACGGGCATGCCGTCGGCGAGTGCGACCGGCGGCGCGACGATGACGCGCTCGCCGTCGGACACACCGCTCAGCACCTCGACGCGGTCGCCGACCGGTCCGCCGAGCACCACGAGGCGGCGACGGGCCACGTCGCCGTCCACGACGAACACCGACGTCACCTGGCCGTGGCGCTGCACGGCGGCCCCGGGCACGGTGAGGACGTCGCGTGGCGGTCCCGGAAGCCGGGCACGGCCGAACATGCCGGCCCGCAGGGTCGGCGCCGAGGGCAGCTCGATGCGCACGAGGAACGCACGGCCGTCGGCCTGCATGGCCCGCGCGACCTCGCTGACACGTCCCGTCAGGGCGAGCGGGCCCTCCGCGTCGATGACGGTGTCAATCGTGTCGTCGAGCGACACGCGATCGACCACCGCGGCGTCGAGCCTGACGTCGAGCGTGTAGCCACGCGTGTCCTCGAGCCGGATGAGCGGCGTGCCCGGTGCCGCCGTGTTTCCCGGCTCGATCAGCTTCTCCGTCACCCGTCCCGAGAACGGTGCGGCGATGGTGGCGTAGCCAGCCAGGGCCGCGGCGGCGTCGCGTCCCGCCGCGGCGCTGCCTATCGCGGCCTCGGCCTCCCTCGACCGCGCCTCGACGGCGGCAACGCGCGCCTCGGCGGCCCGCAGGGCGGCGGTCGCCTCGTCGAGCTCGTGGGCGGTGGCCGACCGTCGCGCATGAAGGGCGGCGATGCGGTTGTGGCTGACCTTCGCGAGCGCAAGAGCGGCCCGCGCCGCCTCCTGCTCCGCCTCGAGCGCCGCGCGGGCCTGGCGAGCGGCCGCCTCGCCCGTCGCCGCCTGGCGCGCCTGGGCGTCCAGCTCGCGCGCGTCGAGCGTGACAAGCACCTGCCCCTGCCGCACGAGGTCGCCGGGCGCCACCCGCACGTCGAGGACCGGAGCCATCAGGCGGCTGGTGATCACGGCGCTCGTGCGCGGACGCACGATGCCGCCGACGTCGAGCATCGAACCGGATGCGCCCGCACGCACGGTTTCCGCCTCGACGACGACCGGCTCCCTCGAGGCCCGTGGTTCAGGAGCGTGGCCCGACCCGCAGGCGACGTGAGCGGCCACGAGGGCCGCGACCGCCATGGGCGGCAGCCGCCGCGCGTGACGGATGGACATGGACAGGAAAGCGAGTGGTGACATGAGTCCGTTGATGGCGTGCACGTCAGCGTCCGAGCACGCGTTCGAGGTTGGCCGACGCCACCTGGGCGTCGACGCTGGCCCGTACCTGCTGCCGGGTCGCCTGCAGCACCTGTTCGGCGGCACGCGTCAGCGCTGTCGCGTCGGCGAGGCCCTGTTCGTAACGGTCGCGCACGATGCGCCGTGCCTCCTCGGCCTGCGCGACGACCCGGCGCGCCACGCCGACGCGTGCGCGGGCGGCCTCGAGAGCGGCCACGGCCTCGCGCACCTCGACACGCAGACCGGTCAACGCCTGCTCACGCTCCAGCGCGCGGCGATGGATGGCCTGGCGCGCCTCCTCGAGCCGGGCCTTGTCGACCAGGCCACGGAACACGTTCAGGCGGACGCCGGCGCCGACGATCCAGCTGCCGCTGCGATCTCCCCAGGCGTGGCCGTTGGCCTCCCACCCCGCGTGCACGACGACGTCCGGCAGGAACGCGGCGCGGGCGACGTCAGCCTCGGCGCGCGCCAGCTGCTCGTGCAGCACGGCGTCGGCCGCTTCCGGACGCCTGGACAGCGCTTCCGCCTCGAGGACGTCGAGTGGCGGCAGCTCCGCGTCCACGGGCGGCGTCAGCGGCGCCAGGACGTGCGGGGTGTCGAGCGGTGCGCCCATGAGGCGGTTCAGCATGGCCATGCCGACGTCGACGTCGGCGCGCGCGCGGATGATCTCTTCCTGCACGGCAGCCCTGTGGACCTCGACGGCGAGGACGTCCGCGTCGGTGACGAGGCCGGCGTCGCGCCTGTCGGTGACGCGGGCAAGGTCCGCGTCGGCAGCGGCCAGCGCGGCCTCGGCTGCCCGGAGCGACGCTTCCGCGACGAGCACCCGCCCGTAGGCCGTGGTCGTCGCCACCGCCAGCGCGTGGCCGACGCGGCGGCGGTTCGAGCCCGCGAGCTCGAGACCGGTGCGCGCGGCGCCGACCTGCGCCCGCGTCCGGCCGCCGTCGTAGACGGACTGCTCGACGGTCACCGCCACGCGCAGGTTGTCGAGCGCGTCGGGCCGGTTCAGTGCCTGAAGGGCGAAGTCATCGGCCGTGAAGCGCCGCTGGGCGAGCAGCGACCCGAACACGTACACGGGCTGGTTGCCGCGCTGCCAGGTCTCGCTCACGTCGGCGCGGGGCATGTAGCCGGCCCGGGCCTGCACCACGCGCTGCGCGGCCTCGGCCTCCGCGGCGGCGGCAATGTGTGCGTCCGGATTCCCGGTCGTCGCACGGACGATGGCGTCGGCAAGCGTGAGGGACGTCTGGGCGTGCACCGCCGCAGGCAGCAGCGCCAGCACGGCGTGGACGAAGGGGAAGAGGCGACGTATCATCTCTGTAGCCATGGATGCAGAACTGACGGCGAAGGTGACACCGGACGACTATCCGGCGCTCGTCAGGGCTGCGGCAGACGGCGACGAGCAGGCCATGGAGCGGCTGCTGGTGCGCGCGCAGGCATCGGCGCAGCGGTTCAGCGAGATGGTCTGCGGGCCGACGCCCGAGACCGAGGACGTGATGCAGGACGCGCTGATCAGCACGTTCCGCCACGCGGCGGCCATGCGCGAGCCCGAAGCGTTCCGCGCCTGGCTGTATCGCACGGTGCGCAACGCGTGCCTCCTGTTCCGGCGGCGACGCGCTGGCGAGCCCGCGCACCTCGTGCCGCTGGACGGGCCATCGGGCGACGGTAAGGTGCCGGCCGTGGATCTGGCTGCCGATCTGCCGGCCCCCGAGGTCGTTCTCGACGCCCGCCGGCGGCGCGACCGCGTGCGCCGGGCACTCGCGACACTGACGCCCGTGCACCGCGAGGTGCTCGTCCTGCGCGACCTCGAAGGCCTCTCCACCCGGGAGGCGGCCGACGTCCTCGGCGTCAGCGAGGACAACGTGAAGACGCGCCTGTACCGCGCGCGACGTGCACTGCGGGCAGCGCTGGAGACCAACGGATGACGATCGAGCAGAACGCAACGATGGGAGAGCACCCCACGGCCCGCAGCCTGGACGTCCAGCTGCGTGACATCCGGAAGCAACTGCCCCTGCGGGTGCTGTCGCCGGACGACTGGGCCCAGTGGACGACGTACGGCTACGTGGTCGTGCGCAACGCCGTCCCGCAGGAGAACGTCGATCGCCTCGTCGCCCTGCTGTGGGAATTCCAGGAGATGGACCCACACGATCCCTCCACGTGGGACGCGCCGCAGCGGCGCGACCACAGGATGCGCGAGCTGAACAACAGCGGGATGGTGGAGATCTACAACCACCAGGCCCTCTGGGACAACCGTCAGCACCCGCGGGTGTACGACGCGTTCGTCGACATCTGGGACCGTGAGGACCTCTGGGTGACCATCGATCGCGCCAACCTGAACACCCCGAACCGGGGCGCGCGGAGCTTCGGCGGGTTCATCCACTGGGACGCCGACACGTCACGCAGGCCGCTGCCCATCGGCGTCCAGGGCGTGCTCTCGCTCGTCGACACCGATGAGGAAGTGGGCGGTTTCCAGTGCGTGCCGGAGCTGTTCCGCACCTTCGACACCTGGCTGGAGCGCGCGCCCGCCGACCGCGACCCGTTCCACCCGGACGTCACCGGGTTCGAGATCGTGCCGGTGCCCATGCGCGCCGGCGACCTGCTGATCTTCAACAGCCTGCTCGCGCACGGCATCCGGCCGAACACCTCCACCGACAGGGTGCGCATGGCGCAGTACATCTCCATGCACCCCGCCGAAGAGGACAACGCCGAGGAGCGCGAGACGCGCATCCGGAGCTGGCGGGAGCGCGAGGCGCCGAAGCGGGCGGCCTTCCCCGGCGACCCGCGCGAATGGGAAAGGACGCGCTACGGGACCGCGCAGCTGACGCCGCTCGGCGAGAAGCTCCTCGGCCTGCGGTCGTGGCGCGACGCGTGAGCCGGCGGACCACGTGAAGGAAACCGGCGCGCGCTTGCCGTCTCCCCGCCGTTCACGAGCCGATCGCGTAGCGCCGCAGCAGCCGCAGCGGACGCCGCAGCAGCCGCGTCGCGGGTGATGGCGGCCAGGTGTCGCCGGGCACACAGTCCGCGGGCGTCATCGTCGTCGCGACGCGCCAGAGGTAGCGGAGCGCTTCCGGAACGCTGTCGCGGCTCCGCCAGTGATCGGCCACCATGTCGCGGCCCGTCGGGTTGACGCGGCCCGCCGCCAGCCGCTGCGCGACCGCCGCGGCGGCGCGCCGGCTCCGCGCCGGCATCGTCGGGCATCGCGCCGGCATCGGCGCGCCGAGCACCTCGTGGGCGAGGAGCAGGGCGCCCGTCACGGCGACCCACTCGCGCTGCCGCCGCGCGCGGCGCTCCACCTCGTCCCACGCGACGTCGGCGCGCGCCATCACGTGCGCGATGTCGCACAGCCAGCCGAGACGCGCCCAGGCGTGCCGGTAGCCGTGCGTCGAGAGGTGCACTATTGTGTCGCTCCAGCCGGTCGTGGCGATGTCACGTCCCTGAAGGCGCACCAGCTGCCTGTCGCGCCAGAGCGCCTCGAATGACGGGACGTACGGGATGAAGGCGGTCGTCAGGCGCGTGTGGGCTTCCACGGTCACGCCGTCGGCGCGGTGGAAGACGAACTCGTGCTGTGTCCGGGCGGCGTGGCGCAGGCCCGCCGGCGAGAGCCCGCGCCACGTCGCCTCGATCACGTAACCAAGCCCTTCCAGGAGTGCGACCAGGCGCCCGAAGTCGTCCGGCGACACCAGGACGTCGATGTCGCCGCTCTGCCGGGCCGCGATGTCGCCGTGAAGGACGGTGGCCAGCGCGAGGCCCTTGAGCACGAGGAGTCGCAGCCCCTCTGCGTCACATGCCGCCTGGACGTCGCCGAGCGCCTGAGCGAGCCGGAGGGCGTCGAAGGCCTGCTGGCGGCGCGCGGCCTCGAGGGGGTGCCGTATCCCGGCGGGCCAGTCGTCGGCGCGCGCCAGCGCCGCGACGTGGACGAGGAGCGCGTGGAGCGAGGCGCGGCGGATGAGCGTCGCCGCGCGTGCCTCCGCCGGTCCCGCCGGGGAAAGGAAGTGGCGAAGGACGATGGGGCGCAGGCCCGGGACGTCAGCGAGCATGCGTCGCGGACGGCCCGTCGAGGGGCACGTAGGCGCCCACGTCAGGTCCGCCGATGACGACCCGTCCCTCGTGCTCGACCCATGCGTGCGCGACAAGTGCGCCGCCGTCGTGCCTGACGCCGAACCGGATGACCGCCCCGGCCTGGCCATGCCAGGCGAGCAGGACCCGCGTCGCCAGCGCCTGCGTCAGGCAGGTCGCGCCGGGGACGCCCCGCGCCACCCTCGTGACGCGCGCGGCCGTCCGCCATGGTGCCTCCGGCGGCAGGCGCAGCGGCATCCTGGCAGCCCGGTCCGCCAGCACCTGCACTGTCGGCCAGGAGCACAGTGAGAGGACAAGGCGCACGAGCGCGGTCAGTGCCCATGCGGCGACGACACGGCGCAGGCGCGCGCGGGCAGACTCAGTCGCCATGTGCTGCGCTGGCCTCTTCCGGCATCCGTGTCACGAGACCGCGCCGCAGCAGGTCGTCGACGAACGCGCGGACGTCGGGCTCGCACGCGTTCGCAGTCACCTCGTAGTCTGCCGCCACCGCCTCGCAGAGCTCGGCGATCGTCGCCGCGCCACGCGACAGCCGCGCCCAGATCACCGCGCCCGATCCCTCGAGTCCCAGGTAGATGCCGGCTCGTGGGTCGAGCAGCACCGCGCCGTCCTCGCCGACGTTGCAGCTGAGGACATCTTCGCGGGCGGCCAATCGCGATTCGGTCGTGGTCCGGGACATGGAACGCATCTGCCGTGACAAGCATACGCCACGGTCGCCTGCCATTCCGCCACGGGACACTCGCCTGCATCGGCGACGTGGACTGCGGCCACTGGTGGCGTCGCGATCGCGATGCTCCTGTCCGCTGACCGCGACCGTCCCACGACTGCGCGCCGAATGGCGCCGGAAGTACCGCGCGGCTTCGACGGCACCAGCCTTCTCGCGCAGGCCTCCATCGTGACCGGTGCGGGTACGCCGCTGCCGCTTGCCGAGGACGCCGCGCTCATCCGGTAGCTGCTCGACGAGGTTCCCGGCACGCCGACGATCATCGAGGCGCAGACCGACAGCTACCAGTGGGACGCACGCATCAGCGCCCACACCGGCCTGCCGACCGTGCTCGGATGGACGTGGCACGCGCGGCAGCAGCGGATGGCCCTGCCCGACAGCGTCATCGCACGCCGCGTGCGCGACGGGCGCCACTTCCACGACACGACGTCACAGGACGAAGCGTGGACCATCGCCCGTCGCTACGACATCCGCTACGTCATCGTCGGGCGGCTGGAGCGGCTGCACTACGAGGAGGCTGGCCTTGCGAAGTACGACGCGGACGGGCGCTGGCGCCGTGTCTTCAGCCACGGGGTCAGTCGGATCTATGAACGGGTCGACTGACGGGCGGCGTCGCGGAAGCGCCGGCTCTGGCTGAACGCCAGCAGCACGGTCCGCCACAACCGCAGGCCGCCCAGCGGCCGTCGCGTCGGCACACGCGGACGTTCGACGACGGCGACCTCCCTGACCTCCCAGCCTTGCAGGCCGGCAAAGATCGTCATCGCGAGGTTCGGGGCCACCGTGCCGTCGGGCAGCGAGGCGAGGAACTGCACGAGCAGCGTCCGCGGGAGCAGGCGATACGGCACGTTGGCGTCGTGCACGCGCGCGCCCGAGACGAGCCGTACGTAGGCGGCGGCCGTGCGCGAGATGCACCGTCGGATGAACGCGCGGTCGGCGTGCGTCCGCCGTCCGAGCACGAGGCCCCGTTCCGTCCGCTGCGCCCACAGCTCGCCGAAATGCCGCGGCCCGATTTCGTCGTCGCCGTCCACCTGCAGGACCCACGCGCCCGTGGCAGCGCGGTAGCCGCGCAGCAGGGCGGCACCATGACCCGCGTTCGCCTGCCGCAGCACCTTGACGTGCGGCAGCGCGCCTGCGACCTCCGCCAGCGCCGCGTCGGTGCCGTCCGTCGACCCGTCGTCCACGACGACGCAGTGGGCCGTAAGGCCGGCAGCGGCGAGGACGTCGAGCCACGCCGCGATGGACGAGGCGATCGTCGCGCGCTCGTTGTACGCCGGTACGACGAGCGTCACGTCGAGCGTGTCAGTCACGGTGGTACCGGCCGTTGGCGACGTCGGGGTGCGGATAGGTCATCTCGGGCGTCCCTCGCAGGAGGCGCCGCGCGATTTCCACGCCCTGCATGAAGCTGTGGTCCTGGTTCGACACCTCGTACTTCCAGCCGCCGAAGCGCCCACGCGCGAAGATCCGCAGCGGCTCGAGAGCCTCGTGGATGACGCGCAGCGCCGCATCGCGTCCGCGGGTGGGCACGGGGTAACCGCGCGACAGCGTCCTGTGCCAGGTCGAGCGCAGCGGCGCGCCCTCCGGAATGAGGCCGTCGCGAACCAGGCCGCTGTGCGTGGCGGCGACGAGCTCCTGCGCATCGACGGTCACGTCGCGAGGATGACTGCTCTCTGCGAGCAGCGAGTAGCAGCGGGCATCCGGTGCGTTGGCCGGCGCGTAGTTCGAGAGCACGGTGACGCGATAGTAGGGGCTCGCGGACTCCGGGAAGTACATCCACGTACGCCGCCGCATCTGCTCGGAGGGAGGCACGCCGACCCCGATGCCGACGAGTTCCACCGAGTTGGCGACGAGGTCGCCCGCAGCGGCTCGCACGCTGTCGGGCAAGGGATGCGTCGCCTGGACGAGCGCGTCGAGAGGGCTGGTCGCGACGAGCACGTCGTAGGCCACGCGCGCACCGTCGGCCAGCGTGAGCACGCGCGCGGACGCATCCACCGAGACGACCCGGCGTCCCGTCTGAAGCACACCCGGCGGGAGCATCCGCGCGGCCGCCGTCCAGATGGCGCCCGTGCCGCCCCGTGCGGGGTACCGGAACGTGGCATTCGGCCCCCATGACGCGCGCGAGCCGCCGGCGTCCTCCGCGGTGCGTGGACGCGCGACACGCTCCCCGAGCCACGTCGCGCTCATGTCCTCGAGTGAATGCTGCCAGACCTTCTGGTTGTACGGCCTCAAGAACAGCTCGCAGACGCCGTCGCCGAACGTCGCCGCGAGCCACGCCGCGAAGCTGTCGTCGGCAGGCGCCTTCGTCGCGGCCGCGAGCGTCTCGGTGGCCCAGGCGCGCTCGCGCTCGGGCAGCGCGTCGAGGTGATGCTGGAAGGGATACGGCACGTCGCGCCCGAGCAGCCGGATCGTGGCGGTCCGCTCGTGGTGCAGCCACGCGTCGCCAAGTGCGGTGTCGAGGAGTCGATCGTAGGCCTCGTAGTGACTGAACTGCACGTGCCCGCCAAGGTCCCATGTGAACCCCGCCCCGTCACGGACGCTGCCCGCCAGGCCGCCGGCCTCGTCGTCCTGCTCGAGGAGCACGACGCCGTCGTGGCCCTCCGCGGTCAGCGTCAATGCCGCGCCAAGCCCCGTGGGGCCGGCGCCGATGATCACGATGCGTCCAGGAGAATGCGTGTTGTCGTGACTGGATGGCGGGAAGGAACTCACGTCACCGAGAGCCTAATGATGTCCGCCGATGATGTCTAATGACGCGTCACCCGTGACCTCACGTACGCATCGATGGCGCTATCGCATCGCCGGCCTCGAAATCGAGTCGGAGGTACGCCTGCGCGAGACGGACCCGCTCACCGACGCGGACAGGCCGCGAGCCGACCTGATCGTGCTCGATGGCCGTCGCCACGCGTTGCCACGGCCGCCGGCAACGAACGCGCACAACCATGATGCATGTCGTGTCCGCTACGTCGTGCCCGGCGTCGGCCGGTTCCTCGTCGAGGACGGCCGCCGCGTGGTGACGTGGCCCGACGCCGGCGCGGACGACGCGGCGGTATCGCAGCAGATCGCGGGCTCGGCCATCGCGCTGGCGTTCATGCAGCGCGGGACATTGGTGCTGCACGCCTCGGTGGTGGAGATCGACGGGATGGCCGTCCTCGTGACGGGTCACTCCGGCGACGGCAAGTCGACCTTCGCGGCCGCGTGCGCCGCTGCCGGTTACGGCGTCGTGGCCGATGACCTCGCCGTGCTCGACGCCCATCGGGACCAATGGGCCGCGCGCCGCATGCCCTCGATCGTGCGGCTTGCCGACGGCGCGCCGGCCGCGCTGCCCGCCGGTGAGGGGTGGCAGGCTGACGGCAAGACGGTCCGCAGGCTGCCGGCGGACAACCCACGCGAGAGCGTCCCTGTCGCCGGAATCGTGTGCCTTGCCTGGGACGCGGAGGTCGCGCTGACACCCGTCGCCCCGGTCGAGGCCGCTCTCCTCCTCATCGGCCACGCGTACTGCGCGCCGGTCTTCCGGCCTCCTCAGGCCGAAACCGCGCTGCGGCAGTGCGCGGCGATCGCGGGCGCCTGTCCGGTATGGCGCCTCTCGCGCCCAAGGGATCGCGTCCGGATTCCCGAGACCGTCGCCCTCCTTGCCGACGGCATCCGGGCAAGAGGGTGACGCCAAGCTCGGCTTTTGGTATGCTTCACGCCACGAACTTCAGGATTGCCGGTTGGGAGCCAGCATGAACACGCATCGTCAGACCCGTAAGCCGTACGTGACTCCTCGCATCGTCGAGCAGGGCAAGGTCGCCTCCGTTACCAGGCAGGTCACGCCCACGCGGCCGCCGAAGCCCGGCGGGTCGAATCTGCAGACGTCCACCTTCGTCGACGAGTTCTGACGACACGCCGTAGCGGGCGCGAGTGAACCACGACGTCCCGCCAGGCGGGTGGTCCGTCCTGCTCTGGGTCGCGCTGGTCTGGTCGGCGGCGGCCGCCGGCTTTCTCGTCGCGCGCCCGCTCTTTCGTGACTGGGCCGACCAGGGCTACGCACTGTCGCGCCTGACGGGTCCCCTGCTCGTCGGCCTCGTCACCTGGCTGCTGACCGCCGTTGGCGGCCGCCCGCTGACCATGCCGGTGGTCGCTGTCGCCATGGCGACGGTGATCGCGGCCGCGGGCCTGGTGGCCCGGCGGTCGCATACGCCCCCTCCGCCGGCACGCCTCCTCACGCGCACCGAGCTGCTCACGGCAGCGACCTTCGTCGGCTTCGCGCTGGTCCGGTCGTGGAGCCCGTCCATCGAAGGGACCGAGCGGCCGATGGACCACGCGCTGCTGGCGGCGATGCTCGCGCAGCAGACACCGTTGCCCGTCGACCCGTGGCTGGCGGGCCATCAGGTCAACTACCACGCGGCGGGCTACGCCTGGTGGGCGCCGTTCGCGGTGCTCACCCAGCAGCCGCCGTGGGCAAGCTACAACTTCATCGTCTCGACGTTGCCGGCCCAGCTGGCAGCAGGCGCGTGGGGCATCGGCCACCGGTTGCGCACCGGATGGGCATGGGTGACCCCGACAGCACTCGTCCTCGCGGGGCCACTCACGGCAATGGACCTCGTCCTCCGCGAGCGGCGGCTGCCCGCCGGGCTCGAGCCGACGCGGACGCTGCCGGGCACCATCAACGAGTTCCCCTTCTTCAGCCTCACGTGGGGCGACTTGCACCCACATGTCATCGCGATGCCGCTCCTGGTGCTGCTGGCAGCGCTGCTGCTGCGCCTGGATGAAGTCACGCACGACGCAGCCCGGCGACGCCTCGTCGTGCCGCTGGTCGCGCTGACCGGCGCCGTGGCCACGGCCTGCGTGCTGACGTCGAGCTGGGACGTGGCACCGGGACTCGTCGGCGCCTGCTGGACCCTGGCGCTGCTCGGCCGGCGCGTGCCGCGCCTGCTCCCCCTGGCATGCGCCACCGCGGCTGCCGTCGCGCTGCTGCTGGCCTGGCCGGTGGTGCAGACGTTCCGCCCGCCCGCCGTGCCCGTCGGGTGGGAATGGGAGGCCAGCCCGCCCGTCCGGTTCGTGCTCGTCCTCGGCACGTGGTTGCTGCCCGCCGTGATCGTCGCCCTGGGCGGCCGCTGGAGCGCAGGCTGGACAACGGCGTGCGCGGCGGTGGCCTCGACGGTGGCCCTGGCAGCGGGCTTCGAGGTCCGGGCACTGCTCGCGCTGGTCGCGTTCGGCGTCTGGCGGCGGCGAATGACGCTCGGCATGCCGGCGACGGCGCTGGTGCTGTCGGCCCTGGGCCTCCTGCTTCTCGCGGAGTCGGTATGGGTGGATGACGTCTACGGCTGGCCGCTGCGGCGGATGAACGTCGTCTTCAAGCTGCACCTGCACGCCATCGTCCTGCTGTCGCTGGCGATGCCTGCCGTCGTGCACGTGCTGTGGACGGAGCCACGACCGGGCATGCGCAGGTGGACGCACGTCGCACTCGCCGTCCTGGCCGGAGGCGCCGTCGTCGCCTCGGCAGTGGTGCTGGCCGCACGCTGGCGCGAGCGCGAGCCGGCGACGAGCCTGAATGGCCTTGCCGCCCTCGAGCGGCGATGGCCCGGTGACGCCGCCGCCATCCGGTACCTGTGGCAGCACGCGCAGCCCGAGGACGTCGTCCTCGAGGCCGCCGGACGTTCGTATTCGTACCGATCGCGCATCTCGTTCATGACCGGTCAGCCGACGCTCCTCGGCTGGCTGGAGCACGAACGGCTCTGGCGTCGCGGCGACAGCTGGGACGCCGAGCTCGCCGCGCGGACAGCCGACATCCAGGCGCTGTACGACGGGCCTGTCGATGGCCTCGGCCCGCGGCTGGCCGCCGCCGCCGTGCGGTACGTTGTGGTCGGCCCCGTGGAGCGTCGCACCTATCCGGCTCTCACCGCGCGTCGCTTCGCCGACGTCGCCGACGTCGTGTTCGACGAGCAGGACACGGTCCTGCTGCGAGTCAGGTGACCCACGCGTGAGTGCCGCCCTGCCGCCCCGCCACGACGCATGCCGCCGCGCAGTGCTGCTGCTTGTGGCGCTGGCCGCGATCACGGCGGCCTCCCGGCTTGCGGGGCTTGGCGACCGTCAGCCGCATCACGACGAGATGGTGCACCAGTGGTTCGCCGAGCGATTCGCCTTCGAGGGGGACTACCGCGCGTCGCCCGCCTATCACGGTCCGCTCCTGTACCACCTTCAGGCCGGCGCCACGAAGGTATTCGGCCCCGGCCTCTGGCAGGGCCGCCTCGTGCCGGCGCTGGCGGGCATCGCGGCGGCGCTTGCGCTGATGGGGCTCGCGGTCAGAGAGGCGGGCATGCGGGCCGGCGTCGCCGTCGGCGTGCTGGCGGCCTTCTCCCCCGTCTGGACGTACTACGCCCGCTTCGACAACCACGACACGCTCATCCTGCTCCTCACGACAGTGGTCGCCTGGGGCCGCTGGCACTGGTCGCAGGGGCGCGTGCGGCACGCGGCGTGGCTCATCGTTCCGGCCCTCGGGCTCGCATGGTGCACCAAGCTGAATGCGCTCTTCGTCGCGGGCGCCATCGCGGCATGGCCGGTCGTGCGACGGCTGGTGTCGCGTGACCTCGAGGTGCGGCGAAAGCTGGCATGGCCCTCGCGCGCGACAGTCGTGGCGGCCTTCGCGACGACCGTGCTCGTCGGCGCCGTGCTGTTTGCCTCGACGTTCAGGAGCATCCTCGCGTCGGCCGGCACCGGCGAGGCGCTCGCGGCGACGCTCCGGGCGGCCGCGGTCGACCCGATCGCGTACTGGGCCGACATGAACGAACGACAACGCCTCGGCGGGCCGTTCCACTACTACGTCGCGCTCATCGCGCTCTACGAGCCGCTGCTCGTCGCCGGTGCCGTGATCGCGTTCGCCGGCGCGTGGCGTCAGGCGCGCCGGCCGTGGCTGACGTCGAGCGGCGCGCTGGCATTGGGTGTGCTCCTCGCGGCAGCGGCGTGGCCGTTCGAGGCCTGGACGACGGCCTGGCTGCACGTGGCGCCCGTGCACCTCGCCGTGCTGCCCGCCGCGGGTGCGGGCTGCTGGCTGCTGGCGCGGGGGCGAGCGCGAGCGGGCGACGAGGCCGGCGTGTGGTGGGTGTGGATGGGCGCGAGCCAGCTCCTGCTCTACAGCTATGCCGGCGAGAAGGTGCCGTGGCTGGCAGTGCACGTGATGCTGCCGTGGCTGATGATCGCGGGTACGGCCCTCGCGCGCGCCTGGACGGGTGTCGGCAACAGC
Organism: uncultured Vicinamibacteraceae bacterium; assembly: GCA_964430855.1. Classification (GTDB taxonomy): domain Bacteria; phylum Acidobacteriota; class Vicinamibacteria; order Vicinamibacterales; family Vicinamibacteraceae; genus JAEZDP01. The sequence continues at coordinate 47,866 of CAYSHC010000022.1, forward strand.
GCCGGCGTCGCGCGCGAACGCCGATGGCCGACGACGGTCGTGCGCGCCGCGGTGGCCACGGGCGCCGCCGCGTCGATTGCGCTGACGGCGTGGGGACAGTACGCCGTGGTGGCGTGGACGGGCTCGGACCCTGCCGAGCCCCTGGTGCAGCTCGAATATGCGCCCGACACGCACCACCTGCTGCGACAGCTCGTCGAGGTGTGTCCCACCCTCGAGCGCGGGGACGGACCCTGCCTCCAGACGACCCCGGATGCCGCCTGGCCCGCGGAGTGGTACCTTCGGCACGCAGCCGGGACGCATGTCGGAAGCAGCGGCCTCGAGGCGCCCCCGACGACGCCGTTCGTCTTCGTGCCGGCCCGCCGGACGACGCCAGACCTGCGGGAGCAGGCGGAGCGGCTCGCGGCCACGCACGAGCCGCACGCGGTGCGCTTCTCGATGTGGGGCACGTGGGTGGAGTGGCTCCAGCATCCGCGGCCAGGCGAGCTTGCCGCCTTCTGGTGGCACCGCCGGAGCCTCGGGCCGAGGCGCGGTGTCGCGTACGAGTTGTGGGTGCGCCGGGACATCCCGGCGCCGATCATGCCGGTCGCCACGCAGGCGCCGGCGATGACGGAAGGATCCAGCGAACGATGATGGTCATTCCCTTCACCGGTTCAGCGCCCCGCCGGGCGGCGCTCCCGCTGCTGTGCGCCGTGGCGCTGTGCATGGCCGCGATGTCGGCCCAGACGCCGCCGGCCCCCGTCACGCCCGAGCGACGTGCGTTCGACGAGTGGCTCGACGCTCAGGCGTACACCGCGCTCGCCGCGCGGGGCCGCGGCATCGACGCCATCACGACGGCCGACGGCGTCCGCGAGCGCCAGTCACGCGTCCGCGAGATCCTCCGGGACGTCGTCGGTCCGCTGCCGACGACCGACGCGCCGCTCGACGCGCGCGTCACGCGAACGCAGCAGCGCGACGGCTACCGCATCGAGCACGTGATCTTCGACAGCCTGCCGGGCTACCGCGTGACGGCGCTGGCGTACGTTCCCGACGGCCAGGGGCCGTTCCCGGCCGTCCTCGGCACCGCGGGGCACTCCGACGTGGGCAAGGCCCATTCGCTCTACCAGCACGCGTGGATCTCGCTCGCGCGGCGCGGCTTCGTCGTGCTCGCCTACGACCCGCCGGGCCAGGGCGAACGCCTCGAGTACCTCGACGAGACGACGGGCACGTCACGCGTCGGCATCGGCGTGCCCGAGCACGTGATGACCGGGCAGCAGGTGCTGCTCACGGGCCGCACGCTCGCGGCGTACATGGTGCAGGACGGCAGGCGGGCCCTCGACTACCTGCTCACCCGCAACGACGTCGACCCTGCCCGCATCGCCGTGGCGGGCAACTCGGGCGGCGGCACGCAGGCCGCGTGGCTCATGGCCTTCGAGCCGAGG
>CAYSHC010000023.1:0-48911 GCA_964430855.1 uncultured Vicinamibacteraceae bacterium
CCGGCGACCTCGGCAAGCGTGCGGAGCGCCAGCGCGTTCACCGCCAGCGCCGTGCGCGCGTCGGTCTCGGCACCATCCACGTCGGTGTAGGCCGTGCAGTTGACGATGGCGTCGGGCGCATGGCTGGTCACGGCCCGCCGCACGGCATCGGCGTCAGTGACGTCCACCTCGCGGCGGGTCACCCGCACGACGTCGTGCCCCGCCATCGGCGAGGCCTCGTGCGCCGCCCAGTGGGCGGGGTCGAACGCACCGCCGAGCTGACCGCTTCCTCCGAGGACGAGCAGCTTCATCGAAACGCCTCGATTCGCGAATCGTCGAGTACGCCTTCCCAGCGGGCCACGACGGCCGTGGCCAGGCAGTTGCCGGTGACGTTGATGGCCGTGCGGCCCATGTCGAGCACCTGATCGATGCCGAGCAGGATGGCCGCCCCCTCGAGCGGCAGGCCGAAGGTCGTCAGCGCCGCCGTCAGCACGACGAGCGCGCCGCGGGGCACGCCCGCCACGCCCTTGCTGGTGAGCATGAGCGTCAGCATCATCAGCAGCTGCTGGCCGAGCGTCAACTCGATGCCCGCCAGCTGCGCCACGAAGATGCTGGCAATCGACAGGTAGAGCGTCGAGCCGTCGAGATTGAAGCTGTAGCCGGTCGGCAGCACGAAGCCGACGATGTTGCGCGGCACCCCGAACCGCTCCATCACCTCGAGGGCCTTGGGCAGCGCGGCCTCCGAGGAGGCCGTCGTGAATGCGATGACGAACGGCTCGCGGATCGCCTTGAGGAACGTGAGGAACGGCACGCGGATGATCACCGCGACCCCTCCGATCACGACGAGCAGGAAGATCACGAGACCCGCGTACATGACGAGCACCAGCTTGCCGAGCGTCAGCAGGATGGCCAGGCCCTTGCCGCCCACGGTGGCCGCGATCGCGGCGAAGACGCCGACGGGGGCGAAGGCCATCACGAGGCTGGTGAACCGGAACATCACCTGGGCGACGCCCTCGAAGAAGTCGATCACCGGGCGCCCGCTCTCGCCGATGAGCGAGAGCGCCACCCCGAAGAAGGTGGCGAAGATCACCACCTGGAGGATGTCGCCGCGCGCCATCGCGTCGAAGATCGACGTCGGGAACATGTGCAGCACGATGTCCCACCCGGTCTGCTGGCGCTGGGCCATGCCGGCGAGTTCGTCGGCGGCCGGGGCCACCACATGCACACCGGCGCCCGGCTCGAAGAGATTGACCAGCGCGAGGCCCAGGACGAGCGAGATGACCGCGCCGATCTGGAAGTAGACCATCGCCTTCAGGCCGATGCGGCCCATCGACCTCACGTCGCCGGCGCCGGCGATGCCGACAACGAGCGTCGAGAAGATCAGCGGCGCGATGATCATCTTGATCATCCGCAGGAAGATGTCGGCCAGGGGCTTGACCGCCGTGCCGGCCTCGGGCGCCAGCCCGCCGAGGACGACGCCGAGCCCGAGTCCGATGAAGATCTGGATGGTGAGGCTCGGCATGCGTCAGGACTGGCGGTAGAAGGCGGCGATCGTCTCGACGACGTACTGCTGCTGCGCCTCGGTCAGCTCGCTGTAGATCGGCAGCGCCAGCGTCTCCTGCGAGGCCTGCTCGGCCACGGGACACTGGCCGGGCCGTCCGCCGAGGCTGGCAAAGCACGGCTGGAGGTGGAACGGCACCGGGTAGTAGATCTCGCAGCCGATCCCGCGCGCCTGGAGCCACTGCTGGAGCGCGTCGCGCCGTTCCGCGCGAATCACGAACTGGTTGTAGACGTGGCGCCGCTCGGACAGCTCGACGGGCAGCGACACGGGGACGTCGGGCGCCAGCGCGGCAAACAGCGCACGATAGCGGTCGGCGTTGCGCCGGCGCGCCTCCGTCCAGGCCTCGAGGTGCGGCAGCTTCACGCGCAGGACCGCGGCCTGGATGGCCGCCATCCGGAAGTTCCCGCCAATCTCGTCGTGGTGATAGGTGCGCCTGGCGCCATGGACGCGCAGCAGCCGCACGTGCTCCGCGAGGGTCGCGTCCGGCACGGTGACGAGCCCGGCGTCGCCCGCCGCACCGAGGTTCTTGCTCGGGTAGAACGAGAAGCAGCCCGCGCGCCCGAACGTGCCGACCTTCCTGCCGTGGTACGTCGCGCCGATGGCCTGCGCCGCGTCCTCGATGACCGGGACCCCGGCGTCGCCGGCCACCGCCAGCAGGGCGTCCATCTCGGCCGCCTGACCGTACAGGTGCACCGGCACGATCGCCTTCGTCCGCGGCGTCAGCGCCGCCTGCACCTGCGCGACGTCGATGTTGTAGGACACCGCGTCGATGTCGACAAACACCGGCCGCGCCCCGACGCGGCTGACACAGCCCGCCGTCGCGAAAAACGAGTAGGTGGGCACGATGACCTCGTCGCCAGGACCGACGCCGAGCGCCATCATCGCCACGAGCAGCGCGTCGGTCCCCGACGACACCCCGATCGCGTCGTGCGCGCCGAGGTAAGCGGCCACTTCCGCTTCGAACGCCGCCACCTCGCGCCCGAGGATGAACTGCTGCGTGTCGACGATGCGGGTGACGGCGGCGACGACGTCATTGCGGATGGGCGCGTACTGCGCCGCGAGATCGAGCAGTGGCACCTTCATCGCTGGCGAGCATGCTACACGAAGGCACGAGTGGAGGAAGGGAGGGGAGGATCCGGGGAGTGCTCAGGGTGCCTCGGGGCATTCGAGCGTCCAGAGCCGATCGTCGCCGTCGCGGGCGAGGGGCCGCAGGCGGGGCTGCGAGGCTGCAGCCGCGATGGCCGGGCGGAAGTCCGCGAACGGCCGCGCCGCGTGGGCGACGACGTAGACCGTGCCTGCCGTGCACAGCGCGTCGAGCGCCTCGTCGGCCGGGAACGAGGCCAGCTTCTGCATGCGCGCCGCGTGGCCGGGCGGCTCGCCACGCGAGAAGCCGTTGACGATCGGGTGCCAGTGGCGCGTCGCGTACCACTGGTAGTCGGCGTCGTACCACGACAGCGGCGTGCCCCAGGCCACGGGCAACGAGACGACGGGGCCGGCCGGCAGCCGGGCCAGGTGGTCGTAGAGCGGCGAGATGCGCTCCGGCTGTGGCGGCGGGAGCTCGTAGTGGAACGGCCGGACCTCGATCAGGGCGAGGGCCAGCAGCGGGATCGCCAGCCAGCGTCGGCGGCTGGTCAGAGAGGCGAGGCCCTGCCCCGCCAGCAGGGCCACCACCATCGAGACGATCAACGAGAACCGCGCGGGGGCGCGGACCAGTGCCATGCCCGGCAGCCCGCGCAGCAGGTCGAAGGCCGTCGGCAGCCCGTCCGGGTCGCCGGGCCCCAGGCTCAGCGCAAACGCCAGGACACCGATGGCGACCACGACCGGCAGGCGGCGCGGCAGAGGAGCGGCGCTATCGGTACGGCCGACCCGCAACGAGCGGGCGACCGTGCCGACCACCGTCACCGTGCCGCAGAGCGCAAGGAGCAGCGTCGTCCATCCGAGGAAGCGCGTGCGTTCGCCGAAGCTCCACCGGGGCGCCGTGGACCCGTTGACGGAGAGCCAGTGGCCGACGACGGTCGCCCGGGCAGGCACGACATAGGCGGCCAGGTCGGCGGAGTTGGCGCGAGCCTCGTCAGCGGGGCCCGGCGGCAGCGCGCGGTACGGCCGCGCGAATACGCACAGCACGACCGCGACGACGGCGACCGCCGCGGCCAGGAACGCGAGGCGGCGCCAGTCGCGACGGCGCAGGTATGGCCACGTGCACGGCACCGCCCAGACGCCCGTGGCCACGATGGTGAGCATCGCGAGATACCACGACGCGAGGCAGGCCGAGAGGGCCGCGACCACCCATGCGACCAGCCAGCGGGCTCGCGGCGTCATGCCCCAGCGGTCGAGGTACGCGAGCGACAGCGGCAGGCCGAAGGACCACAGCAGCTGAAGGTGCCCCACGTGCTGGATGCGCACGAAGCTGCACGCGGCGAGCAGTCCCGCGGCGAGCGATGCCGTCGCCCCCATGCCCGTCTGCCGCGCGAGCGCATGCACGGCCATGGCCATCAGCGGGAACGAGGCGAGCCACGCGACGTTGTAGACGAGCATCGCGTCGGCGCCTGCGAGGTGGAGCGGCAGTGCAGGCACCGCGATGCCGAAGACGTGCTCCGACAGCGCGAGCGTCTGCCCGGCGGGGTGGAAGATGTTGGCGTCCCAGTAGGACGACGCCTGCCCCGTGAGCACGCGATGGTTCCAGGCCAGCGCCCACGCGATCAGCCGGACATCGCCCCAGTACGCGGCCGTCGCCAGATGGCGGAAGTTGACCACGGGGGCGACGAACCAGCAACAGACGACGACGGCGATGGCCCACACCGCGACACGCTCCACGCGCTGGCGCCGCCGCGACGCGGCAGGCTCGGGCATCGGCGCGCATGCTACACTCGGCGCGCCATGGCGGCCAACGACCTCCGCCACCTCTACGCGTATCGCGGCCTGCTGCGGGGCCTCGTCCGACGCGACCTCCAGATCAAGTACAAGGGCTCGGTGCTCGGCTTCGCATGGTCGCTGCTGCACCCGCTGGTGATGGCCGCGGTGTACACCGTGGCGTTCCGCTACGTCATGCGCGTGCCCATCGAGGCGTTCCCGCTCTTCCTGCTGAGCGGGCTGCTGCCCTGGATGTTCTTCACCGGTGCGCTCGGCGCGGCCACGAGCTCGATCGTCGACAACGGGACGCTCGTGCGGAAGGTCGCCTTCCCGCGTGTGGTGCTGCCGCTCGGCGCCGTGTCGTCACAGCTCGTGCAGTTCCTGCTGATGTACACGGTGATCGTGCCCGTGGCGCTGGTCATGGGCGTGGGCCTGTCGCCCGCCCTCTCCGCGCTGATCCCGCTCATCGTGCTTCAGGCAGCCTTCACCACGGGTCTCGCGCTGCTGATGGCGACGGCGTACGTCTATGTGCGCGACGCGCGGCACCTGCTCGAGGTGGCGCTCCAGATCTGGTTCTGGCTCACGCCCATCGTCTACGCGGTCAGCATCGTCCCGGAGCACATCGGGCGGTGGCTGCAGTGGAACCCGATGCTGCATTTCGTGACGGCGTACCAGGACATCGCGGTGCGGCATGACGTGCCGTCCGCGCCAACCTTCCTGCTGCTCGCCGCGATGGCACTCGCCAGCCTGACGATTGGCTGGGCGGTGTTCGGGCGCGCGCAGCGAAGATTCGCAGAGTATGTCTAGCGGCGCTTCGCCACCCGGGGGCGTCACGGGCAGGGGGGACCGCTGCTCCGCTGATTCACGGGCCTGATCCCGCCCGTTCCCCACTGCGGCCCACGCGGCCAGGCGATGTGCGGGTCGAGCCAGACGGGCACGTCGTTGACGGCGTTGCCCCAGCGTTCGGGATCGGTCTCGAACACCACCGTCACCTCCTGCCCGGCCCACGGGTCGAGCGACACGCGGAACGGGTGAAACGCCCGGTGCTCCCAGATGTTGTACGGCAGCAGCGTGAATCGCGCGACCTGCGTCGTGGTACCCGCGCCGTCCACCACGCAGACCCGCATGTTCACGCCGTCGCCTTCCTTGTCCCAGACGTCCGGCCGCATGCCCGCGAGGCCGAGCAGCAGCGCGCCCCTCGGCACCTGGACGTTCCATGCGATGCGGGCCGGCGGGAGGGCGACGATCGCCCGCAGCATCCGCCCCTGGTAGCCGGCGCGCTGTATCGCGATCGCGTCGTGCAGCGACGAGGGCACCTCGATGCGCGCCTCGGCAAGGTGCTCGTACAACGGGATGACGCGGACGTCAGGTCCGCGCCAGGCAGCCAGGACAACGCCGCCGAGGGCGACGAGGCTGCCGGCAAGCAGCGCGCCACGCGCCGCGCTGCCCGCGTACGCGCCAGGGACCTCGGGCGCGGGGCGGGCGGCGTCGCCAGGCGCAATGGCGTCATGACGCCGGACGCGCGCGGGCCGCACAGACGTCACGCCGAAACAGGCGACGGCCAGCAGCACGTTGCCGAGCAGCCACACGCCGACGACCGTGGGCCACGAGCGTACCCAGGCCGGCCAGGGCGCGAGGATCTCGTCCTTCCAGTACGGCAGCGTTGCGCGGCTGGACGTCGTCTCGAAGACGAGCGCGCCCCACTGCTCGATGCCGTCCACCTCGAACCGGCCGGCACGAAACGCCCGGTCCGGGCGCGCCGCGAGCGCGAGCGGGTTGCCGTCGGCGGAGCTGACGTGCTGCAGCCCCACGCGCAACGTCATGCCGCGTGAGGCCCTGACTTCCCGGAACGGGACGTGCCAGGCCCCCTCGCGCACGCGGCCCAGCGCGACGATCCGCCGCTCGAGCGGCACGGCGTTGCCGTCCCTGACGTGCGACAGCGTGACGAGGAGGCGCACGTCCCGCGGCACCGCGCCGCGGTCGCGGACGACGCGCACCCAGAGGCCGTCGAAGCCGTCGGCCCCCATCAGGACGTCCTGCGCGATGCCGGCGCCGCCCGTTGACACGACGGGCAGGCCGGCACGCGTCGTCCATGACGATGCCACGCCGTGCGGCGTGAACAGCAGGCGCCACACCTGCCACAGCAGCAACAGCCCGAAGACGGCGGCCCCGAAGGGCGACGGTCGCGCGTGACGCACGCCGCGATGCTATCGCGGCTCGCGCCGGAGCGCGCGCAGCCGGTGCATCAGGCGCGTGCCCCTGCCGAAGTGGTCGTAGAGTTCCCGATAGATGTCGAACAGCTCGTCGTAGGCGGCGTGCGCCGATGCGTCGGGCTGGTAGACCTCGAGCGGGGCTGGCGCCATGGCTGCGGCGGCCTCGGCGACCGACGCGTGGCCGCCCTTCGCCGGCCCGGCCGCCACCGCGCCGAGCATCGCCGCGCCGAGTGCGGACGCGTGCGACGCGGCGGCCACCTCGATGGGCTGCCCGAGGACGTCGGCGTAGATTTGCATAAGAAGCCGATTACGCGTCAGGCCGCCGCCGGCGACAACGCGCTCCACGGGCACGCTCGCGTCGCGCAGTGCCTCGACGATGACGCGCGTCCCGAAGGCGGTCGCCTCGATGAGCGCGCGGTAGACGTGCTCCGCGCGCGTGGCGAGCGTCGCACCGACGAGCAGCCCGCTGAGGTCGGCATCGACCAGCGTGCTGCGGTTGCCGTTCCACCAGTCGAGCGCGACGAGGCCCGAGGCGCCGGGCCGGAGCGCCGCGGCGCGCCGCTCGAGCACGTCATGCGGCGACACGCCGGACGCGTCCGCTTCGTGCCGCACGTCGGCCGGCAGCAGCGCGTCCACGAACCAGCCGAAGATGTCGCCGACGGCCGCCTGCCCCGCCTCGTACGCGAACAGCCCGGGGACGATCCCGTCCTCGACGAGGCCCGCCATGCCGGGCACGGGCACCTCCCGTTCCGACAGCAGCAGGTGGCACGTCGACGTCCCGAGGATGAGCATGAGGTCGCCCGCGCGCGTGGCCGCGCTGCCGAGCACGCCTGCGTGCGCGTCGATGACCGCGGCGCCGACGACGGTACCCGTCGCAAGCCCGAGACGCCCGGCCCACGCCGGCGTCAGGTGGCCGATGGGCGCGCCCGCCGGGACGACGGGCTGGCCGCCGCCGCGCGTCGTGTAGAACCCCGCCATCGCGGGGTGCAGCGCGCGCAGGTAGTCGTCGGACGGATAGCCGTCGCGCTTGTGCCACAGGCCCTTGTAGCCGGCCGCGCAGGCGTTGCGGGCGAACTGGCCCGTGAGCTGCCACACCACCCAGTCGCCGCCCTCGACGATGAGGTCGGCCGCGGCGAAGACGTCGGGCGCTTCCTCGAGCATTTGGAGCGCCTTGGGGAGCAGCCACTCCGACGAGATCCGCCCGCCATAGCGCGGCAGCCAGGCCGCGCCCGTCGCCGCCGCCAGGTCGGTCACGCGCGTCGCCTGCGGCTGCGACGCATGGTGCTTCCACAGCTTCGGCCACGCGTGCGGCTGCTGCGCCCATGCCGCCAGCGTGGCGAGGGCCGTGCCGTCGGCCTTCACCGGGAGCACGGTGCACGCCGTGAAGTCGATGCCCAGCCCGACGACGTCCGCAGGCGACACGCCCGAGCCCTCGAGCGCGCCGCCGACGGCCGTCGTGAGCGCGTCGAGCCAGTCGAGCGGATGCTGGAGCGCCCACTCGTCGCCGAGCCGTGTTTCAGCGCCCGGCAGGCGCTCGTCGATGACGCCGTGGGCGTACGGCGCCGTCGCGCTGCCCGCGACGCGCCCGGTGGCCGTGTCGACGAGCAGGGCGCGCGCCGACTCGGTGCCGAAGTCGATGCCGATTGCAAAGGCCACGTCAGAGCACCTGGCAGTCGATGCCGAGCACGTCGCACACGGTCTGCAGTTCGGCCACCCAGTCGCCGTACACCCCGTGGATGTGGTTGCAGTCGAATCCGTTGATGAAGGCCTCGGGCGTGCAGTCGAAGCGCGCGAACGCGTGCGGCCAGTTGTCCTGGCTGATGGCCGCCACCTCGTCGGCCCGCTCGCCGAGGTCGACGATCTCGGCCGGGACGATCGTCATGCGGTACCGGCCGGCGTGCCGCGTCAGCCGCGCAAGCGTCGCGCGGCCGGGCGCGGCCACGTGATAGACGGAGGCGCCGCCCGCCGGGAAGTAGAAGCCCTGCGGCTTGAACTCGGTCCTTGCGAGGTTCACGGCGGGGTCAGTGCTGCGGCCGGCGAAGTACGTCGCGTGCTCGCCGCTGTTGCACAGGTCCCAGAGGCCGAGATCGGCGTGGTAATGCCGGACGTCGGCAAACAGCACCGGCGTGCCGGCCAGGTGCTTGAAGATCTGCATCGTCAGCGCCGCGTCCGAGTCGGCCTCGGTCGAGCAGACGATCGGCGGCTTGGGCGTGCCGTCCGGGTGGTAAGGGTCGTTGAGGAACGCCTCTGCGACGTCGGCCGTGGCGAAGTGCTCGGTCAGCTCGCGCTGGCCCTTGATGCCGCAGAAGTCGTAGGCGAACTCCTCGATGAGGTCGATCGCCGCGTAGTACATCGCGACCTGGCGCTCGAGCAGCTCGCGCGTGAGCCGGAACGTCGCGTCGGGCGCCGTCCAGTGAATCTTCCGGACGTGGGCCTCGAGGTACGCGACGGCGGGCGCCACGCGCGCCCCCTCGGCCAGCTCGCGCTCCGCGCGCCGGACGAGTTCGAGCTGGTCGACGTGGTCGACGTCGATGCCGAACTGCGCCATCCACTGCGCCGGGTCGATGACCGTCGTGTCGATGCCGAGGGAGCGTCCGCCGATCAGGCAGTAGGTGAGGCCGCGCAGGCGCCGCACGGCGGCCACGGCGAGCAGGCGGCTCTTCAGCGTGGCGTACGTCGCGTCGTCGGCCAGGTTGCCGAAGGTCTTGTAGTAGCGGAAGCCGGCCTGGGCGAGCGACCCGGCGTTGGCGAGCATCCCGACGAGGCCCGGGTACTGCGGGTTCACGCCCGAGAACATGACGATCGGCTGCGGGCAGAACTGCGCGGCGACGCGCGCGTACTGCGGCCACGCCCACACCGAGAAGTTGAACAGCACGACGTCCACGTTGGCGGCGGCCATCGCGCGGCCGTTGCGCACGGCGATGTCGTTGCGCCAGATCACGTCATCGCCGAGCACGACGTCGATGCCGTCGGCGCGCAGGCGGTTCGCGAGCTCGTCGCGGAACTGGCGCTGCACCGGGGCGAGCGGCTGGCTCAGGAAGTCGCGGCCGTCACCGAAGTCGAGCAGGCCTACGCGGAGGGGGGTGGGTTGCAGGTGCGTCAGCGACACGGGCAGACACCTCGTCGATACGCCATCCCGGGCACGCGCGACGGGCGGACGGGGATGACCGGATGCGGCGCCACGCTACCGCAGGGCGCCTCGCGTTGGCAAATGGCAGCGTGGCGTTTCAAAAACGATGGTGGTGTCTCATTTTAGTTGACATCCATCCGGAGTCGCTATCTATTTGGGGCGACGCACCAGGTTCCCCTCTCCCGGTGGGCCAGTGCCCGCCCCGTGGCCGGCCGCCCTCCACGGTCGGCCACGGCCGATTTCCCGGTGCGTGAAGGGACGGCATCATGAGCTGGACGCATCTGCGCACGGTGTCTGCCGTGCTCCTGGCGCTGTGGGTGATGGTCCCCGGCGCCGCGGCGCAAACCACCACCGGTGGCGTGACAGGCGTCGTCCGCGACTCCGAGGGCGGCGTGGTGCCCGGCGCCACCGTCCGCGCGACGGCGGACGCGACCGGCAGCGTGACCGCCACGGTCTCGTCCGAGACTGGCCAGTACGTCCTCCGCGGTCTCGCCCCGGGCTCCTACGTGGTCGAGGTCGAACTGGCCGGCTTCCAGACGGTGCGCGTGGAGAACGTCACGGTGCGCGTCAACGAGGAGGCCAGGCTCGACGCCACGCTGCGCGTCGGCGACCTCACCGAGACGGTCACCGTCAGCGGCCTGACCTCCACCGTCGACACCACGTCCTCGACGCTCAAGACCGTCGTCGACCAGAAGCGGATCGAGGAGCTGCCGCTCAACGGCCGCAACCCGACGCAGCTGATGCAGCTGGTGGCCGGCGTGCAGACCGACACGCGCACCAGCCTCACCTCCGGCGCGACCTATCCCGGCGTGCAGCCGGTGTCCTCGGGCGGCGCGCGTGCCAACACGACCAACTACGTGCTCGACGGCGGGTCGAACAACGACCACTACAGCAACGCGCCGAACCCCATGCCCAATCCGGACGCGCTCCAGGAGTTCTCGGTGCAGACCAACAGCTTCAGCGCGGAGTACGGACGCCAGATGGGCGCGGTCGTCAACGCGGTGACGCGCGCGGGCACCAACGTCTTCCGGGGCGTGGCCTTCGGCTACCTGCGCGACTCGAGCCTGAACGCGACCAACTTCTTCACGCCCGGGGTCGACGACGGCCTCAACCGCAAACAGTTCGGCGGCACGTACGGCGGCCCGATCGTGCGCAACCGGACGTTCTTCTTCGGGTCGTACCAGGGGACGCTCGAGCGACGTGTGCCGCGTGACGCGACGGCGCTGGTGCCCACGGCGGCGCAGCGCGCCGGCGACTTCTCCTCGCTGTCGACCCCGCTGCGCGATCCGCTCACCGGCCAGCCGTTCCCCGGCAACGTCATCCCCGCCGACCGGCTGAACCCGGTGTCGCTCGCCATCCTCGACAAGGTGCCGCTGCCGGCCCCGCGCGCGGGTGACCCGGCCAACCAGCTGCGCTACTCGATCCCCCAGCAGCTCGACGACCATCAGTACCTGACGCGGGTCGACCACCGCTTCAACGACGGTCACCAGGTCTTCGGGCGCTTCTGGGTGTCGCGCGCGTCGCAGCCCTCGCACCTCGACCCCGACAACTACCTGTCCACCAACTTCGGGCGCACCTGGCAGAACACGGTGGTCTCGTTCAACGACAACTACACCATCAGCCCGAACCTGCTGAACAACCTCGTGGTGACGTTCAACCGGACGAGCAACGACAACTACCAGACGCTGCCGCCCGCCTACGACGCGATCGGCATCCGCGGCGTGTACAACGACGCGAACCCGCAGTGGTACTTCGCCATCGGCGGCTGGTTCACCCTGAACACGGGCGACACCAACCAGTTCAATCGCGACGAGATCCAGATCGTCGACACGATCCGCTGGAGCCGGGGCCGGCACGAGCTGGCGACGGGCGTCGACTACACGTACGGCCGCGGCGACATCGTCAACAACTTCCGCGGCAACGGGCGCTACACGTTCAACAACGCGGCCGGCTACACGGGCAACGCGATGGCCGACTTCCTGCTGGGCCACTTCCAGCAGTTCGAGCAGGGCGTCGGCGAGTACAAGAACACGCGGCTCCACTACCTGTCGGCGTTCGTGCAGGACACGTGGCGCGTCTCGCCGAAGCTCACGCTGAACCTCGGCGTCCGCTGGGATCCGTTCATCCCGTACACCGACGCCAACGACCGCATCGGCGCGTACCGGCCGGGCCAGCAGTCGCAGGTGTACCCGAACGCGCCCGTCGGCGCCGTCTACCCCGGCGACCCGGGGGTGAGCGACGGCACCTACGACGCGACGTGGTGGAACTTCGGCCCGCGCCTGGGCTTTGCCTACGACGTGTTCGGCACGGGTCGCACGAGCCTGCGCGCCGGGTACGGCGTGTTCTACGACAAGCCGAACACGATCACGACCAACAGCCAGGCGACCCAGGGCCCGTTCGGCACGGTGGTGCGCTTCACGGGCAACGACGTCAACCGCATCGACGACCCGTGGGCCGGCAACGTGAACCCCTTTCCCGTCGACCCGTTCAACACGCCGCGCGACGCGGAGTTCACGCTCCCGCACAACGCGTTCAGCTACGCGGCCGACATGCGACCGGGCCGGCTCCAGTCGTGGCACGTCACCGTGGAGCACGAGATCTTCCCGAGCTGGATGGTGCGTGCGGCCTACGCGGGGTCACGGGGCGACCACCTGGCGCTCGGCGTCGAGCTGAACCCGGCCATCTACGAGCCGGGGGCGACGACGGCCACGACGAACGAACGCCGGCCCCTCTACCCGCTCTTCGGCAACATCACCAGCATCGAGTCGATCGGCCGATCGAGCTATCACGCGCTCCAGCTGACGCTCGACAAGCGCCTGAGCAACGGCTTCTCCATGCTCGCCAACTACACCCTGGGCTCGGCGAAGGACGACACGTCCGAGAACAAGCAGAACGGGACGACACAGTCGAACCCGTTCGACCCGTACTACGACTGGGGCTACTCGAACTTCGACCGCCGCCACGTGTTCGTGGCGTCGCTCCTCTACGAGCTCCCCGGCCGCTTCGACAACGCGGCGCTGAACGCCGCATTGAGTAACTGGTCGGTGACCGGTATCCTGACGCTGCAGAGCGGCCTCGGGTTCTCGGTCGGCAGCGGTGTCGACAACGCGCGGGTGGGCAACACGAGCCAGCGCGCCGACCTGGTGGGCGACCCCGACCTGCCGGACAACAGGTCGACCGAGGAGAGGCTGAGCCGCTGGTTCAACACCGATGCGTTCGCGCCGAACGCGCTCGGCACGTTCGGCACGTCGGCCCGCAACGCGTACCGCGGTCCCGGGTACGCGGTGCTCGACGTCGGCCTGTTCAAGACGTTCGTGTTCAGCGACCGGTACCGGGTGCAGTTCCGTGCCGAGGCGTTCAACGCGCTGAACCGCGCCAACTTCGGCCTGCCGAACAGCACGCTGACGTCCGGCAACTTCGGGCGCATCACGACGGCCGGTGACCCGCGCATCCTGCAGTTCGCGGTGCGCACCTGGTTCTGAGGAGTCGCGCGTGACGACATCTCCCACCGCGACGGCACCCTCCGGGGTGCCGTCGCTTTCCGGGCTGATTGCAGCCCTCGCCACCCCCCTCGACGCGTCGGGGGCGGTCGACCTCCCCACCGTCGACCGCGTCGCCGACATGCTGCTCGCGGCCGACGTCGCGGGCGTCTGCCTCGGCGGCGCGACCGCCGAGTTCCCGCACACGAGCCGCGAGGAACGCGTCGCCATCATCCGTCGCGTCGCCGCGCGCCTGCCCGCCTCGTCGGCGCTGCTCGTGGGCATCGGCGCGACCTCGCCCCGCGACGTGGTGCCGCTCGGCCTGGCCGCGTTCGACGCGGGCGCCAGGGCGGTGCTGCTGTCGATGCCCGTGTGCTTCCCGTACGCGCAGGACGACCTGGCCGCCTTCTGCGAACACGTGGCGTCGCAACTGCCCGGTCCGGTCCTGCTCTACGACCTGCCGTCCTTCACGACGCCGCTCGAGACGGACACGATCCTCGACCTGCTCGAGCGCGTGCCCGGCATCGTCGGCATCAAGGACAGCAGCGGCACGCGCGACCGGCTCGCGACGCTGGCCGAGCGCCGCGGCGACCGGCCATGGCGGCTCATCGCCGGCGACGACGCCGTCATCCCCGAGGCCATGGCGGCCGGCTGGGACGGCAGCATCTCGGGGATTGCCGGCTTCTGCCCCGAGTTGCTCGTCGCCCTCGTGGGCGCGGCCCGCACGGGGAACACCGCGCGCACCTCCGAGCTCTTCGGCCTCCTGAAGACGGTCATCGCGCGCATCAGCGTGCTGCCGACCCCCTGGGGCATTCGTGTGGGCCTTGCCGCCCGCGGGATCGACACCGGCCCGCTGCCGCTCCCGCTGAGCAGCCGCCGCGCGGCGCAGGTCGAGTCGCTGCGTGCGTGGCTGCCCTCGTGGTACGAGCAGGTGGGCGAGGCGCTCGGCCGGTCGGTGGTCGTGGCATGACGCCCGCGGGCCGCGTCCTGCTGCTGGCCGCGGCGCTCGTCCTTGCCGCCGGCGCCATCGTGGCCGGGCAAGGACAGGGGCAGTCCGGCGCCGCATCCGGCCTCGAGGCCGACGTCGTCTTCACCAGCGATCGTGGCCACGTGCACGCCTCGTCGATCGTCGAGACGCCGTCGGGCGCCCTCTACGTCGCCTGGTACGAGAACGCCGACCCCGCCGAGGACGGCCCGTTCGAGGGCCGGGACCGCGACAAGCGCGAGGACGTGCGCATCGCCGGCGCGCGGCGGGCCGCCGGCGCGCGATCGTGGAGCGAGCCCGTGATCCTGGCCGACACGGCCGGCTTCCCCGACAACAACCCGGCGCTCGCCATCGACGCCGGGAACAGGCTGTGGCTCGTGTTCGCGACGCTGGTGGGCGTGCCCGACGGGGCGTGGGGCACCGCGCTTCCCCAGGCCCGTGTGTCGTCTGACTACGACCGCGACGGCGCGCCGCGCTGGGACGACGCGCACGTGCTGCTGCCTCGCCCGCCGGGGCTCATGGCCACGGTCGCGCAGGCAGCCGAGCGGCTGCGCTACGCCGACGGCCGGACGGTGGAGGTCGCGGCACGGTCCACGCGCCTGCTCGAACGGCTGGCAGACCCGTACGCCCGCCGCCTGGGGTGGATGCCGCGAACCCACCCGGTGGTGCTCGAGGACGGCGCGCTGCTCGTGCCGTTCGCCAACGAGAACTTCAACCTCGCCGCGATGATGATCACGCGCGACGGCGGCGCCACGTGGACGACGTCGGCCCCGGTGCCGACGCTCGGGCTGATCCAGCCGTCCGTCGTGGATCTGGGCGGCGGCCACCTCGCGGCGTTCTTCCGCGACGCCCGGGGCCTTGGCATCATCGCGCGCAGCGACTCGCGCGACGGCGGCCTCACGTGGTCGGAGGCCGTGCCGAGCGGCCTGCCCAATCCGTCGGGCGGAATCGAGGCCATCCGGCTGGCCAGCGGACGGCTCGCGATGGTCTACAACAACCACACCGGCCGCGAGCGCGATCGCCTCGCCATCTCGATCTCCGACGACGGCGGACGGAGCTGGCCGTGGACCCGCCAGATTGCTGACGCGCCGGGACAGCGGTTCGACTACCCGTCGATCATCCAGGCGCGCGACGGCCGCCTGCACGTGACCTTCAGCGACAACCTGAAGACCGTGCGGCACGTCGTGCTCCGCGAGGAGGACGTGCGCCGATGACCCGTCACATCTCGCGCCGCACGCTCCTTGCGACGGCCGCGTCCGCTGTCGCCGCGGGCCGCGTGCTGCGGGGAGCCGGCACCCAGGGCGGCATCGTCGTCGAACGCCACGTGGACGCGTGGCGGGTGGCCGGACGCTACGGCGGGTGGCCGGCCAACCACGGCATCTGGGCGTGGGACGACGAGATCGTCTGCGGCTGCACGCAGGGCGTCCTGCGCGAGGGCGATCCCGACCGGCACCCGATCGACAGGAGCAGGCCCGAGGACCACGCGCTGCTGCGCAGCCGCGACGGCGGACGAACGTGGACGTCGGAGACGCCCGCGCCGCTGCGGCCGGTCCCGAGGCCGGAGCGCGTCAAGGCGGAAGGGTTGACACCCGTCGTCCCCGAGTCGCGGCCGCTGACCGCTCCGCTCGACTTCACGGCACCAGGCCTCGCGCTGACGTTCCGCAAGGCACACGATCGGCCCGGCGCGTGGCTGTTCGTCTCGGAGGATCGCGCCCGCACGTGGTCGGGGCCGTGGCACGTGCCCGCGCTCGACTGCCCCACCTACGATCCGCGCACCGACCACCTCGTGGTCAGCCCGCGGGAGCTGCTCGTCTTCATCACGGCGATGAAGCGCGACGGGCGCGAGGGCCGTCCCGTGACGCTGCGCACCCGCGACGGCGGCATGTCGTGGGAGCGCCTCGGATGGATCGGCCCGGAGCCTGCCGGCTATCGCATCATGCCGGCGACCGTGTCGCTCGGTGCCGGCCACCTCTACACGGTCATTCGCCGGCACGACGACGGCCGCCACTGGCTCGAAGGCTATCGGTCGCGCGACGGCGGCGTGTCGTGGCGGGAGGCGGCGGTCGTGGCCGCCGACACGGGCCGCGGCAATCCCGCGAGCCTCTCTCGCCTCCCGGACGGCAGGCTGGTCGCGGTCTACGGGCATCGCGCGGCGCCGTTCGGCATCCGCGTCGTCGTCAGCGAGGACGAGGGCAGGACGTGGCAGGCGCCGCTCACGCTGCGCGACGACGCGAGCGACTGGGACCTCGGATACCCGCGAACGGTCATGCGCCCGGACGGCGCATTCGTCACGGCCTACTACTACAACGACACCCGCGGCCCCGAGCGCTACATCGCCGCCACTATCTGGCGCCTCCGGTAGGGACGGCTCTCCGAGCCGTCCTCATGCGACAGCCCCATCCAGCGGTCCGCGCCAGGCGGTCAGCGGTTCGCGGTCAGCGGTCAGCGGTCCGCGGTTTGCCGTCCGCGATATGCGGTCAGCGGGTCGCGGGTCTCGGCATGCGCAGTGCCTTGAGCAACGGCCAGCCGAGCGTCAGCAGCGCGAGTGCCAGGAACAGCAGCGCGATGGGCCGGGTGACGAAGATGTCCAGGCTGCCTTCCGACAGCGCCAGCGCGCGCCGCAGGTTCGACTCGGCCATCGGTCCCAGGATGAGCGCCAGCACCAGCGGCCCCATCGGGAAGCCGTAGCGTCGCAGCGCGAAGCCGGCGAGCCCCGCAATCACGGCCGTCCACACGTCGCCCACCGACTGGTTCAGCGCGTAGGTGCCGACGAGGCTGATGGTCAGCACCGCGGCCCACAGGTACTCGTCCCGCAGCCGGAGCAGATGCGAGAGGTAGCGGGCGCCGAGCAATCCCCAGATCACCGTGAACAGGCCGGCCATGAAGACGAGCGCCACGACGGTGGCCACGAGGTCCGGCCTGTTGCGGAACAGCAGGGGACCCGGCTGGAGCCCGTGCATCAGCAGGGCGCCGATGAGCACCGCCGCCGCCGAGTCGCCCGGGATGCCGAGCGCCAGGGTCGTCACGAGCGAGCCGCCGATGCTGGCGTTGGCGCCGGTGCTGGCGGCGACGACCCCTTCGGCGGAGCCCTTCGTGAACTCCTCGGGGGCACGCGACATGCGCCGCGCCTGATCCCACGCGATGATGGCCGCCACGTCCGCGCCGGCCGCCGGCAACAGGCCGGTGCCGACGCCGATGGCCGTGCCCGACATCGCGGGTCTGGCGAGCCGACGCAGGTCCGACCACGTCGGCAGGATGCCTGTGAACGCGGCCGTCGCCCCGTCGCGCGTCCGCGGGGGGCCGGCCATCTGCATGAGCACCTCGGCGACGCCAAAGAGGCCGACCATCACGGCGATGAACGACACGCCATCGAGCAGTTCCGCCTGCCCGAAGGTGTAGCGCGGGTAACCGGTGATGGCGTCGAGGCCAATCGACGACAGCAGCAGGCCGAGGAACCCCATGGCCAGGCCGCGGCCGATGGCCCCCTGCGAGGCGCCCACCATGGTGCTGATCCCGAAGAGGGCCACGGCGAAGTACTCGGCAGGCCCGAACTGGAGCGCGACCTGCGTCAGCGGCAGGGCCACGGCCGACAGCACGACGAGGCTGATCGTGAGACCGACGAACGCCGCGATGGCGTTGAGGCCGAGCGCGAAGCCCGCGCGCCCGCCGCGGGCCATCGGGTAGCCGTCCCAGGCAAGCGCAATGGAGGCCGGCGTCCCGGGCGTGTTGAGCAGGATGGCGGGAATGCCGCCGCTGAACACCGCCGCGACGAGCAGGCCGAGCAGCATGGCGAGCGCCTGGTCGGCCTGCACGCGGAACGTGAACGGCGTCAGCACCGCGAGGCCCATCGTCGCGGTGAACCCGGGCAGCGAGCCGAAGAGCACGCCGAGGGCCACGCCGACGATCACGTACAGCCAGCTGTCGGCCGAGAGGAACACGTGCAGGAGCAGTGACGGATCGGGCATTGCGGGGACGGGTGTGGGAACGCGACGTGGGTCAGAGGCGAATCGCGAGCACGCGCTCGAACACGACGAACACCGAGACGGCCAGCGCCACGGCGGCCAGGGCCGCCGGGCGCCAGGCGATCTCGAACAGTCGCAGGAACAGCAGGAGCGCGACGCCGGTGCGCACGACAAACGGCACCGCGTCCCAGAGCGCGACGTAGGCCAGCAGGCTCGCGCACGTGATGGCGATGGCCCGCGCGCGCTGCCGCGACAGCGGGTGCAGCGCGGGAGGGTCGGCGCGCACCGTCAGCCATCCCGCCGTGACGAGCAGCGCCATCGCCGCGAGCCTCGGCCCCAGCGCCGGGCCGGGCACGCCCTGCGTGCCGCCGGGGTACCCCAGCGTGGCCAGGCCCGCGAGGGCGGCCAGCACCGTCAGCACTGCGGCGGTGAGCCGGGCGCCGGTCACGTCGTCACCAGCCCTTCCTCCTCGACGATGCGGGCAAAGCGCCGGGCCTCGGCCTCCACGAACGCCGTGAACTCGTCGGGCCCCATGGCATTGACCTCGAGCCCGGACGTCCGGCAGTACTCGCGGAAGGGCGGGTCGTCGAACGCCTGGAGGATGGACTGGCTCAAGAGCGCCTTCCGCTCGGCCGGTACGCCCTTCGGCACCATGAAGCCGCCCCACGCCTCGAAAACCAGGTCGATGCCCTGTTCGCGCGCGGTCGGCACATCGGGGAAGGCCGACGACCGCGCGTCGCTCATCAGCCCGATCATCCGCACGGCCCCGCCGCGGACGACGCCCTGGAGCTCCGGCACGCCGGCCACGATGAAGTCGGTATGGCCGCCGAGCAGCGCCGTGACGGCCGGCGCCGATCCGGGGAACGGCACGTAGATGATCGAGGCGCCCACCTGCCGCGCCAGCGACAGCCCGCCGAGGTGCCAGACACTGGCGGGCCCCGCCGTGCCCAGCGCAAGGCGCCGCCGGCCCGGCTGGCGCATCGCCGCGACGAGATCCTGCAGCGAGTGCCACGGCGACGACGCGGGGACGCCCACCACTGCCGCGGCGCGGTGGTGCCGCGCGAGCATGTCGAAGTCCTGCCAGCGGATGTCCGTGTAGCGCAGGTTCGGAATCACGGCCATCTCGACGGGCGTGTAGCCCACGGTGTAGCCGTCGGGCAGCGCGTCCCGCACGACGGAGAACGCCACCGCCCCCATCGCGCCGACGCGGTTCTCGCAGATGACGGGCACGCCGAGCAGCTCGTTCATGCCGCGCGCGGTGTAACGCGCCACGGTGTCGGACATGCCGCCGGCCGCGGCGTGCACGATCACGCGAATCTCGCGGCCCGGGAACGCGGGCTCGTCGCCACGGCAGCCCGCCGCCGACAGCGCGAGCGCGCCGAGCGTCGACCGGAGCAGGCCGCGCCGCGTGATGGTCGTCGAGTCAGTACGTCCCACGTTGCTCCCCCGCCGCCCGGCCGAGCGGCGACAGCCAGCGTCGCGCGCCGTCGGCAAACAGCGTCAGGTCGGACGGCGCCTGGAAGAAGCGAAAGCCTTCGCTTGCGTATCGCATCACTGCCTCCGGCGTGGCGACGGGCAGTCCCGCCACCTTCCCGTGCCTCGCCGCGGCGTCGCGCACGCGGCCGAGGGCGGCCAGCACGTCGGGGTGGTCCATCCGTCCGCGGTGGCCGAGCGAGAACGACAGGTCGCTCGTGCCGACAAACAGCACGTCCACGCCGTCAATCGCGGCGATCGCGTCCACGGCCTCGATGGCCGACGCTTCCTCGACGACGACGACGACCAGCACGTTGGCGTCCGCCGAATCGTAGTACGACGCCGGGTCCGGCCACGTGCTCGTCGCCAGCGCGGCGCCGGACCCGCGGCGCCCGGCGGGCGGATACCGGCAGGCCTCGGCCACCTGCCGCGCGAGCGCGGGCGTGCTGGTGAACGGCGCGACGATGCCGTGCACCCCGGCGTCGAGCGCCCGCTTGATGAGCCACGTCTCGCCCGCCGGGACACGGGCGAGCGGCACGGCCGGCAGCGCGCGCGTCGCCAGCACGATGTGGCGCAGCGTCTCGAGGGTGAGCGGGCTGTGCTCCATCTCGACCCAGAGAAAGTCGAAACCCGCGGCCGCCGCCAGCGCGGCGACGTCGAGGCTGGTCGAAGTGATCGTCAGGCCGACCACGGGTTCGCCGGCGTCGAGGCGCACGCGAAGCGGGCTGCGCCACGGAGCGCTCACGGGGCCGGTCGTCATCGAGGCTCCCTGATCAGCCACACCTCGGCCACCTGGCAGCCGCGCCCGGCGCCGCCGATGCCGGGCTCGGCCTGCCACGACAGCGTCAGCGTGCCGTCTGCCGTGGCCGCGTGCGGAATCTCGAACTCGAGGGGCGCCACGGGCTGCGGCTTCGGCATGAGGCCGTGCACCTCGTGCACGTCGTCGGCGGTCAGGCGGACGCGCGGCGTCTGGCTGTACATGTCGCCCGCGTAGACGACGCGGACGCGGTACCGCGCCTCCGGATCGAGGTCGTCGTAGCGCATCTGGAGCGTCCCATCGTAGAACGCCTCGGCGTGCGTCATCCAGGACAGCCGCCACGACGGGTTCCAGCCGAAGCCGGTCATGCCGGAGTGGTACGGCCCGGGGTCGTCGCGGAACGGCGGCGGCGCCACCAGGTGCGGCTGGTGTCCCGGGCGCCCGAGGTCGTCGTAGAAGCCGCCGGGACCGGGGTCCGTCCAGCGCACGATCGCGTCGATGGCCGCGAGGCGCTCGCGTTCGGTGGGCAGCGCCGCGATCTCGGCGAACCTGTCGGTGAGCCACACCCGGTCGTTCAGCGGCTGGTCGACGAAGTCGAGCGTCGCGCCCCGTCCCATCGCAATGGCGCGGTAGAACGTGGTGCTCAGCTGCATCCTGATGCTCTGGTACAGCGCCTCGGCCAGCTGGAACACGCGCGTGCGCAGGTCGATGGCCACCGGCGTCGCCGACTCTGCGAGGATGGACGCGGCCTGCGTCATCGCCGCGCGCGACCCCGTCGTGCGCGCGTGGGCCAGGACGGCCATCGCCCGCGCTTCGGCCGCCTGCTCGTGACGGAGCCGCTGCTGCTGGTACCCGTCGTAGTACGCGCGATACAGCAGCTGCTGGAGCCGCCAGTTGAGCAGGTCGTGCGGGGTCGCGTCGCGCTCGATGGCCTGCGCGAGCGCGAGCGTCCGCGGGATGGACTGGTTGCCGTCCACGGGCCCGCGCCAGTTCTCCTCGAGGCCGAGGATCGCCCGGGCCACGCGAGGCCCGAGCTCGGGCCCGATGAAGTACCGGGCGTACTCGCCGATCACCGCCTCGACGTCGGCGTCGGGATTCCAGCCGAGGCTGCTCCACACGATCTTGTTGACGTCGTCGTTGTTGCCCTCGGAGTAGGTGAGGAAGTCGGGCGCGATGCCGACCCACTTGCGGAAGATGGCCGCCTGGTCGCGCGGCCGCGGGTTGATGGGCTCGCGCTCCGACGTGCGCGCGTGCGCGAGGTCCCACTCGGGCACGGGGTACTCGGCGCGGATCGTGTGGGTGATGTCGGGGTAGCGGCGGATGCGGTACTGCGGCGGGATGCGCGCGCGGACCGTGGCAATCGAGTCGCGGTTCTGCGGCCCGATGACGATCCCCGTCAGCCACGACGGCGACTTCGCCATGAGGCCGTAGAAGGTCTCCATCCACTCGGCCGTGAAGCCCTGCGGCGACATCCACATCGTCGCGCGCGGGTGGTGGCGCCGCAGCGCCGCGGTCTGGTGCTCGAGCAGGTTGAACATGACCGAGGGCTCGGTGTGCCCGGGGTCGCCGCCAGGCACGAACACGGCGTCGACCCGCGGCAGGCGCGCGAAGACGGCTTCCCAGTCGGCCACGGCCTTCTGCACCGCGGCCGGCGTCGTGTAGTCCTCCTCGAGCGCGGGGAACCAGATCCAGACGTCGAGGCCGAGCTCGTCGGCCAGCCGCGACATCTCCTCCATCATCTCGATCTGCGGACGCGGGAAGTGCGGGCTGTCGGGCGCGTCGTCAGAGACCGGCGGGATGAGCTCGATGGCGTTGGTGCCGAACACCGCGAGGTCGCGCATGTACTGCTTCCATTGCGGCACGTCCCAGCCGTCGTAGGAGTTGGTCTTGGGGCGGTAGCCGAGCTGGTGTCCGCGCAGCGCCACCACGGGCGTCTCGGTCAGCCCCAGCGGGGCCGGCAGGATCACGCGGTTGCGGCGCATGTCGAGCGACCGCAGCAGGCGCCCGACGCCATACAGCACGCCGCGCTCGTCGGCGCCGCCGATGACCACCCCTCCGGGGGTGCTGACAAGGTGGAAGCCTTCGGCGCCAGGCGCCCGGCGTCCCCGCCACGCCGCCTGCGTCGACGCGTCGGCACGGCGCAGCGTGCGCAACCGGACGGCAGGCCGGCCGTCGCCGGCCCGCTCCACGATCTCCCAGCGCTCGCGCGTGCGCCGCGCGACCTCGTCGACGAGGAGCTCGGCGGCCGCCCGCTCGCGCGGCGAGGCGCCGGGCCCGAGCTCGACGACGGCACGCGTCAGGTCGAGCGCCCCGTCAGCCGCCGCCGTTCCGGCCGACGACCACACGAGCAGCGCGCCGAGAAGGAGTGCCGTCACGCCGATCGCGCGCACGAGGTATTGCCGGTCCGTCCGCATGGTCCCCTCTTCGATGGGAATGAGATAGATTGGAACGAAGTTCCATTTTTATACCATGCGTTCCATCTCGAAACGCCGCGCTGCGGCAGGGGGTCCCGCGGGCGCCGCGGGCGCGGCGACGAGGGCGTCAGCGGGTGAGGGCGGCGAAATCGCGCGTCGTGTCGTCGGCCGCCTGCCTGACGGCCGCGATGATGCGCCGCGCCATCGCCTTGTCCTTCAGCCGCATCTTCGGCAGCGACAGGCTGATGGCCGCGACCACGCGGTCGTCGGCTGCGCGGATGGGCGCCCCGAAGCAGCACCCCTCGAGCACGCTCTCCTCGCTGTCGGTCGAGTAGCCCTGCTCCCGCACCCGCTCGTAGGCGTGCTTCAGCGCGACCTCGTCGGTGATGGTGTGCTCGGTGAACCGGTGGTTGCCGTAGCTGCGGCGCAGGCGTTCGACCACGTGCTCGGGCTGCCAGGCGGTGATGGCCTTGCCGAGCGAACTGGCGTGCGGGGGCAGGATGCGCCCGACCGTGTTGGCCATCCGTATGAGGTGCGGGCTGTCGATGGTCGCCACCACTTCGATGCGGTTGTCGAAGTGCATGGCGAGCGTCACGGTCTCGCCGAACTCGCGCCCGAGGGCGCGCATGTGCGGCATGGCGGCCTCGACCATCGCGGTCACGCGCTGGCCGTCGCCCCAGACGCGCAGGTCCGGGGTCAGGCGATACTCGCCGTCACGCGTGCGTTCGATGTACCCCGAGACCTCGAGCGTGTGCAGGAGCCGGAACACCGAGCTCTTGGCCAGGCCGAGCCGCGCCGTCAGTTCGGCAAGGCTCAGCGGCCGCGCCGTCTCGCGCAGGACCGCGAGGATGTCGAGCGCCCTGCCGATGACCTTGGAGTAGTACTTGTCGTCACGTTCGACCACGGTCGGACGGGCGGCACGCGCAGCAGGTGGACGACGCATCATCGGTCAGGAAACGGGCGCGAGAACGGGCTGGTTGGTCCGTATTGTAGTGCACACACGAGATATGGGCATGGCGGGCTATCTGGCGGGGAGTAACTCGATGAACGGACGTATCTTCTCGAACATGGCAGCATGCGCGGCCGTGGCACTGTTGCTGACGCTCGCCGCCGCCGGGACGGCCGGGGCACAGCTGAAGGTCGAACGGGTCTTCGGGCCGGAAGTGAAGACCGGGCCGTACAAGCATCCCGCGGCCATCGAGGAGTTCGACAACGGCGACCTGTATCTCGTCTACTACGGCGGCGAAGGCGAGTACGCCCGGGACACGGCCGTCTACGGCGCGCGCCGCGCAGCCGGCTCGGACACGTGGTCGGCGCCCGAGGTCATCGCGCGCGATCCGTTCCGCTCGGTCGGCAACGCCGTCATCTGGCAGGCGCCCGACACCGTCGTCTGGCTGTTCTACGTCGTGCGCTACGGCGCGACATGGTCCACCTCGCGTATCCAGGCCAAGGTCTCGCACGACCGTGCGCAAACCTGGTCGGACCCGTTCCCGATCGCCCTCGAGGCCGGCATGATGGTGCGCAACAGGCCCATCGTCGTCGCCGAAGGCGGCTACCTCCTGCCCGTCTACCTGGAGGCCGGCGACGACACCGAGCAGGTGGGGCCCGCAAGCACGTCGCGGTTCCTGTACTTCGACCCCGGCACGCGTGAGTGGACCGCGCGTGGCGCCATCCGGTCGGCCAACGGCAACATCCAGCCCGCCGTCGTCGAGGTTGCTCCCGGCCACCTCGTGGCGTACTGCCGTCGCGGCGGCAACTACGAGCCGACCGAGGACGGCTGGGCGGTGCGGGCCGAGTCGCGCGATGGCGGCCGGACGTGGTCGGAAGGCACGCCGTCGCCGTTCCGCAACCCGAACTCGGCCCTCGAGTTCATGAAGCTGAGGAGCGGCAGCCTGCTGCTCGTGTTCAATGACCACATGTGGAAGCGCACGCCGCTCGTGGCCGCGCTCTCGACCGACGGCGACCGCACGTACCCGTACCGCCGCGTCATCGGGGACGCCGACAACACCTACGCCTACCCGATCGGCTTCCAGGGGCGGGACGGACGCATCCACATCGTGTACACGTCGGACCGGCGGACGGTGATCAACCACGTGGTGTTCGACGAAGCCTGGGTGAAGGGCGAGTCGTGAGCCCGGCATGAGCCGGGGCGAGGGCCCGCTATACTGGCCTCCGTGTCAGCCGCCGCCGTCGTCCTCGACGGAGTCTCGAAGCAGTTCACCCTCTATCACCAGCGTGGTCAGGGCCTCAAGGAACGCGTGCTGGCACTGTTCGGGCGCGGCCGGGCCACCACGGAGCGGTTCTGGGCGCTCGACGACGTCTCGTTCACGATCGAGCCGGGCCAGACGCTCGGGCTGATCGGACGCAATGGCTGCGGCAAGAGCACGCTGCTCCAGCTGCTTGCCGGCATCCTCGAGCCCGACCGCGGCCGCGTGCAGGTCCGCGGCCGCGTCACCTCGCTGCTCGAGCTGGGCGCCGGGTTCAGTCCCGACCTCACGGGCCGCGAGAACGTCTTCCTCAACGCCTCCCTGCACGGCGTTCCGACGTCGGTCGTCGCGCAGCGCTTCGACGACATCGTCGCGTTCGCGGAGCTCGAGCGCTTCATCGACTCGCCGGTCCGCAACTACTCCTCCGGCATGTACATGCGGCTCGGGTTCGCCGTGGCGGCGCACCTCGACCCGGAGATCGTCCTGGTCGACGAGGCGCTGGCCGTCGGCGACGAGGCGTTCCAGCGCAAGTGTCTGCGCAAGATCCAGGAGTTCCAGAGCCGCGGCGTGACGGTGGTGATCGTCTCGCACGACCTGCTGCTCGTCGAGCGCCTCTGCACGCGGGCCTGCCTCCTCCAGCAGGGCCGGCTCGTCGCCATCGGGACGCCGACCGACGTGATCGGCCGCTACCACCAGATCGAGGCTGACGCCGGCGGCGTCGCCGGCGAGTACCGCTGGGGCTCACGCCAGGTCGTGATTCCACGTGTCGACCTGCTCGACGGCGACGGCCGGCCACTGCACGACCTCCGGACGGGCGACCCGCTCGTCATCGAGATCCGGTTCCATGCCGACGCGCCCGTCGCGCGTCCGGTCTTCGGGCTGGCGATCTACCACGAGGACGGGACGCACCTCACGGGGCCCAACACGCGCACCGCCGGCCTCCCGCTCGATGTCGTGCACGGCGACGGCGTCGTGCGGTACCGCGTGGACCGGCTGCCGCTGCTGCCGGGGCGGTATGTCGTGTCGGTGTCGGCTTACGATTACGACCTCATCGACGCGTACGACCACCGCGAGCGTGTCGCCACGTTCACCGTCACGGAGGGCGGCACGCGCGAGCGCTTCGGAAAGCTGACGCTGGGCGGCACGTGGTCGGTCGAGCCGTCGACCCTGTCGACAGACGCGCCGACCCACGCCTCCGCCGGGGACCCGCTGTCGTGACCCGCCCGCGGATCGCCCTCATCGTGCACGGCGCCGTCTGGCCGGACCCGTCACGGCCGGCGACGCTGCGTGACCGCGTCACGCGCCTCGCGGGCAGCACGCCGGACGTCGTCGTCGCGCGCGACGAGCCCGCGCGGCCGCGGGGTGCCGCTGCCTGCGTGAACGAGGCGATGACGCGCGTCCAGGCCGAGGTCGTGCTCGTCGTGGATGCCGCCGCGCCATGTTCCGACGAGGACCTCGACCGGGTGCTCGCGGCCGTGGAGGGCCGCGCAGCCGCGCCCGCCGTGCTCGCGTGGCTGGCGCGGCCCCAGGCCGACGACGGCGGGCCGGACACCGGCATGACCGGCAACGCCGACGCCGATGCCTTCGATGCGATGATCCGCGCCGCCGGGACGGCCGACGCGCCTGGCCTCGACGACCCTGCCGTCTGGGCGGTCCGTCGCGACGCATGGCGGGCGGCCGACGGCCTCGACCCGCAGCACCTCTCGGTCGGCGCCGTGACCGACCTCGCCGCGCGGCTCGGGGCGCTCGGGTTCGACACGACGCGCCTCGAGTCGTGGACGGCCCAGTCCGTCGCGGCGAGCTACCCGCTGGCCGAAGACGTCCGGACGTGGCTCGCGTGGCGCAATCCGCTGCGTACGGCGGTGCGCACGCTGCCCGAAGCCGAGCTCGGCACCGGACTTGGGTGCCTGCTCGTGCGGCTGCTGGCCTCGTCGTGGCGCGCCTCGGGCATCGACGCGGGCGCGGTTCGATTCGGCGGCGAGTGGGGCCGCGACTCGGTGGGTGCGCGGATGCTCGCGGCTCTCGGCGTGCGGGCCAGCGGCGACCCGCTCCCGGCAGACGAGGCGGGCGCCGTCCTGCCGCTGCTCGCTCTCCTCGCGTGCGCCCGCGAGCTGCCGGCGCTCGTCGAGGCACGCCAGGCCGCCAGGCGCGCCGCACAGGCGGGCGTGCCCCCTGCACCTGCCCGCCCGCCGGCCCCCTCGCCGTCGCTGCCGCCGGTCGACTTCACCGTTCCGCCGAAGGTGTCGGTCATCGTCGTGACGTGGAACGGGCGGCATCACCTGCACGACTGCTTCACCTCGCTGCTCGCCAGCGAATACCCCGTTGATCGCCTCGAGCTGATCTGCGTGGACAACGGCTCTACCGACGGCACGGCGGAGTGGATGGCCTCGCACTTCCCGCAGGTGCGGCTCGTGTCGCTGCCCGAGAACCGGGGGTTCACCGGCGGCAACGCAGCGGGCGTCGACGCGGCGACCGGTGACGTCCTGCTGTTTGTGAACAACGACATGCGCGTCGAGCCCACGCTCGTCGCCCGACTCGTCGACGCGCTGCGCACCGAGACCGCGTGCGTCGCCGCGAGGGTGATGAGCTGGGACGGGGGGCGTATCGACTTCGTCCGCGGCACGGCCAGCTTCGAGGCGCGCGGATACCAGGAGCACTACGGGCAGCGCTACACCGAGGGCATGCGTCTCGCCGATTCGTTCTTCCCGAACGGCGGCGCCTTCGCGGTGACCCGCGCGGCCTACGAGGAGGCCGGCGGCTTTGACCCGCAGCTCTTCGCGTACTACGACGACGTGGACCTCGGCTGGCGGCTGCGGGCGCTCGGCCACGGCGTGCGCACCGTGCCCGAAGCGGTCGCGTACCACCGGCACGGCGCCACCGTGCGGACGCAGCCGTCCTCGCACAAGCGGTGGCTCATGGAACGTAACGCGCTGTGGATTGCGCTGCGCAATTACGACGACGCCTCGCTGCCGCGCATGCTGCCGGCGCTGCTCTGGCTCGCGGGGCTGCGCGTCGCGCAGGACCTGCGTCTCGCGTCGTCGCCCACACGGCGCCGGCTGCGCGGATGGCTGTCTGGCGACGCTCCGGCCTCCCTGCCCTCCGATCTCTACGTGACCGGTGCGGGTTCTGGTGGCGAGGCCCCGCGTCGCCTGCTCGTGTCGTGGCCGCTGCCCGGGATGGCGGCCATCGGCGACGTGCTGGCGCACCTGCCCGAGATCCGGGAGGCGCGCCGTGCATTCCAGAACCGGAGGCGCGTGGATGATGCCACGCTGCTGCCACATCTCGGCCGCCCGTTCGAGATGCTCGACGGCCGGACGTCGTACAGGCGCGCGCAGCGCGCGCTCGTCGAGCTGCTGCGCCTGAAGGCGGTCGTCGGCGACCGCCCGCACGTCGTCATCGTGACGCACGAAGCGCTCCGGCGGCTGATGTCGGGGCCCGCGGTCCGCGTGCTCGAGATGGGGCGGGTGCTCAGCCGGTCCGTCCGCGTGTCAATCGCGTCGCCGGGGCCCGTCGAGATCGACGAGCCGCGCGTGGCCATCGTTGCCTACGACCCGGCGTCGCCGCGCCAGTTGCGCGCGCTGGCCGAGTCGGCCGACGTCCTCGTGGTGCAGGGATTCGCGCTGCACAGCTACCCCTTCCTCACGCGCATGGTGGCACCGGTCGTCGTGGACCTGTACTGCCCGTTCACGCTGGAACACCTCGAGCAAACGCGCCGCAGTGGCACGCCGTCGCCCGCGGTCGTGGACGAGGCGCGTGCGATCCTCGCCGTGCAGAACGCGCAGTTCGCCTTCGGCGACCTGTTCCTGTGCGCGAGCGAGCGGCAGCGCGACTTCTGGATCGGCGCGCTGCACACGGCCGGACGGGTGAACCCGCAGACGCTTGCCGACGACCCGGCCCTCGAGGACCTCGTCCGGACCGTGCCCTTCGGTCTGCCCGACGACCCCTTCGACGCGGCGCTGGAGCAGGTCACGGCGCGCCGCCGCGCGGCCGGGCAGCCCGCACGCGTGCTCAAGGGCGTCCACCCGGCGATCCCCCCCGACGCCAGGGTGCTGCTGTGGGGTGGGTCGTTGCTCGACTGGCAGGATCCCGAGACGCTCATCGACGCCGTGGCGCTGCTCACGCGGCGCCGCGACGACGTGCGGCTGTTCTTCATGGGCGTCCGTCATCCGAATCCCCAGGTCAAGTCGATGGCGGTGGTGGAGCGGGCACGCGAGCGGGCACGGCGCCTGGGCGTGCTCGACTCGCACGTCATCTTCAACGACTGGGTGCCTTACGAGGACCGCGCCGCATACCTGGCGGAGGCCGACATCGGCGTGAGCACGCACGTGCCGCACCTCGAGACGCGCTACTCGTTCCGCACGCGGATGCTCGACTACCTCTGGGCGCGCCTGCCCATCGTCTGCACCGAGGGCGACTACTTCGGCGACCTCGTGCGGGCGGAGGGCCTCGGGCGTGCGGTGCCGCCACGTGATCCTGCGGCGCTCGCCGACGCCCTCGCCACGTTGCTCGACGATCCGGCATCGGCGGCCGAGGCACGGGCGGCGCTCGCGCGTGTCGCTGCCGGGATGACATGGAGTGCGGCCGTCGAGCCACTTCGCCGGTTCTGCGAATCGCCGCGCTTCGCCGCTGACCGCGCCGGCGAGGTCCGGCGCTTTCAGGACGTAATGGCACGCAGCTTCGCCGGCACACACGCGACAAAGCGCGCGCTGCTCGCCGTGGGGCTGTCGGAGGGCACGCTCGAGACGGTCAAGCGCTGGCCGCCCGTGCAGCGGGCGATGGCCATGCGCAACCGACTGGTCGTGTGGCGGGCACGCCGCCGTGCCGCCGTGTCATGAGCGAGCCGCTCGTGTCCGTCGTGATCGCCGCCCGCAACGCGGCATCGACAATCGATGCCTGCCTGGCCGCGCTGGCCACCCAGACGTTCCAGTCGCACGAGGTGATCGTCGTCGACGACGGGTCAACCGACGACACGGCGCAGCGGGCCGCGGCGGCGGGTGCGCAGGTGCTCGACGCTGCCGGTCGCGGCGCGTCCGCCGCGCGCAACCTCGGCATCCGCCACGCCAGGGGGCGCTACGTGGCGTTCACCGACGCCGACTGCGTGCCGCCGCCGCACTGGCTGGCGCGGCTCGTCGAGGCGCTCGAGACGACGGGCGCCACGGGCGTGGGCAGCGGGCAGCGCAACGTGTTCCCGACGGGTGGACGCGACGCCGCCGCCTTCGACGCGTTCTTCCGCCTCGCCTCGGTCGTCAGCGACTACACGCGCGGGGCGGGAACGAGCGTCCGCCCCGTCGCGCACAACGCCAGCTGCAACAGCGCGTACAGGCGCGACGCCCTTCTGGCCGCCGGCGGGTTCAGCGAGGGTCTCTGGCCCGGCGAGGACGTGGATCTCGACATCCGGCTGCGGGCGGCGGGCGGCACGCTGCTGTCGGTCCCCGGCGCCGATGTCGAGCACCACCGCCCCGGCCACCTGGCCTGGTTCCGCCAGATGATGCGCCGCTACGGCGCCGCCGAACGCGAGATCGTGCGCAGACATGGCCGTCGCCGGCGCATCGACTTCCTCCCGCCCGTCCTCGGCGCGGCCATCGCCGTCCACGCGCTGTACCTGGTGCCGGCATGCCGCCCGTGGCTGCTCGCGGCCGACGCCGCGATCCTGCTCGGCGCGTTCCTCGCGCTGGCTGCCACGACCCCGCCGCGCCACTGGTCGGACGTCGTCGTCTTCTCGAGCGTCGCGGTGTGGGAGTGGCTCAGCGGCTGGAGACGGGGATGAGGAAGGACGACCCGTTTCGTGCGGTGCTGCGGCGCCGGGCAGCGCTGCTCCTGCTGCTGATCGTGCAGCTCGGGGCGCTGGGCGTCGTGTTCGACCGCGAGTGGCGGGACGACGAGGTGTTCTCGCCTGCCGACCTCCTGTTCCAGTTCTATCCGTGGGCACACGACGCGCCGCGCGCACCGGCCACCAACCCGACGCGCTCCGACGAGGCCTTCTACCATCAGCCCCTGATGGAGACGCACTTCGCACGGGTGCGTGCCGGCGACCTGCCCGACTTCGACCCCGGCCGGCTGTCGGGCGTGCCCGCCTTCTTCCAGGGCCTCGACACGGGGCGACTCGCCTCGCCGTTCAGCCTCCCCTTCTACCTGATGCCGGCCATCGACGCGGTGTCGGTCTACGGCCCGCTCCGCCTGCTGGTCGCCGCGCTGTGCATGTGGATGCTGCTGCGCGGCATCGGCCTGTCGGCTGAAGCGTCCGCGCTCGGGGGCGTCGCCTACGGGCTGAACGGTCACTTCCTGACCTGGCTCAGCGCGCCGCTGCCGACGGTGGCGGCATGGCTCCCGCTCGGCGTGCTCGCCGTGCATCGCGTCGTCCATGCGCCGGCGCCGTGGGGCTGGACCGCTGCGCTGGCCGCGGCCGTCGGGCTCATGGCCGTGGGCAGCTATCCGGCCACCTTCCTGGCCTGCCTTGTCGCGCTGGGCGTCCAGGCGCTCGTCGAGGCTGTGTGGCACCGGCGCTTGACGGCGCTGCTGTGGCTGACTGGCGGCGTCCTCGCCGGCCTGTGCCTGGGCGCCGTCGCGCTGGTGCCGACGCTGGCCAACCTGCTCACGTCACCCGCGTCGGCGCGCGTCGCGGATCCCGCCGGAGCCGGGTGGGCCAACCTCGCCACGTGGGCACTGCCCGACTTCTGGGGCTCGCCGCTGCACGGCAACTGGTGGCATCCCGACCCGAACGCCAACTACCCGGAGCACGTCGCCTACTTCGGCATCACGGTCACGGTGCTCGCCGGCGCGGGCGTCGTCGCGGCGGCGCGCCAGCGGCTGGCCCTCGGATGGGTGGCCATCCTCCTCGCGATCCTCAGCGGGACGCGGGCGTACGGGGTGCCGCCCGGGAGGTGGCTGATTGTCCTGCCGGGACAGGTGCAGTCGAATCCCTTCCGCTGGTATGCCGTCACCGCCTGTGCGCTCGCCCTGCTCGCGGCGCTCGGGCTGCACGCCCTCAGGACGTGGCGCGAGGTCCCGGCCGCCCACGCTGGCCCTGCAGATGCGCGCGCGTCGCGCACCGGATGGCTCGTCGCTGGCGGTGCCGCCGCCGCCCTCGCCCTCCTGGCCGGCGTTACGGCCGCGGCACTCCTTGCGCACCTGCCCGAGATCAGGGCGCGTGGCCTCCAGCCGTTCGAGATGGCCCAGGTCTGGCGCTTCGTAGTGATCGGGACAGGGACGGCCGCGCTCGTCGGCGTCATGGCGCTCGCAGGTCGCCGCCGGTGGGCGGCCGACGTCGCCGCGGTCGCGCTCGTCGTCCTCGCGGCGGGCGACCTCGCGCAGGCGAACAGGCGCTTCAACCCCACGGTGCCTCGCGATCGCTACTACCCCGCGACGCGCGGGATCGCGTGGCTTGCCGAGCACGCCGCCGGCGCGCGTGTCGCGCCCGTGGACGCCCACGCGGAGCTCGTGGAGGGCCACGTCTGGAGCCTCTTCGGCATCCACACGGTAACGGGCTTCGACTACCACGGCGACGCCGCCTACCAGGCGTTTCTCGAGGCCGCTCAGGGTGCACCGCCACCGGCCGCGGCGGCATGGGATTACGTCGGCCTGAAATCCCCGACGCTGGACCTGCGCCTGCTCGGCGTCCTCGCCGCGCGCTACATCGTCACCTCGCCCGTTGACGTCACGCCCCGCCGTGGCGGGTATGCCGACGCGGGGCCCCTCGTGCCCGGACGACGGCTCACGTTCACGTTCCGGGCGCAATACGACGGCCTCAGGCGGGTGGACGTCCTGGTGGCGACCTACGGCAGGACGAACGAAGGTGTCTTGACGATGCGGCTCGTCAACGAGTCGGGCGTCGCGCTCGCCGAGCGGCGCGTGCCGTCGGCCGACCTCCGCGACAACGACTGGCTCGCGATGACGTTCCCGCCCGCGTTCCCGTCTGCGGGACGCCTGTTCACGATCGAGCTGTCCGCCGAGGGCACGACGAGTCGCACGGCGCCGACGGTGTGGCTGACGGCCGGCCCGTCCGACGTCGACGGCACGCTCGCCATCGACGGCGAGCGCGTCGACAGGACCCTGTGGTTCCGCGCCTTCTCCTCCGCTCCCGAGCGCGTGCCCGGCGCCGAGCTGGCCTACGCCGGCGACCTCAACGTCTATCGCAATCCCCACGCGCGGCCGCCGGCGTGGTTTGTGGACCATGTAATTCCGGCCCCACTGGAGCGCCACCTGTCCACAATGGGAACATCGGCGTTCGACCCTGAGACGACCGCCGTCGTCGTCGCGACCCCGACCGTTCGCGCAGGCCGCCGCGCGCGGGTCACGAGCATCGAGATTGCCGACGACGTTCGGCGCATCGGGGTGGAGGCCGACGAGGGCGGCGTGCTGCTGGTGAGCGAGCGCGCGCATGCGGGCTGGACGGCCACGATCGATGGACGTCCGGCCACGTGGCAGCCCGCAAACGCCGTCATCATGGCCGTCGACGTGCCGGCCGGCGCGCGCGAGGTCGTCCTGGCCTACGAGCAACCCCTGCTGCGGCCGGCCATCGGCATCAGCCTCATCGGGTGTGCCGGCATCGTCCTTGCTTCACTCCTCCACAACCGGCGACGCCGGCGGTAGGTCCTCCCGTCGTGCCCCCGGCCGACCGCGGGGGCCCGCTGTCGCCAACCAGTTCCAGCGCCCGCTGCCGAATGTCGGCCGGGGGCCCCCAGCCCGTGCGTCCGCGCGAGGCGTCGGCCAGAGGCGCGCACCGGTCACGCGATTACCGGATTGCAATCGCGCGCTACAGAAATGAACGACCGCAGGAGACTCCGCTGGATCGTGGCAGCCGCGCTGGCCGTTGGGGCGGCCGGCGCGCAGGCGTCCGCGCAGACGCTGACGATTGATGGGACTGGCGCACGCACGGTGCAGGCCGCCCCCGACTACGCGGCCGAGGTCATCGGCGATCCGTGGGACTTCGACGCGCCCGGCGACTACGACTACACGTACTCGCTCGGCGAGGACACGCCCGAGGACGGCGGCAACGAGTACACCACCTGGCAGCCGTACCCCACCCACGCCAACGGCGTCTTCACCGGCATCACCCGCGAGCGCTACCCGACACTCCAGATGCTGTTTGGCGGCATCCCGGGCGCGATGAACGCCGTTCAGCGCACGGGCATCAGGTACCCGGTCGACGCGGGCCGGTACGTGTGGCTCTCGTTCCGCGTCCGCCGCTCCTGGGCGGCGGGCGGGTCCGAGATGATGAAGGTGCTGTGGGAGAAGGGCCGCCGTGCGGCGGGCACGCCCATCGGTCTGACGCTCTTCCTCGCCAGGGGCTACGACAACGACACGGGCCGCTGGGTCAACCAGGCGCCCGTGGCCTCGCAGGGCGCGGCCAACGAATGGCAGATCTACCGGATCCGCCTCTCCGACGTCTCCGGGTACCCGTCGAACCGGTTCGCCGGCACGGCATGGCAGGGGACGGTGAACGGCCTCGGGCTGACGCTCGGCGACGGCCCCATCGGCTCGACGGTGCAGATGGACTGGGTACGGCTCACGGCGCCGCGCACGGTGACGCTGGCCTGGTCCTCGCTCGGCGGCAACGTCGTCATCACGGCGAGCAACGGCGCGCAGACGGTGCAGGTGTTCCCGGAAGACCTGCGTCCCTACGCGGACGGCAGCAACCCCCGCGTCGCGACGGGCGCCTTCCCCGACAACTCGTCCATCACGTGGGACTACGGCCATCTCACGCCCGGCACGTGGACGATTCGCGCGCAGGGCGCGTCGGCCACGCGAACCGCCACGCTCACGGTGCAGAGCGTGCCGCACTTCACGGTGCTGAACCCGGACGAGACCGGTGGCCAGGACATGGCCACGACGCTCATCGGCGACCCGTGGGACCTGAACAACCCCGAGGACGTCCTTCGCTACTCGACGCCGCAGAACGCGCTGCACGACGTGCGCAACCCGGTGTTCGGCCCGACGGGCCTGAAGGGGACGGCGTACCACTCGGGCATGTACGGAGCGCCGCACAGCGACTCGCAGGTCCGCTTCTTCGACGATGACCTCGGCGAGCGGTTCTCGCTGACACCCGAGCAGGCGCGCCGCTTCCATCGGCTGACGTTCACGCTCGACTACGACATCCCGGTGCCGGCCGGCTACGATCCACTCGCCCCCGACCCGTTCCTCTCCGACTGGTCGAAGAACAGGCCGGGGGTGGGCGGCATGGCCCGCGTGCTCTGGCGCACGGCCGCCCACCGTGGCGGAGCGTTCGCGCAGACCTGCGCGCTGGTCGTGCGCAACGGCGGGCCGATCACCGTGACGCTCGACCTGTCGCAGTACGGCACGGCCGACCCGACCTGCGCGACCGAGGGGCTCCAGACGCTGCCGTCAGGCCAGGCCTGGGGCGCGCTGGCGTCGAACCTCGCGAACTTCCGCATCGACATCAACGAGGGGCGGCTGGACGTGCCCTTCACGCTTTCGAATGTCAAGCTCGCCGCCGACGACGAGCCCGACGAGTCGGGCACGTTCGTCGTCCAGTGGGCGGCAGCCGCCGCGCCGTACACGGCGCTGCCGACGACGGCCGTGGGCGAGGTGGCCATCTACATCGACACCGACCGCAACCCGGGCAACGGCAGGACGCTCGTGGCCGAAGGCCTGAACGCGTCAGTAGGCGCCTACGTGTGGGATCTCGCGCGCACCCCGGGCGGCGTCGCGCCGGGCACGTACTGGGTCTACGTCGAGATGACACGCGGCGGGTACACGTGGGGCAAGTACTCCACCGGCCCGCTCCAGGTGACGCGCACCTACGACCCGCCGCTCACGCTGAACGAGTGGAAGGCGCTCTACGGCATCAACGACATGAGCGGCGACGCCGACGGGGACGGCGTGACCAACCAGGAGGAGTTCGACCGCGGGACGAGTCCGCTCGTCCCCAACCGATGGGAGCTCGCCGAGGGCTCGACCGGCTTCTTCACCGAGCGCATCGCGCTCGCCAACCCGGAGAACCGCGCGGCCATCGCGCGGGTCACCGTGCTGTTCGGCCAGATGCCGCAGCTCGGCGAGGCGGCGCCGCCGATGCCCGTCGTCCAGGACATCCCCATCGCCGCGTACGGACGGCACACGGTCAACGTCAATGGCCTGCCGAATGCGACCTATCAGGGCCACGGCCGCGCGGTCTCGGTCATTGTCGAGACGTTGCGCGGCGCGGTCATCGCCGAGCGGACGAT
The DNA here is from genome assembly GCA_964430855.1 of uncultured Vicinamibacteraceae bacterium. Taxonomy (GTDB): domain Bacteria; phylum Acidobacteriota; class Vicinamibacteria; order Vicinamibacterales; family Vicinamibacteraceae; genus JAEZDP01. The sequence goes on from CAYSHC010000023.1 coordinate 36,191, forward strand.
GAGCTGGGGCGACGACGCCTGGGGCGGCCACACCGGGAAGGCGCTCCTCGAGCCGCGCCACACATGGTTCCTGGCCGAGGGCGCGGCGACGGACTTCTTCGAGACCTTCGTGCTCATCACGAGCACGTCGGCCGCGCCGCCGACCGTCACCGTCGACTACCTGATGCCTGACGGCTCGGTCATCACCGAGGTGCACAGGTTCCCGAGCTCGCCCGCACGGCTGACGCTGTGGACCAACCAGAACCCGCGGCTCTACGGGCAGTCTTTCTCGACGCGCATCACGAGCACGCAGCCCATCACCGTCGAGCGCGCGATGTACTTCAATCGCGGCGCCCGCGCCTACGAGGGTGGCCACGCGTCGGCTGGCATCCCAGACGCGGCGACGCGCTGGTTCGTGGCCGAGGGCGCCACGGGGCCGAACTTCGACACGTACCTGCTGCTGGCGAACCCGGGCACCGCGCGCGCGAACGTGACCGTGCGGTACCTCACGCCGGAAGGCCCGTACACGGCGACGTACTCGCTGCGCCCGACGAGCCGCGAGACGCTGTATGTCGACCTCGAGCTGTCACGCGTCTCCGGGCGCGACGCGATAGGGTCGCAGGTCGACGTCTCGGCGGAGATCGTCTCGGACCAGCCCATCGTCGTCGAGCGCGCGATGTACTGGTTCGGCGAGCCCGGCAACTGGACCGACGCCCACAACAGCGCCGGCGTGACCAGCACCTCGACGCTGTGGGGACTGGCCGAGGGTGAACGCGGCGGGACGCTCGGGCACGAGACGTTCGTCCTGCTCGCGAACCCGTCCGCAAGCGCGGCATCCGTCAGGCTGCGCCTGCTGCGTGAAGGCGGCAAGCCTTCAATCCTCTCGGCGCCCGTGAGCGTGGCCCCCGGATCGCGCTACACGTGCTACGCGGGGCAGCCGGGTCCGTGCATGGACGCGTTCGGCCAGCTCCAGGACGGCGAGCGCTTCGGCGTGCTGGTCGAGAGCACCAACGGCGTGCCCATCGTCGTCGAGCGCGCGCTCTACTGGAACGGCGGCGGCGAGTTCCTCGGGGCCGGCACGAACGAGACGGGCATCCAGCTCCGCTGACGCGCGGGCCGCGGCCGTCACGGCCTGTGAGACGAGACCGCGCCCGTTCGCTGGTCGATCGTGACGAAGCGATCGACGCCCTCGACGGCATAGGTCCGCGTCACGCCGCCCGCCCACCTGACCTCGATCGATTCCACGGCCGTCGCCGCGCCGAGGCCGACGTGCACGCGCGTGTCCGACTGCGACACCTGGCCGCGCCCGCTCGCGACCTCGCCGCGGACGCGCCGTCCTCCCGCGCTCACCAGCACCACGCTGCCGACGGCATCGCGCGGGCAGCGCTGGTCGGGGTCGCCGACGAGGCGCACCGAGAGCCAGTGACCTGCACCTGCGCCGCCCACGTTGCGGACGAGCGCCGGCGTACCATCGAGCACGCCGATCAGCACGTCGAGGGCACCGTCGTTGTCGACGTCCCCCACCGCCGACCCGCGGGCCGCACGGGGCGTCGTCAGGCCGGCGCCGGCCGTCGCGCCCGTCTCGTCGAAGCGCCGTCCCTCCAGGTTCCGGAACAGCAGGGCGCGCTGGGCATACGGTGTGCCCCATGCATGGCGGTCCGCCTGGGGATACACGTGGCCGTTGACGACGAGCAGGTCCTTCCAGCCGTCGTTGTCGTAGTCGAAGAACTCGGTGCCCCAGCCGAGGAACGGCATCGACGGGCCCGCCACGCCCATGCGGTGGCTGACGTCCTCGAAGTCGAAACCGCCGCGATTGTGGTAGAGCACGTTGAAGTCGTCGGCGAAGTTCGTGATGTGGAAGTCGGCGCGCCCGTCGTTGTCGTAGTCGCCCACGGCCAGCCCCATGTGCGCCTGCTCCCGCCCGCTGCCGTCGAGCGCGGCGCCCGAGAGGTAGCTCACGTCCTCGAACGTGCCGTCGCGCCGGTTGCGATACACGTGATTGGGACCCGAGTCGTTCGACACCACGAGATCGAGCCAGCCGTCGTCGTCGAGGTCCACCCAGGCCACGCCGAACCCGTACCGCCGGTCGACATCGGCGACGCCGGCAGCCTGCGTCACGTCGGTGAACGTGCCGTCGCGATTGTTGCGGAACAGGTAGTCGGCCTCGCCCGGCAGACCGCGCGGGCCGCACATCACCTCGACGCCACGGTACCGGCACACGCCGCCGCCGGTGTAGGCCGCCGGCATGCCCGGTTCGCCTGCCGCTGCCTGGCCCGCGGCGCCGGACACGGCGGTTGACGCCGCACGCCCCGGGCGCCCTGGCGCCGGCGGCAGCGCACGCGGATCGAACGCGACGTATCCGGAGACGAACAGGTCGAGCCAGCCGTCGTTGTCGTAATCGCCGAAGGCGCAGCCGCTCGCACCCCCGCGCACGTCCACGCGGGCCGAAGGGGCCACATCGGTGAAGGTCCCGTCGCCTGTCGCCATCAGCAGGCGGCTCACGCCGATGTTGGCGACGAACAGGTCGACGTCGCCGTCGTTGTCGTAGTCGCCCGCGCACACGCCCTGGCCCCAGCGGCCGTTTGCCAGGTCGTCGCCGCGGGTCGCCTCGATGAACGTCCCGTCACCACGATTGAGGTAGAGGGCCGCGCGCACGTTCGACCCGAGCGTCCCCGCCTCGACGTCGAGGGTGCCGCCGTTCACGAGGTAGATGTCGAGCCAGCCGTCGCCGTTCAGGTCGAGCATCGCCACCCCCGAGCCGAGCGCCTCGACGATGTAGGCCTTCTCCCGGGACCCGGCGACGTGGCGGAACCCCGCGAGGCCGGCGTGGGCCGTCACGTCCTCGAACGACACGGGCGCGACAGCGTCGGAGACTGCCGCCGGCCGCTGTCCGGGCGCAGGCGCGTGTGCCAGGGTCACGGCCGTCGCGAGGACCGCCGATGCAGCCGTCAGCCGCAGGACGCGTGAAGGGCCGGCAGGACCTTCGCGTAAGCCATCTCTGACTGATGAGGTTGCGCGACCGATGGCTGAGGTAGCGTCGCGGAGAGTCGGTGCGGACACCACCTCATCCGTACGTATCCGCGCTTGACTTCGCTCCGACGCGCGTGCCATAAGGGGCCACCTTTCAGCAGTGACATGCTACACGCGGGCTGCAAGACAGCGGCCGCCGCCCGGCGTCGGCGTCGGCGGGCTGCCCGGCATCCTGCGTTCCCTCGCGGGAGGAGCAAGATGAGGACGCACTCGTCGCATGCTCTCGGGACTGCCGTGATCCTCGCGTTGCTGCTGGCCGGCGCGCGAGCCGACGCACAGGTTGCACGATCACAGTTCAACGGCACGGTGACCGACACCGAGGGCGGCGTGCTCGTCGGCGCCACCGTGGTCGCCGTCAACGTGCAGACCAACGTCGCCTTCACGGCGACGACAACGGACGCCGGGGTGTACGTGATCCCGTACCTCCCGAGCGGCACCTACCGCATCACCGTCACGGCCGACGGCTTCCGACCCGCCGTCGCGAACGACGTGGTCCTGCGCGCGGCGCAGACGCTGACCATCGACTTCCAGATGAACGTCGATGCGCTCACCGAAGAGCTGACCGTCGCGGCTCCGGTCATCGAGACGGGTACGGCAGAGATCGGCAGGTATGTCTCGAACAAGGAGTACCAGACCTGGCCCGTGCCGGTGTCCGACGGGCAGCGGCAGATCCAGCAGTTCATCTTCTCGAGCCTGCCGGGCAGCGTCGGCGACACGTTCGAGGGCTCGATCAACGGCGGGCGCAACTACTCGCACGAGATCCTCGTCGAGGGCATGCCGCTCGGCCGCAACCTCCAGGGCGGCAGCAACAACGAGATGTCGCCGCCGACAGAGGCGGTGCAGGAGTTCAAGCTGCAGACGGGCACGATCGGCGCCGAGTACGGCGGCGGCCAGACGGCCGTGGCCAACTTCGTCGTCAAGAGCGGCACCAACGACCTGCACGGCGCGGCGGCCTATTACTTCCAGGACGACAGCCTCGACGCGAACAGCTTCGTGAGCAAGGCGCTCAACCGGCCGAAGCCGGACCGGACGCTGCAGAACTGGGCGCTCGCGCTCGGCGGCCCGATTACACTCCCCAGGCTCTACCGCGGGCAGGACCGGAGCTTCTTCTTCGCGACGTTCGAGAAGACGCACGAGGAGAACCAGCTCTCGACCGGTTTCCGCACGCTGCCCACCCGCGAGCTGCAGGCGGGCGACTTCTCGCGGTTGCTCGATCCGTCCTACACGGGCGACCCTCGATCGGGCAGCGTCATCGGCACCGACGCGCTCGGCCGGCCGGTGCGCTTCGGGCAGATCTACGACCCGCGCACCACCCGCGTCGTCGACGGCGAGGTGGTGCGCGACCCGTTCCCCGACAACCGCATCCCCCGCGAGTTCTGGGACACCGTCGCGCGCAACACGATCGAGCAGGAGCTCTGGGACCTGCCCCAGCTCGACCGCCTGATCAACAACCAGCCGGCACTCTCGGGCTGCTGCCCGATCTTCGACCAGAAGACGTTCGCCGTGAAGGTGGACCAGGTGATGACGCCGAAGCACCGCGCGTCGTTCTACGTGAATCGCGAGTGGCGCACGCGCAACAACTCCGTCGCCGGCCGCTATGGCCTGCCCCCGGGCAAGCCCACCAACCTGTACCAGCTCCAGAAGACGCCAAGCTGGCTGATTCGCGCCACCGAGAACTGGGTGATCACCGACAACCTGCTGCACCGGTTCGCCATCGGCTACAACCGCTTCGGCAACAACAACAGGAGCGTCTACTTCAACCAGGGGTGGCCGTCGCGCATCGGCCTCACCAACATGCCCGACACGACCTTCCCGCGGCTCACGATGGGCGGGTCGCCGATCCTCGGCAACATGGGGAACTTCGGGTCGAACTCGCGCGGCAACAGCGACGAGGGCAGCTGGATTGTCCAGGATGACATCACCTTCGTCCGCGGGCGCCACAACGTGAAGGCGGGCTTCGAGGGCCGGTTCTACTACGTGGACAACGACCTGGCCGACGCGACGGCGAACTTCAACTTCCTGCCCGCGCAGACAGCGCTGCCGGGCTTCGACACCTCGACCGGCCACTCGTTTGCGAGCTTCCTGCTCGGGGCGGTGGCCAGCTCAGACCGTGCGGTCCAGGCGATCAACACGAAGCTGCGCGAGCGCGACTACTCCTTCTACGTGCAGGACGACTACAAGATCACGTCGCGCCTCACGCTGAACCTGGGCCTGCGCTGGCAGATGATCAACGGCGTCTTCGAGAAGAACGGCTACGTCACGAACCTCGATCTGACGCGGCCCAACCCCGCCGCCGGCAATCTGGCCGGCGCGCTGCGCTTCGCCGACGAGGAAGGCCGGAAGACGTTCATCGACCCCTACCGCAAGCAGCTGCAGCCGCGGCTGGGCGTCGCGTACGCCATCTCGCCGACCATGGCGCTGAGCGGCGGCTACAGCGTGAGCAACCGTCCGGGCACCGCCTACACCGACGGTGAGTTCGGCGGCCTCGACTCGACCGGCTACAACGGCCAGATCGTCGTCAACCGCGCGACGTTCCCGACGCCCAACCCGCAGGATCCGGTGATGTACCTGAGCGACAGGTACCCGGACTTCACGGGCGTCCTGCCAAACCGCGATCCCACGCTCCGCAACAACCAGAGCATGACGGTCATCGTCGGCAACGAGGCGAAGCGCGAGCGGTATCACAACTTCAACGTGACGCTGCGCCGGGCGCTCGGCGCGAACGTGGCGGCGACGCTCGCCTACATCGGCGCTCGGGGCACCGACCTGCCGATGCCGTTCGGCGATCGCAACATCAACCGCATCCCGTATGACGCGCTGGCGCAGTACGGCGACCTGCTGTTCTCGCCCCTTGCCAGCCAGCCGCAGCTCGGCATCCCGACACCGTATCCGGGCTTTGCCGGGACGGTGCAGCAGGCGCTCCGCCCGTACCCGCAGTTCCTCGATCTGACCCTGCTCAACGACTTCAAGGGCAAGACGCGATACGACTCGCTCCAGGCGACGGTCGAGCGACGCTACAGCAACGGCTTTGCCCTGCTCGTCGCCTATACGTGGTCACGCACGGATGATCTGATCCGCACCCAGGACGGGCGCGGCGAGGAGTGGTCGAAGGCGGCTTTCAGGCACGTGCCGCACTTCCTCAAGCTCACGTGGATCTACGACCTGCCCATCGGCCCCGGGCGAGCCATCGACGTGGGCGGCGTGCTGGGCCAGGTGGTCGGTGGATGGACGCTCACGGGCATCCACAACTACCGTGCCGGCAACACGCTGGCCGTCTTCGACAGCCGCCTCAACGGCGCGGGGTACTCGATCAGGCCGAACGTCGTCTCGGGCGTGGACCAGGTGATCTACTCGGGCGGCTCGGCCGACACCGTGAACGGCACGCCGTACCTGAACCCGGACGCGTTCGCCCTGCAGGAGATCACCGCGCAGGGCGTGCCACTGTCGATCGGGTCGGCGCCGCCGCAGCTGTCGGTGCGCGGACCGGCGCTGTTCACCGAGGACCTCGGCCTGCTCAAGCGCTTCAGCGCTGGCGGCGAGCGCAGCCTGGAGTTCCGCGCCGACTTCATCAACGTCCTGAACAGGTCGGGCCTCGGCACGCCCGACCTCGACGTGGCGAGCGCGAACTTCGGACGCATCTTCGGCGTCGCCCAGGCGCCGCGCCGCATCCAGCTGTCGCTGCGCATGACGTTCTGACGGGGAGGGCGCAGTCGGCAATGTGGAGCTCCCTGCTCGCCCTGGCGGTGGCGGCCCAGGCCGCCGCCGACAACGGGGCGTGCACCGCGCAGCTCGCCATCGCGCGCGATGCGTACGAGCAGCGCGCGTACGCGCGCGCACGCATGGCGTTTGCCGCCGCGCTCACGCCCTGCGGGATGACCCCGGCCCTGCTGCTGGCGCTGGCGCAGGCCGAGCTGCTCTCGGGTGACGTCGAGGCCTCCCTCGCCACGCTCCGGCGCCTCGAGTCGACGGGGCCGCTCGACGTGCCGGCGATGAAGGTGCGGGCGCGGGCGCTCTACCTGGCGGCACGCGATCACGACGCCGAGCGCACCCTCGTCTCGGCCGCCGCCCTGGCCCCTGACGATGCGGAGATTCCCTACGACCTCGGCCGGATGTACTACCAGCAGCAGCGGCACCAGGAAGCACGCGAGGCGTTCTCGCGCGCCATCGCCATCGACCCGCGTGCCTACAAGGCCTGGGACAACCTCGGCCTCACCTGGGAAGCGCTCGGCGACGTCGAGGAGGCGACACGGCACTACGCCAGGGCGATGGCCATCGCGCACGAGGAGGCGCCCGGCTACGACGTCGTCTATGCCAACTACGCGGACCTCCTGATCAGGGAGGGCGACTACAGGCGCGCGTTCGACGCGGCGGCAGAGGCGGCCCAGCGGAACCCTCGGGACGCGCGCAACTTCCTGCTCGCCGGCAAGGCCCTGACCCGGCTCGATGCCCTGGAGGTGAGCATCAAGTGGCTGACGCAGGCCACCGCGCTCGACCCCACGTTGCCCGAGCCGCACTACCTGCTGGCACGGACGTACAGGCGGCTCGGACGAAACGCCGAGGCGGAAGCGGCGATGGCGGCCTTCCAGGACGCGTCCGCGCGCGCGCCGAAGGTGCGTCGGTGAGCTCGCACGCGGGCATCAGGAGGGCCAGCCTGCGGCAGCTCGCGACCGCCGCCGCGGGTGCCGCCCTGCTGCTCGGCGCGAGCCCGTCCGATCAGCTTCGGGACGAGCGCTTCACCGACATCGCCGGCGACGCAGGCATCGCCTTCGTGCACGCCGCCTCGAAGACCGCCGTGAAGTTCCTGCCCGAGACCATGGGCGGCGGCGTCGCGGTGTTCGACGCCGACGGTGATGGCAGGCTCGACATCTTCTTCACCAACGGCGCCGCCATCGACGAGACGATGACGTCGGCCCGGCGTCCCGACAAGGCGGATCCCCGCTACTGGAATCGTCTCTACCTCCAGGGCGAGGATGGACGCTTCGTCGACGCGACGGCACGGGCCGGCCTGGCCGGCCATCGCTACGATTTCGGTGTCGCCGCGGGCGACATCGACAACGACGGCGACACCGACCTCTACGTCACCGGGTACGGCGGCAACGTGCTCTATCGCAACGACGGTGACGGCAGGTTCACCGACGTCTCGGCCGACGCCGGCGTCGTGGCTGGCGGCTGGTCCACCAGCGCCGCGTTCCTGGACTACGACGCCGACGGCTGGCTCGACCTGTTCGTGTGCCGCTATCTCGCCTGGACGTGGGAGGACAACGTGCCGTGCCTCACGGCCGACGGCGCGGGCCGCGCGTACTGTCATCCGCGCGTGTTCCGCCCCGTGGCCAGCCTCCTCTTTCGCAACAACGGCGATGGCACCTTCAGCGACGTTTCGCGCCAGGCGGGCATCGCGGCCCTCGAGGGCAAGGCGCTCGGCATCGCGGTCGACGACTACGACGGCGACGGACGCGTCGACATCTTCGTCGCGAACGACTCCATGCGGCAGTTCCTCTTCCGCAACCGTGGCGACGGCACGTTCGTCGAGGGTGCGCTCCAGGCCGGCGCGGGGTTCGACGAAGACGGACGCGCCTTCGCCGGCATGGGCACCGACTTCGGCGACTACGACGGCGACGGCCGTCCCGACATCATCGTCACGACGCTCAGCCTGGAGCGGTACGCGCTGTTCCGCAACGAGGGCCCGGGCGGCTTCATCTACGCCACGCACGAGACCGGCGTCGGCCGCGCAACCGTCCGGTCGTCGGGCTGGGGCACGCGCTTCCTGGACTACGACAACGACGGCGACCGCGACCTGGTCGTCGCGCAGAGCCACGTGCTCGACACGGTGAGCGAGGCACGGCAGGGCTACGCGTACAAGCAGCCGCCGCTGCTGCTGCGCAACGACGGTGGCCGGTTCACGGACGTCTCGGCTGGCATGGGCAGCGCGTTCAGGACGCCCGCGGCCGGTCGGGGCCTCGCCATCGGCGATCTCGACGGCGACGGCGACCTGGACGTCGTAATTGGTCACCTCGACGCGGCGCCCGTCGTGCTCCGGAACGATCACGGGGGCCGGTCGCTGCGCGTACGGCTGCGTGGCACCCGCTCGAACCGCGACGGCCTGGGGGCCGTCGTCGTCGTGACCGACGCCGATGGAAGGCGTCAGCGTGCCGTGTGCTCCACGTCGTCGAGCTACCAGTCGGCGAGCGAGCCCGCCGTCCATTTCGGCCTCGGGTCGGCGGCGGCCCGGCACGTCGACGTGCACTGGCCGAGCGGTGTCACTCAGACGGTGACGCCGCCGCCCGAAGGCGTGGTCGAGATCACGGAACCGCCGGACACGGCGTCGCGCTCGGTCGGCGTTGCGGCTGCCCCTGGGCGGGCGGCAGGCCGGCAAGGTAGGTAGACTCTTCCCCGTGCTGCCTCTCGTCGCCGTCGGCATCGTCACGTGGAACGCTGACGAGATCCTTGCCAGGTGCGTGGCGAGCGTCCGCGCGCAGACCTACCCGCGCGTGGTCCTCCACGTGTGGGACAACGCGTCCGCCGAGCGCGGCCGCGCCCTCGTCACGCAGGTGACGGGCGAGGACGAACGCACGCTGTCGCCGGTCAACATCGGGTTCTCGGGCGGGCACAACCGCCTCATCGCCAGGACGGCGGCGCCCTACTACCTCTGTCTCAACCCGGACGCCGTGCTCGCCCCTGACTATGTCGAGCGGCTGGTGTCGGCGCTCGAGGCCGAGCCCGATGCGGGTTCCGCCACCGGCCGGCTCCTCCGCCTCGACACGCCCGACGTCCTCGACTCGACGGGCATCGTCATGACCCGCGATCAGCGCCACCTCGATCGCGGCGCCGACGAGCCCGCGGCGGGACGCTTCGAGGACGGCCCGGAGGACGTCTTCGGGCCGAGCGGCGCGGCCGCCCTCTATCGTCGCGCGATGCTCGACGACATCGCCGTGCGGGGCGAGGTGTTCGACGAAGACTTCTTCACCTATCGCGAGGATGCAGACCTTGCCTGGCGGGCGCGCGTGCAGGGCTGGACCTCGCGCTATGTGCCCACGGCGATCGCGCACCACCGGCGCCGCGTGACGCCGTCGCGCCGCCGTGACCTGCCCGCAGAGGTGAACCGGTATTCGGTGCGCAACCGCTTCCTGCTCCGGATCAAGAACCAGTCGCTCCACGAGGCGCTGCGCTTCGCGTGGCCGACACTCGTGCGCGACCTTCAGGTGGTGGGCTATGTCGTCCTGCGGGAGCACACGTCGCTGCCGGGCCTCTTCGACGTCGTCCGGCTGCTGCCGACGATGTGGAGGAAGCGCCGCGTGATCCAGCGCCGGCGTGCGAGCGCCCCTGCGGACCTGGCGCGCTGGTTCCGATAAGGGGAAGGAGCCGGTACCCGGACGCACCTCATCCGTAGGCGGGCGGTTGCCGTCAGCCCCGGCCTGTCCGACAATGTAACGTCGCGGCGTTCGGTCCGCGGGCGGCTGCCGCCGTATATACATCCGTGATTGCCGAAAGAGCCCGACTCGTCAACGGAGCGTACCTGCTGTCGGACCTCGCGGCGACCGCCGCCGCGCTGGGCGCTGCCTACCTGGGACGGACGCTCGTGTCGCAGGGCCGGCTGCCGTTTGTCAGCGCGCTGCTGCCGCCGTTCGACTGGTACCTCCCGCTGCTGGCGCTCATCCTCGTCATCTGGCCGCTGGTCTTCTATGCCCTCGGCCTGTACGGCCGGCGGGGACGCAGCCTGCACACGGAGACGTCAGGACTGGTCACGGGCGTCGGCATCGCCGGCCTCGTGCTGACCGCCGTCATCTTCACGGCCAAGCTCACCTACGTCAGCCGGCCCGTCATCCTCGCGTTCCTCCTGCTCGACGTCCTGTTCGTTGCAGGCGGGCGACGGCTCGTGCGGGGCCTGCTGCTTGGCGGGGACAGCCGCCGGGCGCTGCTCGTCGCCGGCGGCCGGGACGAGGTGCAGCAGGCCGTGGCGGCCATCGACGCCCATCGCGACTGGGGCCTCGAGGTGGTGGGCGTCCTCACCGATGGCCGCTGGCACGAGTCGCCGGACGTGCCGCACCCGATCCTCGGCGAGTATGCCGACATCCCCCGCGTGGCGCGCGAGACCCATGCCGCCGAGGTGATCATCGCGCCGTCGATCGACCACCTCGACGAGCTGCGCCGCATCGGCCACGTGATCAGCGCCCTCGAGGAGCAGGGGACGCTCGTGCGGCTGGCCGTCAACTTCCTGCCGCGGTCGATCGCGAGGCTCAGCTTCGACGAGTTCGGCGCCGACCTCCCCCTCCTCACCTTCTCGACGTCGCCCGGCAACGAGGTGCGTCTTGCCGTCCGGCGCGTCGTGGACGTCGTGCTGGCGGCCGCCCTGCTCGTGCTCCTGAGTCCCCTGATGCTCGCGATTGCGGTGGCGATCCGCGTCGTCTCGCCGGGCGGGCCGGTCCTCTTCAGGCAGACACGCTGCGGCCTGCACGGCCGGCGCTTCACCTTCCTCAAGTTCCGGACGATGATGCCGGATGCCGAGCGGCTGAAGCCGGCGCTCGAGCCGTTCAACGAGATGGACGGCCCGGCCTTCAAGATGACCAACGACCCGCGGGTGTTCCCCCTCGGGCGCCTGCTGCGGCGCACCAGCCTCGACGAGCTGCCGCAGCTGTGGAACATCCTCCAGGGGCACATGAGCTTCATCGGGCCCCGCCCGTCCATCGTCGAGGAGGTCGACAAGTACGAGCCGTGGCAGCGCCGCCGTCTGAGCATGAAGCCCGGGCTGACCTGCCTCTGGCAGATCAGCGGCCGCAGCGAGCTGACCTTCGACGAGTGGATGCGGCTCGACCTCGAGTACATCGACAACTGGTCGTTGTGGCTCGACCTCAAGATCGCCCTCAAGACGGTACCTGCGGTCCTGCTCCGCCGCGGCGCGAAGTAGTGCCCGACATCGAGGTGACGCTGCGCCGCGAGGCGGCGCGCCTGGCGGCCGAGGCATGCGGTCGTCAGCCGGCTCCGCGCGTGCTCGAGGCTGGCTGCGGCGCGCGGTCGCACGTGGACCTCCCGCCTGGCGCGCGCGTCGTCGGCGTCGACCGCTCGCGCGCGCAGCTGCGCCGGAACGACGGCATCGCGGCCCGCGTCGAAGGTGACGTGACGCAGTTGCCCCTCGCCTCCGCGAGCGTGGACGTCGTCGTGTCGTGGGACGTCCTCGAGCACGTCGACGACCCCGCGCAGGCGCTGACCGAGTATCGGCGCGTGCTGCGCCAGCACGGCATCATCGTGCTGGGCCTGCCCCACGTCCTGTCGCTGAAGGGGCTGCTTACACGTTTGACCCCGTGGCCGGTGCATGTCTGGGTGTACCGGCGCGTCCTCGGCGACCCGACGGCCGGCACCGACGCGTCCGACCAGTTCCCCACCACGATGCGGCTGCGGCTCAGGCCGGCGGGACTGCGGCGCCTGGCGAGGTCGCTCGGGCTCGAGGTCCGCCTGCTCGAGGCCTACGAGGGGCCGGTGCCCCGGCACTTCCGCCGCCGCCATCCGCTCGGCGGGCGCGTGCTCCAGGCGCTGGGCGTGCTGTCGCGCCTCGCGACGCTGGGACGCTACGACGCGACGGCATCCGACCTCGTCGTGGTCCTGCAGGCCCGCGGCGAGCGCGACGCAACGGGGGCGCGGCAGCCGTGATGAGGCGCGCGGTACGCATCCTCGGCACGCGCGGCATCCCCAACCGGCACGGCGGGTTCGAGTCGTGCGC
>CAYSHC010000024.1:0-2825 GCA_964430855.1 uncultured Vicinamibacteraceae bacterium
GCGGGCTGGAGCCGACGGCCGGACTCGAACCGGCGACCTGCTGATTACGAATCAGCTGCTCTACCAACTGAGCTACGTCGGCGAACGGAGGGGCGTGACCGGCATGACGCCGCTGGCGCCCGCCGGTCAACCGCGAGAGTATACCACGTGACGCGCTTGCGATGGCCCTCGACCGAGACCTGACCCCGGACGCCCTGGTCACCTTTGCCCTCGATGCCTGGCACGCGTCGCCGGCCGTACGGATCGAGGACGCGTACAAGTGGCTCTTCCAGGCCACGCGCGGCGCAGAGCACGCGGTTCAGGACGTCGGCGCCGCACGCGACAGGCTCCTCCGCGAATGGGACCGTCTGGCCGACGGCGGCGACCCGGACCGGCATCCCATCGAGCACCTGCGGCCAGACGGTGCAATCGTGCGAGTCCATCTTGCGCCGCTGAAGGCACGCGGGGTCGACGCGGTGGCCGTCACGCAGGCCTTCCTCGACAGCGCGCGTGCGCACACGGCCGACGTGGGCAGCTTCGCCCGCGTCTGGGACGCGTTGCGTCTGCGGCTGCGTGTCGCGCCGGCGGGGGAGGTGACTCTCGGGGCGTGGGAGCGGCTCGACGCGGCGACGCGGCGCGCCGGCTTTCCCCCGGTCCATCACAGCGACACGTATCGTGCCGCGTGCGCGCCGGCGTATCGCGTCATGACCGCGACGGCTGCCCGGCGCCTGCTCGCCTGACCCCGGGGCAGCCCGTCAGGCGTCCTCGGTCGTCCGCGCGGGCTGTGGCGCGTCGGCAGCGGCATCGCTCGGGCCGGCGGGCGTCGAGGCGTCGCGGTCGAATCGGCGCCACACGCCTTCGATCCGCCGTTCGTGCGGCAGGAACGACGCCTTGTAGGCCAGGTGTGCCGACCGTTCGACGTACAGCCCGAGGTAGAGGTGCGACATGCGGTGCGAGAGGCAGTACTGCCACTGCTTGAGGATCGCGTAGGTGCCGAGGCTGTAGCGGGAGTAGTCGGGATCGAAGCAACAGTAGACCGCCGACAGCGCGTCGGCGCCGATGTCGGCCACGGCCACGGCGACGAGGCGCTCGCCGTGCCACACGCTGAACTCGAGCGACGGGCAGCAGGTCTCCACCAGGAAGGCCGCGTAGGTGTCCACGTCGGGGCGGTCGTCGACGTCGTCGGCCGTGCACAGGCCGCGCTCCCACTTGTGGCGCATATAGAGCGTCGCGCGCGCCTCGTCGGCTACCGGCGTGCCGATTGCCACGCGGAAGGTCTCGTCGCCGCGGCGCAGGATCCGCCTGTGCGTCGCCGAGGGACGGAAGTCGAGCACCGGAACGCGGATGGCCTCGCACGCGCGGCACGACGGGCACGTCGGCCGGTAGAGGAACACGCCCTGCCGGCGGTCGCCCGCCTCCAGTGCGCCGTCGAGCTCGCTCGCGCTCAGCGGACGCGCGGGGACACGCAACGGCAGGCGCGCCACGTGGCCCGGCAGGTAGGGGCAGCGGTCGAGCTCGTCGTAGACGATGAAGGTGGCTACCACGGTCGTGTCCATGGTAACGCTGCACGCCCCTGGACGTTGCGCGCCGCGACCTGAACTACACTCTTGGCCCATGCGTATGACCAGACTCCTCCCCGCCCTCGTCCTCGTGGCCCTCGTCGGTGTCGCACCGGCGCTGGCCCAGCGCCCCGACCGTCCCCGCCTGCACGGCGAGGACTGGGTACAGCTCTTCAACGGCAAAGACCTCACCGGCTGGGTGAATGTCGGCCAGGAAAAGTGGACCGTCGAGGACGGCGTGCTCCACGGCGAAGCCGTCACCAAGGGGTACGGCTACCTGAAGACCGAGAAGAACTACAAGGACTTCGTGCTCGCGCTGCGCTTCAAGTGCGAAGGCACCGGCAACAGCGGCGTGTTCTTCCACACCGACTTCGAGCCTGGCACGGCCAACGTGAAGCAGGGGCTGCAGTTCGAGGTCGACTGCGTGATGATGCGCCACACCGGCGGCATCTACGGTGACGGCCGCGGCTGGATCGTCTGGCCCGCGCCGGAGAACGAGGCCGTCGTGCGCCGCGACGACTGGAACGAGTACATCCTCGAGGTGCGGGGCAACCGCTACATCTCGCGCCTCAACGGCGTGACCATGGTGGATTTCACCGACCCCAATCCCAGGTCGTTCGACGGCGCCATCGCGCTGCAGCTGCACTCGGGCGGCGAGGGCAACATGAAGTTCAAGGACATCTGGATCCGCGATCTCACCGCACGGTAGGGACGGCCCTCCGGGGCGTCCGGACGTTCCGGGCCGCCCACCGCGCATCGCTCAGCCCTTCCCGCTCCCCGCGGCCCGCTGCCCCCTGCCAAGGTCAGCGGCCGCGGACGCGGGTGTCCCTCCCGTCCACTCCTCTGCGAACGCCAGCCCGAACCGCGCGCAGACGTCCGGTACCGACGCGAAGTCGAACTCGATCCCGTACTCGTCGGCGAGCGCGCCAATCGCAGCCGGGTCGGCGCCGCCAGCCGCCTGCAGCAGCGGCGAGAGCCGTGCGAAGTAGTCCTCGAATCCTGCCGGGACGAGCAGCTCGACGAACCGGAGCGGCGTGTCGCCCGCGTTCCAGAACGTGTGCCACTGGTCGCGGGGCTTGAGCACGTAGCTGCCCGCCGCGGCCTCGACGTGCTCGTCGCCGAGCAGCGCGCCGATCCGCCCCTCCAGCACGATCGACAGTTCGTCCTCGCGGGAGTGCCTGTGCATCGGCGCGGCCAGCCGGCCGGGCGGCAGCGTGTGCTCGACGATGGCGTGACCTCGAGCGATGTGGTGACGCTGATGAGCCAGCTGGTCAGCAGATCGGCCAG
>CAYSHC010000024.1:2925-40858 GCA_964430855.1 uncultured Vicinamibacteraceae bacterium
CAGCAGATCGGCCAGTCAGCCGGCCAGCCAGCCGACAAGCCGGCCAGCCGATCCGTTCGCAAGCCGACAAGCTGATCAGCCGGCAAGCCTGACAACCCGATTCACTGATCCACCCATCGGCCCGACGAGACGCGCGCGCTCGCCGCGCGTTCGCCAGACTCCAGCGCACGGGCGAGCTCCTCGTCCGACGGCGGCCAGTCGAATCCGCCTTGCAGTGTCGTTGGGGGCGGGGCGCCAGCGTCGGGTCGCGTGCCCGGCCTCTCGAAGTGCTCGTCGGTGAGGCCGGCGCCTGCCAGCACGCGTTCCTCGCAGGTGGGGCAGATGCTGTGGGTGAACCGCGCGTCCGTCCGCGCCGCAAGGTACGCCTCGACGCGCGTCCACTGCCCATCGTCGCCGCTCACGTCCTTGCACGAGGCGCAGATCGTGATCAGGCCGTCGAGCGCGCCCACCTTCGTGATGGCGCCCTTGAGCGCGTCGAGCTCCTGGCGGTAATGGAGCAGCCGGCGCCCGCGGGTGTAGCCGACGCGCCAGAGGACGGCCGCAAGCATGAGCGACGAAAGGCTCGCCCCGAGCAGGGCATTGCGCATCGCGTCGCCTGTCGAGCCGTCGGCCGGGCGTGCGGCAGGAGCCGCCGGTCCGGGCGTCCGGCCGCCGCCGGCAACGATCGCCTGCCACCGCTGGTCAGCGAGGATGTCCGCCAGGCGCTGAGTCTCGGCGTCGGACGCCAGGGTGAGGCGCGCGTCGGTGTGCAGGCGCAGGAACTCGAGCGCCTCGGCGCCGGCACCGCGCGCGGCGGCGCTCTCGTAGAGGGCGTGTGCGACAGGCGCGACGAGGCGCGGGGCACCAGAGGCCGACGCAATCGTCAGCGCCGTGCGCATAGCGCCGTCCGCAGCCTGCGTGTCGCCGGTGAGCCGCGCCACCTGCCCCCGCAGCAGTTCGGCGTCCGCGAGGCGCAGCCGGTGGCCTGTACGGCGCGCGAGCGTGGCCGCAGCGCCGGCGAGCGTGCCTGCCTCGCCGAGCTGCCCGGTCGCCGCCGCCGCCCGCGCGAGCCCCAGCTGCGCGTCGATTGTCCACGCCGGGTCGGAGGACGGGCCCGCTGCGGCGAGCCACTGGCGCAGCAGGGCGGCGCCGGCGGCGGCATCACCTGTGGCAATCGTGGCGAGCCCGCGGAGGACCGGCGCCGGGGGCACCCCGCTGACCTCGTCGTCCTCCGGCACACCGGTCCGGTCGGCGGTACCTGCCGAGGCCTCGTCGGGCAGGGACAGCAGGTCGAGCGCGGCGCGGCCGG
The DNA here is from genome assembly GCA_964430855.1 of uncultured Vicinamibacteraceae bacterium. Taxonomy (GTDB): domain Bacteria; phylum Acidobacteriota; class Vicinamibacteria; order Vicinamibacterales; family Vicinamibacteraceae; genus JAEZDP01. The sequence continues at coordinate 4,214 of CAYSHC010000024.1, forward strand.
ACTGCCGGCGCAGGTGCAGTGCCGCGAGCGTCAGGCGCACGTCCGGGCGACCGACAGCCGACGCGGCCGCCACGTCCAGCACGCCAGCGTAGGCGTCGGCAAGCCGCCCGGCGTCTGCGAGGACGAGCGCGCGTCGCAGCGTCAGCGCGCGGACCGCAGCAGCGTCGCCCTCCCGACGTGCAGCGTCGATGGCATCGAGCGCCGCAGCCTCGGCTTCGTGCAGCACACCCGTGTCGTGCAGCGTGTCCACCAGCGCGACGGCGCTCTGCCCGGCCGCCGGCACCCGGGCGCCCTCGCGAGCCGAGCCGTCACCGGCGTGCGCGGATGGCGGTGCGAGCAGGAGCAGGCCGGCCGCGAGCAGCCCGACGACGGCCCACGGCGCGTGGCCTGGTGCCCGGGGCCGGCGCCCCGGGGCCCGTCGTGTCGATGCCGGCGGCCTCACGTCAGGCCTGGTGCGGGACACGCGAGCGGGCGTTCACGAGCAGATCGTGGACCGTCGTGGCGAGATCGCGCAGGGAGAAGGGCTTGGCCAGGCGGCCTGCGAAGCCCGCGTGCTGGTAATCGGCGAGGACGCCGGTGTCGGCGTAGCCGCTCATGACAATGGCCACGACACCGGGGTCGAGCTCGCGCAACAGCGCGAGCGCCTCGGCGCCGCCCATGCCGCCGGGCACCGTGAGGTCCATGACGACGGCATCGAACGGCGTGCCGCGCTCGAGTGCCGCGGCATAGCGCTCCACCGCCATCTCGCCGTCCGAGACGACCTCGGCCTGGTAGCCCAGCGACCGCAGCATCGACGCCGTCACCGTGGCGATCGCGCGTTCGTCGTCCATCACGAGGATGCGACCGGCGCCCCGCGGAATCGCCTGCGATGGCGGAGCCGGCTGCACCGCCACGCGCCGCGTGGACCGCGGCAGGTACACGTGGAACGTCGTCCCGCGCGACGGGTCGGTGTCGACCTTGATGAAGCCGCCGTGGTTGTGGACGACCGTGTGCGACACGGCGAGCCCGAGGCCGGTGCCTGCCGCTTTCGTCGTGAAGTAGGGGTCGAAGATGCGTTCGAGGTGCTCGGCCGGGATGCCCGTCCCGTGGTCGGTGATGCTGACGCGCACGAACTGGCGCTCCTCGCCGGGCGCCTCGTGGGGCTGGCGGAACCTGACGTTGTGACAGCGCACCTCGACGTGCCCGCCGCGCGGCATCGCCTGCTTCGCGTTGAGGACGATGTTGTGGACGACCTGTTCGAGCTGTCCTTCGTCGGCCTCGACGGGCCAGAGGTCGGCGGGCACCTCGACGCTGCTGCGGATGTTCGAGCCCGACGTCGCGAAGCGCACGGTCGACTCGACGAGCTGGCCGATGTGCATGGGCCGCTTCACCGGGTCGCCGCCACGCGAGAACGTCAGAAGCTGGTGCGTCAGCGTGCGGGCGCGGAGGCAGGCGCGCTCGGCCTCCTCGAGCCACGCCGCGGTCTCGCGCGAGACGGTCTCGTCGCTCCGGGCGAGGGCGATGTTGCCGACGACGGCCGTGAGGACGTTGTTGAAGTCGTGCGCGATGCCGCCCGCGAGGACGCCGAGCGACTCGAGCTTGCTGGCGCGGACGCGCTCCTGCATCAGGCGGACGCTCTCGGTCACGTCGCGGAGCACCAGCACCACGCCGATGCGCTGCCCGTCGCCGTCCGACATCGGCGCGCCGGTGAGCTGCACCGACAGCCGGGCGCCATCGGGCGTGACGAGCGAGGCCTGCTGGTACTCGTCGGGCACGCGGCCGTCGGTGAGGATGCGCTCGAGCGGGATGTCCTGGACGCGCGTGCCCTCGCTGTCCCAGAGGCACAGCACGTCGTCGATCGCGCGGTCGCGCGCGGCGGCGTTCGAGTAGCCGGTGAGCTGCTCGGCGACGTTGTTGAGCATCGTCACCTTGCCCTGGAGGTCGGTGGTGATGACGGCGTCGCCGATGCTGCGCAGCGTGACGGCCAGGCGCTCCTTCTCCGCCGCGAGGTCGTCACGCGCCGCGGCGTGCAGGTCGGCCATCGCCTGCACGCGGAGCTGCTCGTCGTTCAGCCGGCCGAAGTAGACCTTGTACGAATGGTAGATGAAGGCCAGCGGGACGAGCACGAAGGCGACGATGCCCCAGTGCGAGTGCGCCTGGATCAGCAGGCCGAGGGCGACGATGCCGGCCGTCAGGAAGTAGCCTGGCGCGGTCCAGAGAAAGTTGTCGTGCCAGCATCGCCACAGCCGCTGGTTCGTCGAGAGCGCGACGGCCGTCGAGACGATGAGCGAGTTGGTGAGGAAGTAGAACGTCGTCGCGCCGAGGAGCGGGCCGAAGGCCAGGTCCGCCGCGCCCTGCCCGAGCGTGCCGCCGAGGAACCGGAAGGCCCCGCCGGCCACGCCCACCGACAGCGCCAGCATGGCGGCGTTGAAGATGTGCCGGTACAGCGGCGAGCGCGTCTTGCTGTGGAAGGCCGACTGGACCCAGCCGGAGACGGCGGCGATGGCCAGGGCCGACCCGTAGCCCAGCGTGAGCAGCGCCATCAGGAGCGCCGCAAACGACGTGGACATCGTGGCCCAGCCGCGAGCCAGCGGCACGTGAATCTTCAGGGCCGACAGCAGCGACGCGAGGGCCAGGAGCGCCGCGAAGCCGTACGGGTGCTCGACCACCTCGTGCAGGTGCAGGGCGAGCAGCACCGTGCCGGCGACGATGACGGCGCCGACGTAGGCATACAGCCACCGTTCGGAGGAAGTGGAGGATTCTGCCACGGATCAACTGCGTCGGGCCTGGCCGCGGGGCGGGTGCCCCTCAGTCAATCGGCCTATTCTGCAGGAATTACAGTCCCGAGGCCAGAATTGCAAGATTGAACGGACGATGGCCGTACCTCCCGGTCGCATGCACCGGGCGTTCCGGCGGGACAGCGGCCCCTCCGTCGGATCCCCGGTCTCTCTATTCTTTCGGCAGCACGACGCGGAAGCTCCACCGTAGCGGGTCGTCGGCAGGGGTGATCGCCACCTGCCCGCGGGGTTCGACGCCGAGGACCGCGGCCGGCCGGGTCGAGGCCATGGCGGCCACCTCCGGGAGCGGCAGGCCGGTCATGGCGACGGTGAGTGCCACGGCCCTGTCCAGGGTCAGCGACGAGCCGGCGAGGGTGGCCGAGCCCGGCGCGGCCACGCGGCCGGTGGGGGAGAGCTCCACCTCGAGGTCCCCCAGGCGGTAGCGACCGGGCGCGCTGCCCGCCGCCATGATGGCGTCGGTGACCAGGATGCACCGCGCGGGCGTCTTCGCTCGCACGATGGTCTTCACGGTGGAGGCGGGCAGGTGATGGCCGTCCACGATGATGGTGGCCGTCAGCCTGTCGTCGGCGATCTGGTCCCAGATCACGTTGGGGTGGCGCGGCAGCATCACGGGACAGCCGTTGCCGAGATGCGTGGAGAGCGTCGCGCCCGCGCGCACGGCGTCGGCGATCTGCGATGTCGTCGCGTTGCTGTGGCCGATCGCGACGAGGATGCCCCGGCTGGCGAGCGCCTCGGTGAGCTGGAGCGCCCCTGGCACTTCCGGGGCCAGCGTCACGAGCCGGATGGTGCCCTCGGCGGCCTCCTGCCGGCGCTCGAAGTCGTCGAGGTCGGCGGCCCGGACGTGCGCCCGGGGATGCGCGCCACGGAAGCCATCCTCCGGCGAGATATACGGGCCTTCCATGTGGAGGCCCGCCACCGCCGGGTGCCTGGCCGCCAGCACCGTCCGCGCGCAATGTGCGAAGTGCTCGCGCGACGACGTGATGATGGTCGGCAGGCACAGGGTCACCCCCGTCGCCGTCATCGCGTCGAGCGAGCGCCGGACGTCTTCAGGCGTCGTCGCCGCGGCGTTGTAGTCGACACCGGCGTAGCCGTTCACCTGGAGGTCGACGAAGCCCGGGCTCAGGTACTCAGGCATGGGCGGCGTCCACAGGCGTATCGTCGGCGAGGGTGCGCACGCGCCCCAGCTCCCCGATGAGGAACACGACGCCGGCGAAGGCGACGAGGTACGCGGCCGCGCAGGCGATGAAGAGGGGCACGTACCCGGCCGAGACCACCACGCGCCCGATCACCAGCTGCGTGATGAACCCGACGAGGCTGCCGATCGTGCCGCCGATGCCCGTCACGGTGCCGATGGCGCGCGACGGGAAGACCTCCGCGGGCAGCGCGACGTTGCCCCAGGCACCGTGGCAGAACATCGCGCCGGTGATGCACGCGAGTGCCAGCGTCGTGCTCTCGGTCTGCGTCAGCACGGCGTAGAGCAGCAGCGCCAGCGACGAGATCGTGAACATCGTGGCCTTGCGGGCGGCGTTGACGCTGAAGCCACGCGCCACCAGCAGGCGCGGGATGCCGCCGGAGGCGACGTTGCCGAAGGCGAGCGCCGCGTACGGCATCCAGCCGACAGCCGCCAGCTCGGCGAGCGAGATGCCCCGCACCTCCTGAAGGTACTTGGGCACCCAGAACATCAGGAAATACGTGATCGGATCGGTGAGCGCACGTGCGAGCACGCAGCCCCACGTCTCCTTCATGCGCAGCAGCGTGGCGATGGGCGGACTCGGGCGCTGCTCGGTCGGCTTGCGGTCCGAGAGAATCAGCTCGCGCTCTTCCGCGGAGATCCGGGTGTGGTCCTCGGGCTTGTGGTAGTAGACGTACCAGAAGGGCAGCCACAGGAACCCTATCGCGCCCGTCAGCACGAAGGCCCACTGCCAGCCGAAGTACAGGGCGAGCAGCCCCACGAGCGGCACGGCCACCGTTGATCCGATGGCGGTGCCCGCGTTGAAGAGGCCGACGGCGAAGGCCCGTTCCCGCATCGGGAACCACTCCGACGCCGCCTTCACGCCCCCCGGAATCACCGCGGCCTCGGACACGCCGAGCGCCAGGCGCGCGATGAAGAAGTGCGACACGCTGCGGGCGACGGCATGGCCCATCGCCGCCAGCGACCACGCGGTCACGAAGTACAGGAAGCCGAGCCGCGTCCCGATCGCGTCGATGATGCGGCCGCTCACCATGTACATGAACATGTAGCTGAACAGGAACGCCGAGGTCAGGTAGCTGTACTCGACGTCGGTGAACCCGATGTCGGCCTGAATCAGCGGTGCCAGCACCGACAGGGCCTGGCGGTCGAGGTAGTTCAGCTCCGCGGCGATGCACAGCAGCACCGCGATGCGCCAGCGCAGGTACGGAAGGGGGCGTGCGTTGGCCATGCCGCCGGGCTCAGTCGGCGGACCGGGCCGTCGTGGAAGGCGACAGCCTGGCGGCGGACTCGCGGTCGAGGAAGAAGGCGACGCGCGGATGCGTCTGGAGGATCGAGGCCGGCACCTGCGGCGTCACCGGGCCCTCGAGCGAGGCCTGCACGGCGGCGGCCTTCCGGGCGTCAGGGACGATGCAGAGGATCTCGCGGCTCGCGAGAATTTGCCGCACCGACATCGACAGCGCCTGCGCCGGTACCGAGGCGACGTCGGGGAACCAGCCCTCGCCGACCTGCTGCTGCCGGCAGGCCTCGTCGAGCGTCACGACCAGGTACGGGTCGGTCGCCTCGAAGTCGGCCGGCGGGTCGTTGAAGGCCAGGTGGCCGTTCTCGCCGATCCCGACGAAGGCGACGTCGACCGGCGCGGCGGTCAGCGCGGCACCCACCTCCCGGCGCACCGCCTCCGGGTCGGCCTCGCCGTCAAGCAGGTGCGCCTTGCCGATGGGCACCTTGCTCAGCAGCCGCTCGCGGAGGTACCGGCGAAAGCTGGCCGGGTGCGACTCGGGCAGCCCCAGGTACTCGTCGAGGTGGAAGAACTCGACGTGTTCCCACGGGATGTCCGTGCGCGCCGTCAGCGCCTCGAGGAACTCGAACTGCGACGCGCCGGTCGCCCCGATGATCCGTGCCGTGCCGCGCGCGGCGATGGCGTCGCGGATGGCGCGCGCCGCCTGCTCGGCGGCAGCCTCGCCCATCCGTTGCTTGGAATCGAACACGTGAATCTGCATGGGTGGCCGAAGCGTAGCACAGGGTTCTGTTACGATGATCGTTTGATGTCCACACGGCCCCCCGCTCCTATCCGTGACATCGTCGTCCGGGGCGTTCGCACCCACAACCTGAAGAACGTCGACGTGACGCTCCCGGCGCGCAAGCTGATCGTCATCACGGGCGTCAGCGGGTCGGGCAAGTCGTCGCTCGCCTTCGACACCATCTACGCGGAGGGCCAGCGCCGCTACGTCGAGTCGCTCTCGGCCTACGCGCGGCAGTTCCTCGAGCGCATGGAACGGCCCGACGTGGACGTCGTGCAGGGCATCTGCCCGGCGATCGCCATCCGGCAGAAGAACACGGTGCGCAACCCGCGCAGCACCGTCGGCACGACGACCGAGATCCACGACTACCTGCGCCTGCTCTTCGCGCGCGTCGGCCGCACAATCTGCCGGCAGTGCGGCCGCGAGGTGACCCGCGAGACCGCCGAAGTCGTCGCCAACCGCCTGGCCGCGCTGCCCGAGGGCACGCGGCTGCTCATCGGCTTCGAGATGCCCGTCGTCAGCGTGGACGACGTCGATCGCGACGACGACGCCGCAGACGACGACGAGCCAGGCGGCAGCGGCGACGAGGCGCGTGCGCTCGACGCGACGCTCGACACCCTGCGGCGGCGCGGTTTCACGCGACTGCTGGTCGACGGCGCGGCCGTCGCCCTTGCCGACGTCGATCGCGCGGGGCTCCTCGGCCGCGCGACGCTGGAGGTGATCGTCGACCGCGTGCGCGTGGCGCCCGACATCGTCGCCCGCATCACCGACTCGCTCGAAGTCGCCTATCTCGAGGGCGGCGGCGCGGCCTTTGCCATCGCGCTCGGCGACGACGGCGCGCCCGACACGCGGCACGAGTTCAGCGAGCGCTTCGAGTGCCGGACGTGCGGCATCCCGTACGAGATGCCCCAGCCGCGCCTGTTCTCGTTCAACAACCCCTTCGGCGCGTGCCCGACCTGTCACGGGTTCGGCAACGTGATGGAGCTGGACCTCGGCCTCGTCGTCCCGGACCCCACGAAGACGCTGGCGCAGGGGGCCATCGAGCCGTGGACGCGGCCGCAGTACCGTGGCTACCAGTCGCAGGTCCGCCGCCTCGCGCGCGACGGCCGGGTGCGGATGGACGTGCCGTGGCAGGAGCTGACCGACGAGGAGCGGCGGCTGCTCATCGACGGCGACGGCGCCTTCGAGGGCGTCCGCGGCTTCTTCAACTGGCTCGAGCGGAAGAAGTACAAGGTGCACGTCCGCGTGTTCCTGAGCCGCTATCGCGCCTACCAGACGTGCCCGGACTGTGGCGGCGCCCGGCTGCGCCGCGAGGCGCGCGACGTCAAGGTGCAGGGGCTGACGATCGACGCCGTCTGCGCGATGACGGTCGCCGACGCGCGGACGTTCTTCGACCAGCTGACGCTCAGCGAGCGCGAGGCGGCCATCGCGGACAAGGTGCTGCGCGAGATCCGGCGGCGTCTGGCGTTCCTGAGCGACGTGGGGCTCGACTACCTGTCGCTCGACCGCCTCTCTTCGACCCTGTCGGGCGGCGAGGCGCAGCGGATCGCGCTGGCGACGTCGCTCGGTTCGGCGCTCGTGGGCACGCTGTACGTCCTCGACGAGCCATCCATCGGCCTGCACCCGCGCGACAACCTGCGGCTCATCGCGATCCTCCGGCAGCTGCGCGACCAGGGCAACACGGTGCTCGTGGTCGAGCACGACGCCGACATGATCGCGGTGGCCGACGAGATCATCGACATGGGTCTCGGCGCCGGCGAGCTCGGCGGACGCGTGGTGTACGCCGGTCCGCTCGAGGGGCTGCGCGCCGACCCGCGCTCGCTCACCGGCAAGTACCTGCGCGACGACCTCGCGATCCCCGTGCCGCAGACGCGGCGCCGGCCCACGGGCCAGCGCCTCAAGGTCTTCGGCGCCTCCGAGCACAACCTGCGCAACGTCGACGTCGAGATCCCGCTCGGCCTGCTGACAGTCGTGACCGGCGTGTCGGGATCGGGCAAGTCCACGCTCGTCCACTCCGTGATCCACGCCGGCATCAAGCGGGCGAAGGGGGACTGGGACCGCAGCGTGGGCGCCTTCCGGCGCATCGAGGGCACCGAGCTGATCTCGGACGTCGTGCTCGTCGACCAGGCGCCCATCGGCCGCACGCCGCGTTCCAACCCGGTGACCTACCTGAAGGCGTTCGACCCGATCCGCGAGCTGTTCGCCTCGACGAAGGACGCGCGCACGCGCGGCCTGACGGCCAGCAGCTTCTCGTTCAACGTGCCGGGCGGCCGCTGCGACGCCTGCGAGGGCGAGGGGCAGATCAAGGTCGAGATGCAGTTCCTCGCCGACGTGTTCGTCCCGTGCGACGTGTGCAACGGCACGCGCTTCCGGCCGACGGTGCTCGAGGTGCGCTACCGCGGACGCAACATCCACGAGGTGCTGAACCTCACCGTGCGGGAGGCGCTCCAGTTCTTCAGCGGCACCCCGAAGGTGCTGCGCCGCCTCCAGGTGCTCGACGAGATCGGCCTCGGCTACCTGCGTCTCGGGCAGCCTGCCACGACGCTCTCGGGCGGGGAGGCGCAGCGCATCAAGATCGCCTCGCACCTGTCGACGCAGAGCGGCGACCGCGTGCTCTACATCCTCGACGAGCCCACCACCGGCCTGCACTTCGACGACATCGCCAAGCTGCTCGCGGCCTTCCGCAAGCTGCTGGCGGCGGGGCACTCGCTGCTCGTCATCGAACACAACCTCGACGTCATCAAGACCGCCGACTGGGTGATCGACCTCGGACCGGAAGGGGGCGCCGGCGGCGGCACCGTGGTGGCCGTCGGCCCGCCGGAGGCGATCGTCAACGCGCCCGAGTCGCACACGGGCCGCCACCTCGCCCCCGTGCTCGAGGGGCATCGCACGCTCGCCGTCTGACGCGGCGGTCACGCGCCGTCACGCGGCGCGGCAGGGTTGCGCGCACCCGCGGACTGCGGCATTGTTGAACTCCATGATGACGCGCGCGCCCCAAGGCCTCGCCCCGCTCCTGCTGATCGCCGTGCTCGGCCTGACGCCCGCCGCCGCGCAGCAGGCCCCGCCGCTGGCGTCCCCGGAGCAGCGGCAGTCCTACGACGACGTCGTCGCCATGCTCCGGTCGCCGTCGGCCGAGGAACGGGTGGACGCGCTGCGGGCGCTGGGCGCCACGGGCTACCCGGAAGCCATCGCGCAGATCTCGTCCCTGCTCACCGACCCCGTCGACGACATCCAGCTGGAGGCCATCTACACGCTCCTCAGCTTCTACCATGTGGAGAAGCCGGTCGTCGTGAAGCGCCGCGGGCTGATCGTCGAGACGCGCGCGCGCAGTGCCGCGGGCAGCATCTACGACCTCGGGCCGTATGGCCTCATCCCGCAGCCGGTGCCGCTCGAGCTCACCAACGGGCTCGCGCAGGCGATGTTCGACACCAGCAGGCGGGTGCGTCTCGAGGCGGTGTACGCGCTGGGCGTGATGGCCCGGCCGCCGCTCGATCAGTACGCCGCCGACGCGCTCGCGCGCGTGCTGCAGGATCCTGTCGCCGACGTGCGCGAGGCGGCCGCCCGCGTCATCGGCGGGCTGCGGGTGACCACCGCTGGCGACGCGCTCGTGGCCACGCTCAACGATCCGGAAACGCGCGTGGCGACCGCGGCCATGCGATCGCTCGGCGACATCAAGGCCTGGCAGGCCATCCAGGCCCTGACCGACCAGTTCACGCACTACGAAGGGAAGGGCCAGCGCGCCGAGGCGGCTTTCGACGCGCTCGCGCGCATCGCGCACGCCTCGTCGCAGCCGCTCTTCCAGCAGCACCTGTCGTCGCGCAACGCGTACCTGCGCCGCCTGGCGGCCGAGGGCCTGGCCCGCAGCGGCAACCGCGAGGCCGCGCAGATGGTGCCCGTCACGCTGGCAGGCGAGAAGGACCGCGGTGCGCAGCTCGCCGCGGCGTTTGCCGGGGCCTCGGGTGGCGGTCCGACGGCCACGCAGCACGTGGGCGCGCTCATCGCGGCGCTCGACAACGGGCGGCACCACGAGCAGGCGATGGGCTACCTCGTGGAGCTCGGCGTCCGCGCGCTGCCAGGCATCCGCCAGGCGCTGGCGAGCCCGGACGTCGTGGCGCGCGAGCGCAGCGCGATGGTGCTGGGCTTCATCGGCGGCGACGAGGCCTTCGAGCTGCTCGAGCAGGCGCGCGGCGACAGCGAGCTGAGCGTCGTCCGGGCGGCCGAGCGCGCCATCGCCCGCCTGCGCAAAGCCTGACGTGGGGCGCCGCGTCCGCATCCTGCGCCCCTCGTTCTTCGCACGTCCCACCCTCGAGGTGACCAGGGACCTCCTCGGCAAGGTCCTCGTGCACGACACGCCTGACGGGCGCACGTCCGGCATGATCGTCGAGGTCGAGGCCTACATCGGCGAGGACGACCCGGCGTGTCACGCCGCGCCAGGGCCGACCGGGCGGAACTGGCCGCTCTACGGCCCGCCCGGCGTCGCCTACGTGTACTTCAACTACGGCGTGCACTGGCTGGCCAACGTGGTGACCGAGCCCGAAGGCTCGCCCGCCGCCGTCCTGCTGCGGGCGCTCGTGCCCCTCGAGGGCGTCGATCTGATGCGCGCGCGGCGGGCCGCCCGGCGTCGGCCGTCGGCGGCACCGGTGCCCGACCATGCGCTGTGCCGCGGCCCCGGGACGCTCACCACGGCGCTGGGCATCGACGGCTCGTGCAACGGGCTGACGTACGGGGAGCGGCTGCGCATCGAGGACCGCGGGCTCGGCCCGCTGCCCGCGGCGTGGAGCCCGCGCATCGGCATTCGCGTTGGCGTGGACAGGCCGTGGCGGGCCTACGTGCCCGGTGAGCGCGCCGTCTCGGGGCGGGTGGTGCGCGGCCTCAGCGACGCCGGGCCGTCGTCGTCCGCGGCTCGGTAATCGGCACCTTCACGTTGAACTCCTCGGTCCCGCGGCGTATCCGCAGCGTGGCGACCGACCCGACGCGGGCGCGCAGCATCTCGCGCTCGAAGTCCTCCGGCCCGTTGACCGGCGTGCCGTTGAACGCGACGATGACGTCGCCGGGACGGATGCCCGCGGCGTACGCGTCGCCCGAGCGCACCATGCGGTACACCAGCGCGCCGTCGGTCGACCGCAGCCCGAGCTCCTTTGCCAGGATCGGGTTGAGCGTCGTCAGGCGGGTGATGCCCGACACGTAGCCGCGTCGCACCGTCCCGAACTGCGCGAGCTGGTCGGTGACCTCGCGCACGGTGTTGCTGGGCACGGCAAAGCCGATGCCCTGGTAGCCGCGCCCGTCGCTGATGATCCAGGTGTTGATGCCCACCAGCTCGCCGCGCCTGTTCACCAGCGCGCCTCCGGAGTTGCCCGGGTTGATCGCCGCGTCGGTCTGGATGAAGTCCGCCACGGGCGAAACCGAGGAGTTCGTCCGGCCAACGGCCGAGACGATGCCGAGCGTCACGGTCTCGCTGAGCTGATAGGGATTGCCGATGGCCATCACCCACTCGGCGACGCGCAGCTGCGAGGAATCGCCCCACCTGATGGGCGTCAGGCCGCCGCCCCGGACGCGCAGCAGCGCGAGGTCCGTGTACCGGTCCACGCCAACGGGTTCGGCCTGCCGCTCGCGCCTGTCCGAGAGGACGATCGTGATGCGCCGCGGGTCGTCTCCGAGGACGTGCGCGTTGGTCACCACCATGTCGGCGCCGATCACCACGCCCGAGCCCGCGCTGCGCGTGGGGTAGGCCTGCGTGCCGAAGCCTTCGTCGAAGAAGAACGGGAAGACGGTGCGCTGCTCGACGCCCTCCACCGAGATGTTGACGACGCTCGGGATGACCTGCTCGGCGACGTCGGACAGCTCGGGCAGGTCGTCGGCGACGCGCAGCGAGCGCGCCTGCGGCGCGGGGGGCGCCGGGTCATCGGCGGCCAGCACGGCGGGGACGTCTGGCGCGTCGAGGTGGCGGGCGGTTGCCGCCCCGCCAGGCTCCATGCGGCCGGTGACGACCAGGCCGCCGACGAACCCGGTGAGCAGCAGGAGGAGTGCGAGGGGCCAGCGCCGCATCGCGCCTACTCCACCTCGATCCTGCGGCCGCGCGCCGAGGCCGCCTTCGGCACGGTGACGGTGAGGACGCCATCCTGGAGGTCGGCGGTGACGGCGTTGACGTCGAGGGGCGTCGCGAAGGCGAAGCGGCGCGCGAAGCGGCCGTGCCCGCGCTCGAGCCTGACAAACTGCGCCGGCTCGCAGCCTGGCCCCCGGCGGGCCCCACGGATGAGCACCTCGCGGGCCGTCGCCGAGACGTCGATGTCGTCGCGGTCGACCCCTGGCAGCTCGGCGATGATGACGAAGCTCTCGTCGGTCTCGCAGACGTCGGCGACGGGCGTCCATCCCGTCGACGAGCGCCGGTCGGGATCCCCCGCGCGCGACCGCATCTCCCGAAGCGACTCCCACCGCATACCCCGTCATCGTAGCATCCGGGCGTGCTATCCTCGGCCGGTCCGGCGGCCAGCCGGTCCGCCGCCGACACACCAGGTCCGCGGACTTTTTCCCCCACGGGGCATCTCAGGAGAATCATGAGCTCGGTTCAGGCAACGCGCCTCCGCAAGGGGCATCTGGTCAAGTTCAACAACGAGCTCTGTCGCATCGTCGAGACGCAGCACGTCACCCCCGGCAACCTGCGCGGGTTCGTGCGCGCCAAGCTGCGCCGCCTGAAGGACGGCGCCATGCTCGACCACCGCTTCCGGTCGGAAGACATCGTCGAGCGGGCGATGCTCGACGAGCGCGTCATGCAGTACCTCTATCGCGACGGCACCGACTTCTACTTCATGGACACGACGACGTTCGACCAGATCTCGCTGTCGGAGGAGGCCCTGGGCGACGCCGTCAACTACCTGCTGCCCGAGGCCACCATCACGGTGGAGTTCTACGAGGACTCGCCGGTCGGCATCGAGCTGCCCGCGACGGTGGACCTGAAGGTCGTCGACACCGTGCCGGGGATCAAGGGCGCGACCGCCAACGCGCAGACCAAGCCCGCCACGCTCGAGACCGGCGTGGTCGTGACCGTCCCGGCCTTCATCGACGTCGGCGACGTCCTGCGGGTGAGCACCGAGACGGGCGAGTACCTGTCACGGGTCTAGGCCAGGAGACGCGCGTGGAGGCTCCGCGGCCGCATCCCGGCACCGGCTGGATCGAGGTCATCGTCGGCAGCATGTTCAGCGGCAAGAGCGAGGAGCTCATCCGCCGGCTGCGGCGGGCGCAGATTGCCCGCCGGAAGGTACAGGTCTTCAAGCCGCGCATCGACGACCGCTACGGCCACGGCCACATCACCTCGCACAGCGACATGCGGCTTCCGTCGGAGAGCCTCGAGCGCTCGCGGGAGCTGCTCGAGCTGGTTGCCGACGACACGGAGGTCGTCGGCATCGACGAGGGGCAGTTCTTCGACGCCGAGCTGCCCGCCGTCTGTAACGAGCTCGCCCAGCGCGGCAAGCGCGTCATCGTCGCGGGACTCGACCAGGACTACCTGGGACGGCCGTTCGAGCCGATGCCGCAGCTGCTCGCCATCGCGGAGTACATCACCAAGACGCTGGCCATCTGCATGGTGTGCGGGGAGCCCGCCAACCACACGCAACGCCTGGTCAGGAGCCAGGAGCGGGTGCTCGTCGGCGCCACGGGCGCGTACGAGGCGCGGTGCCGCCGGTGCTTCGACCCGACGCTCAGCGACGCCGACCCTGCCGAACCCGCCGCGGCCGCGCGCGACGAAGCAGGCTGACGCGCTGCCCGTCCGACTCCTCGCTTGGCGCCACAAAGCGTAATCGACGCGATCCTCGGGCCGGGCCTCGTCGACCCCGCGCGAGAGCGGTATGCGGCAAGCGGTGAGCGGTTGGCGGCGAGAGGTTCGCGGTCCTCGGTGCGCGGTCCCTATACCGCGTTCCGCTCGTCGCCCCCCAGGTCGAGCGCGCCACCGAAGAAGTCGATGTCGTGCCCCCGGATTTTCTCGCGCAGGAGGCGTCGTACGGCGCCGTAGCGCTCCGACGGCACGGCGAGCCGTCGCGCCACCTGGCGCATCCTGGGAATGAACAGCAGCGTGAGCTCGTCGCCCTCGCGCCACGACAGTCCGCCGATCTCGTGGTAGGGCAGGAAGCCGTTGTCCACCCACACGCCGTCCTCGTAGAACCCGCGGCCGATCCTGATGCTCATCGGACCGAGGTACCCGTAGTAGGTGAGCATCATCGCCTCGCCGAAGACCTCGGTGGGCGGCAGCCGCAGGTACAGCAGCTTGACGAGCAGCACGAGGCCGAGCACCGCGGCCAGGCCGAGGAAGAACCCGTAGTAAGGCGGGGGCGTCGGCCGCCAGGTGATGAGCGCCCGCGACCGCATCCGCAGGTACCGCACCATCTGCACGACGATGCGTACGTTGGCGACGAGGAAGCCGGCGCCGAGCAGCATCAGCACGTTGGACAGCATGGGGAACCCGTCCCCATACATATCACGCGCGGGCCGGTCGGGGCGTCGGGCCGCCTAGCGCAGCGCGTCGAGCAGCCAGCCGACGAGGCCGGTGCCGTGCGCCATCGGGTCGTTCAGCCAGTCGGGCGGCGTGAGCCACACGAAGGCGAGGATCGCAATCACCATCAGGTCGTACGGCAGCGTCGTCCGCTCGTAGGTCCAGTAGACGGTGTGCCAGGCGATCCGGAGGGGCAGGGGCAGGCGCGACGCGTCCATCAGGCAGCCAGTTCCCGTTCGGCTTCGAGTGCCCGCCAGGTGAAGTAGATGCGGTCGGCGACGGTCAGCACCGAGAGGACCAGAATCACCCACAGCACCGCGGCCATCCTGTTGGTGAAGGCCCCGATCATGAACAGCACGATGCGCTCGGGCCGCTCCATGAAGCCCACCTTGCACTTCTCGACCATCGACTCGGCCCGCGCGCGGGTGTAGCTCGTCAGCACGGTGAAGGTCATCGCCAGCGCGGTGATGAGCACGTAATCGGGGCGGTGCAGGTGGGCGTAGAGGTAGATGAGGCCCAGAAACAGCGCCATGTCCGAGAACCGGTCCATGACCGAGTCCCAGAAGCCGCCGAACTTGGTGGCGGTGCCGGTCTCGTGGGCCACCTTGCCGTCGATGAAATCGAAGAGGTTGGCCGCCACCATGATGACGCCGGCCAGGACGAACCGTCCGAGCGCCAGGGCCCACGCCGCGGCGATGTTGATGCACACCCCGACGAGCGTCAGCACGTTCGGGTGGATCCTGAGGGCGACGCAGGCCCGGATGATGGCCCGCAGTGGAAACATGAAGATCGCGCCGACAGCGCCCGTGAAGGTCATGACCGCGTCGCTATAATGGGGGGTTCAGGCATGTGCCTGCAACCCGACAGGGCGGTCTTGCGGCCGTCGGGTCACCCGCCATGGCCATCGAAGACCTCAAGCCCCGGATGTCGCGCCTGCCCGAGCAGCCGGGCGTCTACCTGTACCTGAACAGGGACGGCGCCACGGTGTACGTGGGCAAGGCGCGGGCCCTGCGCGATCGCGTCCGGAGCTATCTCGGGGCGCGCGGGACGTCGCCGCGCATGGAGGCGATGCTCGACGAGGTGGCCGACGTGCAGGTGATCGTCACCGATTCGGTGGCCGAGGCACTGGCGCTCGAGAACAACCTCATCAAGGAGCGCGCGCCAAAGTACAACATCAAGCTCCGCGACGACAAGACGTACCCGTACCTGCGCCTCACCACCAGCGAGGCGTTCCCGCGCGTCGAGGTGGCGCGACGCGTCGCGCAGGACGGCGACCACTACGCGGGGCCGTTCATGCCGGCCTCGCTCGCGTGGCGCAC
This sequence comes from uncultured Vicinamibacteraceae bacterium, assembly GCA_964430855.1. Taxonomy (GTDB): domain Bacteria; phylum Acidobacteriota; class Vicinamibacteria; order Vicinamibacterales; family Vicinamibacteraceae; genus JAEZDP01. The sequence continues at coordinate 20,002 of CAYSHC010000024.1, forward strand.
GCGCAGCCTGACGCACAAGCTGTTCGGCATCCGGTCGTGCCGCGAAGTGATCACCGGCCGCCGGGGACGCCCGTGCCTCGAGTACGACATCAAGCGCTGCCTGGCGCCGTGCGTCGCCGAGATCTGCTCGCCGGAGCGGTACCAGCACGCCGTCCGCGACGCGCGCCTGCTGCTCGAGGGACGCACCGACGAGCTGATCGAGGACCTCGAGTCGCGGATGTATGCCGCTGCCGACGAGGAGCGGTTCGAGCAGGCCGCGCACCTGCGCGACACGATTCGGACGCTCGAGACGTTGCGCGACCGCCAGCAGAAGATGGCCACGCCCCGCCTCGGCGACCGCGACGCCATCGGCGTGCGCCTCGGCCCGCAGGGCGCGATCGTGCAGGCGTTCCAGGTGCGGGGGGGCCGGGTGGTCGATCGGGTGGAACTGGCCAGCCTGGCCGACCAGGTGCGCGACGTCCCGCCCGAGGACCTGCTCGAGGCCGCGCTCCTGCACCTCTACGCCGAGCAGCCGCCGCCTCCCGAGGTGCTGCTGCCGTTTCCCATCGACGACCTGGAGGGCATGTCCGACTGGCTTTCGATGAGAGCCGGCCGTCAGACGGCGGTGCTCGTGCCCCAGCGCGGCGACAAGAAGGCGCTCATCGAGCTGGCCGAGCGCAACGCGCAGATGGCCTACGACTCGCGCTTCAACCAGGAGGGGGCGGCGCACTACGAGGCGCTCGAGACGCTCCAGGACGCGCTGGGCCTGCCCACGCTGCCACGCCGCATCGAGTGCTTCGACATCTCGACCCTCCAGGGGGCCGAGACGGTGGCCTCGATGGTCGTCTGCGAGGACGGCCGGATGAAGCGGAGCGACTACCGGAAGTTCCGCGTCCGCCCCGAGGCCGGCGTCCCGGGCGAGCGCTTCCTGGACGACTTCGCCGCGATGCGGCAGGTGGTGAGCCGCCGGTACCGTGCCGTGGCCGACGCCGGCGGCCCGTGGCCCGACCTTGTCGTGATCGACGGGGGCAAGGGGCAGCTCGAGGCCGCCTACGAGGCGCTCGAGGCGCTCGGCATCGATCACGTCGTGGCCATCGGCCTCGCCAAGCAGGAGGAACTCGTCTTCCTGCGGCACCGGGCCGCCCCCATCGACTTCGGCGCCGGGACGCCGGCGCTGCGCCTGCTGCAGCGCATCCGCGACGAGGCGCACCGGTTCGCCGTGACGTTCCACAGGGCGTCGCGCACGAAGCGTGACCTTCAGTCGGCGCTCGACGCCATCGAGGGCGTCGGCCCCCGCCGCCGCAAGCGCCTGCTCACGACGTTCGGCAGCGTCGCGGGCGTGCGCCGCGCCAGCCGCGAGGAGCTCACCGCGGCCGTCGGCCGGAAGGCTGCCGATGCCATCCTCAGGCATTTCGCGGCCGAGCAGCAGGCCGCGCCCCCCGCCCGCCGCCCGCGCGGCTGACGTGCTAGTCTTGTGCTTTTCGCTCGCTGACCCTACGTGGATACAGGCACCCTCATCCTCACCTTCATCGGCCTGCTGCTCGCCCTGAGCGTGCACGAGGCGTCGCACGCGCTGGCGGCGCTCACGCTCGGCGACCGCACGGCCCAGGCGCTCGGCCGGGTCACGCTGAACCCTGTCGCGCACATCGACCCGGTGGGGACGATCCTGCTGCCGCTGGTGGCCTTCGCGCTCAATGCGCCCATCATCGGATGGGCCAGGCCCGTGCCGGTGGACGTCAGGAACCTGAAGCATCCGCGCCGCGACTTCATGTGGATCGCCCTGGCCGGTCCGGCGAGCAACCTCGCGCTGGCGCTGCTGGCCAGCGTGGCCCTGCGCCTGCTGCCCTGGCTGCCGGTGGGGGCGGGTGGCATCGAGATCGTCACGCCGCTCGTGGTCTTCGCGCAGCAGTTTCTCTTCCTGAACGTGCTGCTGGCGGTGTTCAACATGATCCCGGTGCCCCCGCTCGACGGCAGCAACGTCGTGGCCGCGCTGCTGCCGCAGGGGCTCGCCCGGCAGTGGGACCAGCTGCGGCCCTACGGCATCTTCATCCTCTACGGCCTCATGTTCACCGGCGTGCTGCGAACGCTGATCTACCCGCCGTCGGCCTTCCTCATGGGACTTCTGCTGCTGTGACGACTCGCGTGGTGTCGGGCATGCGCCCGACGGGCAAGCTGCACCTTGGACATCTGGTGGGCGCGCTCCAGAACTGGGCGCGCCTGCAGGACTCGCACGACTGCTTCTACTTCGTGGCCGACTGGCACGCGTTGACGAGCGACTACGCCGACACGCGCGAGCTGACGCGCTACGCGCTCGACAACGTCACCGACTGGCTGGCCGCGGGCGTCGATCCCGAACGCTCCACGGTCTTCGCGCAGTCGCTCGTGCCCGAGCACAGCGAGCTCTACCTGCTGCTGTCGATGATCATCCCGATCCCGTGGCTCGAGCGCGTGCCGACCTACAAGGAGCAGCAGGAGCAGCTCAGCGAGAAGGACCTGTCGACCATCGGGTTCCTGGGCTACCCGCTGCTGCAGACGGCCGACGTCATCATCTACGACGCCAACTACGTGCCCGTCGGCGAGGACCAGGTGCCGCACCTCGAGCTGTCGCGCGAGGTGGTGCGCCGCTTCCACAACTTCTACGGCCCGGTGTTTGTCGAGCCGCAGCCGCTGCTCACGCCCTTTCCGCGCCTGCCGGGGCTCGACAACCGGAAGATGAGCAAGAGCTACGGCAACACCATCGACCTGTCGGACTCGGCCGCCGACGTCGAGCGCAAGGTCCGCGGGATGTACACCGACCCGAACCGCATCCGCGCCGACATCCCGGGCAACGTCGAGGGCAACCCGGTGTTCACCTACCACGACGCGTTCAACCCCGACCGCGACGAAGTGGAGGACCTGAAGGCACGCTACCGCGCCGGCCGCGTCGGCGACGTCGAGGTCAAGAAGAAGCTCGCCGCCGCGCTCAACGCCTACCTCGAGCCGCTGCGCGAGCGGCGCGTCGCGTACGAGCAGCACCCCGGACGGGTGCGCGAGATCGTGCACGAGGGCTCGAAGAAGGCCCGCGCCATTGCCGTCGAGACCATGGAGCGCGTGCGCACGGCGATGCACCTGCGCTACTGAACCGTCATGGCTGCCACGCCCCAGGACTACGAATCGGGCCTCGAGCGGTACCCCGTCCGGCTCGAGGTGTTCGAGGGGCCGCTCGACCTCCTCCTGCACCTGATCCGCAAGCACGAGATCGACATCTACGACATCCCGATCTCGCTGATCACGACGCAGTACCTCGAGTACCTCGAGCTGATGGAGGAGATGCAGCTCGACATCGCCGGCGAGTTCCTGGTGATGGCCGCGACGCTGATCCACATCAAGTCGCGCACGCTGCTGCCGCGTCCCGCGCCGGAGCAGGAGGATCCCGAGGAGGATCCCCGCGAGGCCCTGGTGCGCCGGCTCGTCGAGCACCAGCGCTTCAAGGCGGCCGCCGAGCTGCTGCACGAGCGCGAGACGGTGCGCAGCGCCCAGTGGAGCCGCCCCGACGAGCGCATCGCGACGCTCGCGGGCGAGGGGCTCGACGCCGAGCCGGAGCTCGAGGTCGACCTTTTCAGCCTGATGACCGCGTTCCGCGCCGTCGTCGAGCGCGCAAAGCAGCGGCCGAAGGTCGTGCTGCCGATGGAGCAGATGTCCATCGAGCAGCGTATCGAGCAGCTGCTCGCGCGGCTCTCGGAGACCGAGGCGGCAGGGTTCGAGGACCTGTTCGACGACGCGGCCGCGCGCAGCGACCTCATCCTGACGTTCCTCGCGCTCCTCGAGATGATCAAGATGAAGATCATCCGGGTCTTCCAGAGTGGCGTGGGCGGGCCCATCCGCGTCTACAAGCGCGCGCGGCCGGCCGACACGCCGCCTCCCGCCGGCGACCCCGGGCACGCCGTGCCCGACGCCGTCCAGTCGTAAGCGATGACCGACCACTCGACTTCACCGACGCCCCCCGACGACGCCCCGCAGGAGGCGGCCCCGGCCGTGCCGGCGCCGGCGGACGGCGAGCTGTTCGACCAGGCGGAGGTGGCCGACGCGCCGCGCATCCCGCATCCGCTCAAGCCCGTCGTCGAGGCGCTGATCTTCGCGTCGCCGGAGCCCATCACGATCAAGGCGATGACGCGCCTGCTCGACGACCAGAAGAAGGAGGACGTCGAGGCGGCCGTCGCCGAGCTCCAGGCCGACTACCAGTCGTCGGCCGGGCTCCAGCTCGTCGAGGTCGCGGGCGGCTACCAGATTGTCACGCGGCCGGAGCTGTACGAATGGGTACGGCGGCTCTTCAAGGAGCGCACGACACAGAAGCTGTCGGTGCAGGCGCTCGAGACGCTGGCCGTGATCGCGTACAAGCAGCCCGTCACCGCGGCCGAGATCTCGGAGATTCGCGGCGTCACCACCGCCAGCGGCGTGCTGAGCACGCTGCTCGACCGTCGCCTGATCAAGATTGTCGGCCGCAAGCAGGTGGTCGGGCGCCCGTTCATGTACGGCACCACGCGCGAGTTCCTCGACAAGTTCGGGCTGAAGGACCTGTCGGACCTCCCCAAGGTCGAGGACATGTCCGAGGCGCTCGGCTTCGACCTGCCCACCCCGGTGGATGAGGAGGGGACACTTCCCCTCGATTTCAGCGGGGGCGATCACGCGGAGGACGCCGGGACGGCGGAGCCGGGCGATCACGCGGAGGCAGCGGCGCACGGCGAACGCGCCGACGACGCGGGGGGCGCGGAGGCGGACGGGGGCGTCGGTGGCGCGGACGCGGAGGAGCCCGGCGAGCCGGAGGCATCGAACGACGGGACCGGTGATGAGCGCTGAGCGCAAGGGGGGCGGGTCGGACGCGCAGGTGCGGCTGCAGAAGATCCTGTCGGCGGCCGGCGTCGCGTCCCGCCGCGTCGCGGAGACGCTCATCGTCGAGGGCCGCGTCACGGTCAACGGCGAGACGATCACGGAACTCGGCGCGAAGGCCAGCCCGTCGGACGACATCCGCGTGGACGGCCGGCGCGTGCGCACGCAGCAGCCGCGGCGCTACGTGCTGCTGTACAAGCCGGTCCACTACGTGACGACGCGCTCCGACCCGCAGAAGCGGCCCACCGTGCTGACGCTGCTCGGACCCGGCGCCGAAGGGCTCTATCCGGTCGGCCGTCTCGACTTCGATTCCGAAGGGCTCATCCTGCTGACCAACGATGGCGAGCTGGCCGAGCGCCTCACGCATCCGCGGCACGAGGTGCCCCGCGCCTACGAGGTGCGCGTGTTCGGCGTGCCCGGCCCGGCGGCCCTGCGGCAGCTCGAGGAAGGCGTCTACATCGACGGCCGCAGGACGGCGCCGGCGAAGGCGCGCCTCATCCGGTCGTTCGAGAAGGCGTCGGGCCGGCAGTCGATCATCGAGATCGAGATTCACGAAGGCCGCAACCGCCAGGTGCGCCGCATGTGCAAGGCGGTCGGCCTTCCCGTCATCACGCTCGCGCGCACGCGCATCGGCAACCTGACGGATCGGACGCTGAAGCCCGGCATGTACCGCGAGCTGCGCCCGTCGGAGGTGCGGCGCCTGCGCCTCGACGCCGGCCTGCCGCCCGAGCCGCCCGACGCCGGGCACAAGATCGTCGACCCCTCCCCGCGCGAAGGCATCCGCGTGCCCAGGCAGCCGGGCAAGCCCTCCCGCGCCATGCGCAACGTCGCTCGCAAGAAGATCACGCTCAAGGAAGCCGCGAGGCAGGGGCGACGGCGAAGGTAGGGGCCGTCCGGTTCCCCCTACTCCCACGGCATCTCGGTCCAGAACCTGACGAGCTCCACGAGCTCGCGCAGCCTCGGCGCGCGCCGGACGTGCGCGTGGGCAAGCAGCCCCGTGGTCAGCGCGCGGACCGGCGTGCCGCGCGTCTCGAGCGTGCTGCGCAGCGCCTCGAGCTCGAGGGTCGGGATCACGGTGTCGTGCTCCGCGTGCAGCAGGAACACAGGCGCTGCCGGCGGCGGAGACGTCTCGGGCGAGAGGGACGGGTCGTAGTCGCGCCGCTGCAGGTGCGGCAGCAGCGTGCGTCCGAGCTCGCCGCTGTTGCGCGAGTTCACGAGATGCAGCAGGTGCCGCGAGGCGTCGGGCAGCGGCGCCTCCAGGGCCTGCGCCTCGGCGAAGACCTCGGCGGCGCGGGCCTCGTCGAACATCGCGAGATGTGACGCGTAGAGGAAGCGGCTGACGGCGTGCCTGAGCGGGCCGACCTGCGCTTCGGGCACGAGGTCAGGGGCGACGTTCATCAGCAGGACGACGCCGCCGTAGTCGTGCGGGGGCGGCACGTCGCCATCGGGGTGGCGGCCGGTCGCGAGGTAGCGGAGCACGCGGGGCAGGCTCGCGTGTCCGCCGAAGCTGAACACGAACGCCACGCGGTCGCGCAGCGCCGGGCGTCCTGCCGCGACGACAGCGAGGCCGCCGGAGAAGGACACGCCGATCAGGCCGATGCGGCCGTCGCCGTCGGGCGGGCCGCCCGGGCCGAGCCGATCCGCGACGGCCAGCGCGGCGTCCTCGATGTCGTCGGTGACGCGCGCGGTGATCGCGTACGTCGTGAAGTCGGACAGCTCCGGCGTCACGACGACAGTGCCGGATCGCGCGAGCTCCGTCGCGAGGTGACGGAGCCGGGGCTCGTCGATGCCGAGGGCGTGGACGCCGCCGAGCAGGACCACGGGCCGCGTGCGGACGACGGCGGGCGTATACGTCCGGGCGCGCAGCTCGCCGCGCCGCGTGGGGAGGACGTGCTCCGTCTCGGTGACCGGGGACGTCTGCCACCGCGCCACACGGGCCACGCCCGGGCCGTCGACGTGCGCCGCGCGGAGCAGCAGCCCGATCGTGCGGCCGTAGGCGCTTGTCGAGAGGAGCCAGCCCGACGCCAGCAGCGACACGGCGATGGCGGCCAGCGCGATGGCGATGCGTCGCATGGCGCTGCGATTGTGGCACGGGGACGCGAAGCGGCGGAGAGTGCGCCGGGGGCGTGGTGGCAGTAGACTACTGCGCGTGCTGATCGCGATTGACGGTCCGTCGGGGGCAGGGAAGGGTACGGTATCGCGCGCCGTCGCCGAGGCGCTCGGGTGCAGGCATATCGACACCGGCGCGATGTACCGCGCGGTGGCGTGGCTTGCCATCGAGCACGGCATCGGCCTCGATGCCGAAGAAGAGATTGCCGCGATGGCCGAAGCGGCGCGCTTCGACCTGTCGGACGGGCGCGTGCGCATCAACGACCACGACGTCACCCGTGCCATCCGCACCGGCGAGATGGACCAGGCGGCCGCGCGCGTCGCCCGGCTGCCCCGCGTCCGGCGGAGCCTGCTCGAGCGCCAGCGGGCCTTCGCGCGCGAGGGGTCGGTCGTGATGGAAGGTCGCGACATCGGCACCGTCGTGCTGCCGCATGCCGACCTCAAGATCTTCCTCGACGCCACGCCCGAGGAGCGCGCGCGGCGACGGTCGTCCGACGCGGCGCATGCCAGCCGCGGCAGCGACGTCGCGACGGTCGCCCAGGCGCTGCTCACGCGCGACGAGAGCGACCGCACGCGGGCGGCCTCGCCGCTGGCCCGCGCGGCCGACGCGATCTACATCGACACGACAGGGCTGAGCATTGCCGAGGTGGTGTCGCGGGTGCTCGAGGCGGTCGACGCCCGGCGCCGGGCCCGCTGAGGCCAGCAGCAGGGAACGCCCTTCGCCGCGCCGTCGCGGCGTGCCAGCCCGCGCCTGGGCCGCCGGTCTCCGGCCGGCCGGCGCCCGGGCTTTACATTCCCCCTTTAACTAATGTATTTTCTGTAGGTTGCCCACCAGTGTGCGCAACCCACAAGACCAGCCCGCCGGTGCTGTGAACCCGGCAAACGCCACCGAGGAGGATTCAGTACGCATGTCAGATCAACAGCCGGACCAGCCGGAAACTGTGCAGGGAGGTGTCCGGCCGTCCGCTGCCGGCACCCACGCGACGACCACCACGCGCAAGTGGGAGGTCGACGACGAGGAGATGGACCCGCAGGAGTATGCACGCCTGCTCGACCTGTACGACACCAGCTTCCGCAACATCACGGAGGGTGAGGTCGTCAAGGGGACGGTCCTGTCAGTGTCGGCCTCCTCGGTGATCGTCGACGTCGGGTTCAAGTCGGAGGGGATGATCTCCATCGACGAGTTCCTCGACGAGAACGGCGAGGTCATCGTGCAGCCCGGCGACACGGTGGACGTGCTGCTCGAGCGCACCGAAGACCGTGACGGCCACATCGTGCTCTCGCGCGAGAAGGCCGAGAAGATGAAGATCTGGGACGAGGTCGAGAAGGCCTTCAACGAGAAGAAGGTCGTCATCGGCCGCGTCATCGAGCGCATCAAGGGCGGCCTGGCCGTGGACATCGGCGTCCGCGCCTTCCTGCCCGGCAGCCAGATCGACGTCCGTCCCGTGCGCAACCTCGACGCCCTGCGCGGCCAGGAGCTGCGCATGCGCGTGATCAAGGTGAACAAGAAGCGCGGCAACATCGTGCTGTCGCGCAAGGCGCTGCTCGAGGAAGAGAACGCCGAGAAGAAGAAGCACACGCTCGCGACGCTCGCCGAGGGCAAGGTGCTGCGCGGCGTGGTGAAGAACATCACCGACTACGGCGCGTTCATCGATCTCGGCGGCATCGACGGCCTGCTCCACATCACGGACATGTCGTGGGGCCGCGTGCAGCACCCCTCGGAGCTGTTCAAGGTCAACGACGAGGTCGACGTCATCGTCCTCAAGTTCGACCCCGAGAACGAGCGCGTGTCGCTCGGCCACAAGCAGCTCACGACCGACCCGTGGTCGGACGTGTTCGAGCGCTACCCGGTCACCGCGCGCGTCACCGGCCGCGTGGTGAGCCTCACCGACTATGGCGCCTTCATCGAGCTCGAGCCGGGCGTCGAGGGCCTGATCCACGTCAGCGAGATGTCGTGGAGCAAGCGGGTCAAGCACCCGTCGAAGATCCTCAACGTCGGCGACACGGTCGAAGCCATGGTCCTTGGCGTCGATCCGGCGGCCCGGCGGATCTCGCTCGGCCTCAAGCAGGTCGAGGCCAACCCCTGGCACGAGCTGAGCGAGCGCTACCCCGTGGGCACGAAGATCAAGGGCAAGGTGCGCAACCTCACCGAGTTCGGCGCGTTCGTCGAGGTGGAGGACGGCATCGACGGCCTGATCCACATCTCGGACATGTCGTGGAGCAAGCGCCTCAAGCACCCGTCCGAGATGCTGAAGAAGGGCGACGTGGTCGAGGCGATGGTGCTCAACATCGACGCCGAGAACCAGCGCCTGTCGCTCGGCCTCAAGCAGCTCGCCTCAGACGTCTGGGACGACTTCTTCAGCCGGGTGCAGGTCGGCGACGTCGTCGACGGCAAGGTGGTGCGCATGACCAGCTTCGGCGCGTTCGTCGAGCTGGCCGAGGGCATCGAGGGCCTCATCCACGTGTCGGAGTTCGACAGCGACACGGACGAGAAGATCGACCTCCAGGTGGACCAGGTCTACCAGATGAAGGTCATCAAGCTCAGCCCCTCGGAGCGCAAGGTCGGCCTCAGCATCCGCGCGCTGCGCGACGAGTCGTACCGTGGCGACTGGGAGTCGTACACGAGCGAGGCGGCCGCGCAGGGCGGGGCCACGCTCGGCGACCACTTCAAGCAGCAGCAGTAACCTGACGGCCCGGGTGTCGCGGCGCCCGGGCCGGTTCCCCCCTGGAGGACCTGGCGTTGACCAAGGCGGATCTCGTCGAGGAAGTGTCCCGTGTGTCGGATCTCACGAAGAAGGACGCCGAGCTCATCGTCGAGACGGTGTTCCAGAACGTGATCCGCGCGCTGCACAACGGCGAGAAGGTGGAGCTGCGCGGGTTCGGCAGCTTCCGTCTGCGGCGGCGCGAGTCGCGCCAGGGCCGGAACCCGAAGACCGGCGACCGCGTGGAGGTACCGCCGAAGCAGGTGCCCTACTTCAAGCCGGGCAAGGAGCTGAAGGATCTGCTCAACCAGCCGGTGGCCGAGGCCGACGCTGCCGAGGGCGGCGACGCGCCCGAGCCGGCACCAGCTTCGGGCCTGTCCTAGAGCCCGGCCTGCCATAGGATCAGGGAATGGATCACCTCTGGTCACCGTGGCGGATGCAGTACGTGACCGGCGGCACGGGCCGGACCGGCTGCATCTTCTGCGCCGCGACGACCGACGAGGGCCAGGCGGCCCTTGTGCTGCACCGCGGCAGCACCGCCTACGTCATCCTCAACCTGTTCCCCTACAACAACGGCCACCTGATGGTGGTGCCGTACCGGCACATCGCCTCGCTCGTCGAGGCGACAGCCGACGAGCTGCTCGAGCTGATCTCGCTCACGCGCGCGTCGGAACACGTGCTGCGCGACGCTTACGAGCCGCAGGGCCTGAACGTCGGCCTGAACCTCGGGAAGGCGGCCGGCGCGGGCGTGGCCGACCACCTGCACATCCACCTGGTGCCCCGCTGGACCGGCGACACCAACTTCATGACGACGATCGGCGGCAGCCGCGTGCTGCCCGAGACGCTCGACGCGACGGCCGCGCGGCTGCGGCCGCTGTTCAGCGCCCGCGTCGAGGGCGCCGGGGCGGCGACGACGGCCGACGGCCGGGAGCCGCAGCGGTGAACTTCGAGCCGAACGCCGCGCAGCGCGCCTTCGAGGCCCGCGCGCGCGAGTTCGCCGAGACGCGCGTGGCGCCGCGGGCCGCGGCCATCGACGCCGAGGCGGCGTACCCGCGCGACCTCGTCGCCGAGGCCGGCGCGCTCGGCCTGATGGGCGTCACGATTCCCGAGGCGCTTGGCGGGGCAGGGCAGGACTACCTCGCCTACGTCCTGGCGATCGAGGCGGTGTCGCGCCACAGCGCGACGCTCGGCGTCATCCTCACGGTCAACAACTCGCTCGTCGCCGAGACGCTCTACCGTGAGGGCAGCGACGAGCAGCGCGAGCGATGGCTGCGGCCGCTCGCGACCGGCGCGGCCATCGGCGCGTTCGCGCTGTCGGAGGAAGGGGCGGGATCGGACGCGGCGAACCAGCAGGCCACCGCGACGCCCGACGGCGATGGCTTCCGCCTGTCGGGCACGAAGGTGTGGGTGGCCAACGCCGAGGTCGCCGATGTGGTGCTCGTGTGGGCCGTGACCGACCCCGGCCAGGCCCATCACGGGATCAGCGCGTTCGTCGTGCCCATGGACTCGCCCGGCATCGGCCGGACGGCGCGTGCCGACTCGCTCGGCGTGCGCGGCCTTGGCTGCATGGACCTGGTGTTCGACGACGTCCGTGTCGAGGCGGGCCAGCTGCTCGGGAAGCGCGGCGAGGGATTCGGCCTGGCCATGGCCGCGCTCGACGGCGGGCGGGTGGCCATCGCCGCGCAGGCCCTGGGCGTGGGCGAGGCGGCGCTCTCTGAAGCGATCGCTTACGCGAAGCGCCGCGTCGCGTTCGGCGCGCCGATCGCCACCTACCAGGCGATCCAGTTCATGCTGGCCGACATGACGACCGAGCTCGAGGCGGCGCGCCTGCTGACCTGGCGAGCGGCTGACGCCCGCAATGGCGGACGTCGTGCGTCGGCCCAGGCCTCGATGGCCAAGCTGGCCGCCAGCGAGGCGGCGCACTTCGCCGCCGACAGGGCGCTGCAGATCCTCGCGTCGGAAGGCTACCGGCGCGGCTCGCGGGTCGAGCGCTTCTTCCGGGACGTCCGTGCCGCCGGCATCTACCAGGGCACGTCCGAGGTGCAGCGCATGATCATCGCCGATGGCGTCATCGAGGGCGCCGCGATCTCCTGACGTGTTCTGTTCGGTCGCGCTGGCGGCACGCGTCGAAGCCGCGGAGGCCCGCCTGATGCGGACGTACGGCGAGGCGTCGGTGGCCCTTGGGCACGCCGGCGGCGACCTCGCTGTCGTCACCGAGCCTGGGGCGCGATCACAGGCCAACTGTCAGCGGCACGGCTTCGTGCCGCTCTACGCCCGCCTCGTGCTGGGCCTACCCGACTGACTTCATGACCCTTGCCCGTTTCCGTCCCCGTGCCGTCGTGTTCGACCTCGACGGCACGCTCGTCGACAACATGGCCATCCACGCCGACGCCTTCGTGGACTTCGCCGCGCGGCACGGCCTGCCCGAGCTGACGCTGGACATCCGCCGCCGGATCGACGGCAAGCGCAACAGCGAGATCTTTCCGCTGCTGTTCAACCGGCCGATGTCGATGGACGAGGTGCTGGTCTACGAGGAAGAGAAGGAAGGCGCGTACCGGCGGCTCTCGGCGGGCCGCCTGCGGCCGGTGTCCGGCGCCGTCGAGCTGCTCGATGCGCTCGGCGCGCGCGGCATCCCCGTCGCCGTCGCGACGTCGGCGCCCGAGAAGAACGTCACCCACACGCTGCGCGAGAGCGGCCTCGCGGCGCGCCTGCCGATCGTCGCACGGGGCGACGAGGTCCCGAACGGGAAACCGTTTCCTGACGTGTTTTTGAAGGCGGCAGAGAAGCTGGGCGTGCCTCCCGAGTCGTGCCTCGCGTTCGAGGACGCGCCGATCGGCGTCGAGGCCGTGGTGCGTGCCGGTATGCGCTGCATCGCCGTGACGACGACGTTCACCGCCGAGCAGTTCGCGCAGCACGAGCCGCGCCCCGAGGCGGTCGTGCGCGATTACGTCGAGTATCTCGACACGTACGGCAGCTGGCTGCGAGACGGTTAGCACCCGCCGCGCGCGTCGTGCACGCGCGCGACGGCCGGGCTGTGCCGCCCCTACCGTGGCCGGCCGGCTTCGACTTCCTTGTGGAAGACGAACAGCGGGTCGGCATTCTCGTCCTTCGTCGAGAAGTTCCACGTCCGGCCGCCACGCTGCTTCACGCGCAGCTGCTTCTCCAGGTAGTCGACGGTGAAGGTCTCGAGCTGCGCGAAGGGCAGCGTGAAGCCGTCCTTCGGATGGCTGGTCTGGTAGGTCAGCCCCTGTGGCGTCGCCACGAGGATCCCCTCGCAGGAGCCCACGCCGTGCTTGTGCACGACGGGCACCCGCGCGTCGAGCCGTGAGGCTGCGAGCTCCACGGCGATGCGCGTGTCGCCCGTCGGCTGGACCTCGATGGTCTGGACGACGGGATCGCGCCCTTCCACCTGCACGTTCAGCTGGTGCGTGCCGGGCGAGACGTCGCGCGAGACCAGCGGCGTCTCACCGAGATACTGGCGGTTCAGGAACACCATCGCACCCGGGACGTCGCTCTCGACGCGCAGTGTGGGCCCGCCGGTGGCCGGCGCGGGCGCCGACGGCGCGCTTTCGGGGCGGGCCGTCGTGGCGGCCGGCGGGCGGGAGGAGGCGCCACCGTCAGGCGCGGCGCGTTCGGCCCCCCCGGCGTCGGCGTTGTTGTCGTCGTCGAGCGGCGGAAGCGTGGGCCCGGGCGGCGGCCCGGCCGTCTCCGTGCCGGCCGTGGCGTGCTCGTCGGCGGGCGGCGCGGGCTGGAGCAGCCACCAGGCGACGCCTCCGAGCACCAGGCCCGCGACGAGGAGGCCCGCGACGAGTGGTCCGCGGGACGTGGCGCGTGGAACGGGCTCACCCAGCATCAGCGCATCCTAGCACGCGGTCCTGACGGTCTCTGCGGCCGTACGCCTCAGCTCTACGGTAAGCTAACGCGAACGCACCCATGCCTGGCCGCCTCAAGCTCGTGTCGGCGTCGGCCGACCCTCACCCCGACATCCTGCCGGTCACCCATCACTTGCTCATCGGCCGCGATCCGCAGTCACACGTCGTGCTGGCCGAGCCGAGTGTCTCGCGCCGCCACGCGCAGATCGTGCTGCGCGACGACGACGTGGTGCTCGAGGATCTCGGGAGCGCCGTCGGCACGTTCGTCAACGGCCAGCGCATCACGATCCAGTGCCTGCGCGAGGGCGACCGCGTGCGGTTCGGACGCCGTGTCGAGTTCGAGGTGGTATCGGATGCCTCGGCGACGCTCCTCGACGGCCCGGTGGAGGACTCGCGGGCCGGCGTGCGGCATCTTCAGGAACTGCTCGACGTCGCGCGACAGCTCAACAGCGCTGCCGTCCTGCCCGAGGTGCTGAGCGCCGTGCTCCGCTCGGCCATCAGGGTCATGCGTGCTGACAGCGGTGTGCTCGCGCTCACCGGCCCCGACGGAAAGCTCGACGTCGTGCTGCGCCTGCCCGCGAAGGCCACCGACGAGATCGCACAGGACGAACGGCACCTGCTGACCGACGCGGTCGCGCAGCGGCGCACCGTCGCCAGCCAGGCGATGCTCGAGACGATGACCGGCGCCTTCACCGGCATCCGGCCCGACATGATCGCGACGCCGCTGATGGTCGCGCGGCGTGCCGTGGGCGACGAGCACGCGTCGTTCATCGGGCGCTTCGACGCCCTCGGCGCGCTGCTCGTCTCGCGCCCCGCGCGCACCCACGCGATGCCGGCCGAGGAACTGGCCATCTTCGAGTCGCTGGCCGCTGACGCCGCGATGGCGATCGACAGCGCGCGGCTCTATCGCGACGCGCGTGCCAGGGCCAAGTTCGAGCACGAGATGGCGCTGGCCAAGGACATCCAGGCCGCGCTGCTCCAGCCGCCGCCGGAAGTCCCCTTCGCGACGACGTGGGCGCGCACCGAGTCGGCGGCGTCCGTCGGGGGCGACCTGTACCAGGGCGTCATGCGGCCCGATGGCGGCCTCGCGCTGTCGCTCGGCGACGTGGCGGGCAAGGGCGTCGCGGCATCGCTGATCATGGCGCTCGCGACGGGGATGCTGCGGCTGCTGCACGAGATGGGGCACCCGCTCGCCGAGGTGCTGCCCCTCGTCCACGGCCAGCTCCTGCACTACAGCCCGGGCAACAAGTACCTGACGCTCGCCGCGCTGGTGCTCTACCCGGACGGCCGGGTGCTGCTCTCCAATGCCGGTCACTGTCCTCCGGCGGTGGTGCGCCACTTCGGCCACGTTGCGCTGGTCGAGCACGGCGGCCCGGTGCTCGGCCTCCTCCCGTTCGGCGATTGGGCACCCATCGAGCTGACGCTGGAACCTGGCGACGCCATCGTCATCTACAGCGACGGCATCAGCGAGTCGCTCTCGCCGTCGGGCGAGGACTTCGGCCCGCGCGGCGTGTCGCGGACGCTCGAGCAGTGTGCCGACCGCCCCGCGGGCGAGATGGCGCGCTGCCTGCTCGACGCGGCCGCGGCGTTCCGCGAGGGCCGGCCCGCCGACGACGACGTGTCGCTGCTCGTGGTGCGCTACGACAGCTGACGCCGCGCGCCCGCCGGGTCGCGGAAGAGCAGCAGGAACACCACCAGCACGCCGGCGGCCCCCCAGGCCGGCAGGCTCCAGATCGCGGGCCAGTCGTGCGCCAGTCCCTCGGCCGTGCGCGCGGGCAGCACGTGTGCCGCCAGCACGCGGCCCGCGAGCCACGTGCCGACGAACGAGCCGGCGCCCCAGAGGATGAACGCGATGAAGCCCTGCGCCGCGCCGCGCACGCGCGGGTGCGCTTCCTCGTCCACGTACAGCTGCCCGGCGATGAAGAGGAAGTCGTAGCAGACGCCGTGCAGCAGGATGGCCGCGAAGATGAACGGCGCCTGGAGCGTCGCGGCCGTCACGCTCGCCGCCAGCGCGAAGTACCGGATCGCCCACGCGAGGATGCCGATGACGATGGTCTTCTTGTACCCGAACGCACGCAGGAACACGGGGAGCAGGAGCAGGAAGACGACGTCGGAAACCTGCGCGAGCGTCATCTTGGCCGCCATGTTCGTCCACGCCAGCTCCGTGAGGTAGATGCCCATCATCACGAAGTAGAAGTAGAGCGGGATGCAGATGAGGAACATGCACGCGATGAAGATCGCGAAGGCGGGCCGCTTCAGCAGCGCCAGCGCGTCGAGGCCGAGCACCTCCCCGAGGCGGACATCGGCGTCCCGCTTCGGCGGGGGCGTGTGTGGCAGCGTCAGGCAGAACAGCCCGAACACCAGCGACGCGCTCCCGGCCAGGTAGAACTGCACGGGCGACTGCTCGGCGCGCAGCAGGCTCAGGACGACGCCGCCGGCGATCCAGCCCACCGCAGACAGCACCTTCACGCGCGGGAAGTCGGTCTTCGCGTCCGCGAGGTGGTGCAGCGAGAGCGAGTTGCCCAGGGCGAGCGTCGGCACGTACAGCGCGCAGTAGAGAATCAGCACCGGGTAGAACGTGCCGAACGAGTGCAGGTGCGGCAGCACGCACAGCGTCAGGCCGCCGGCGAGGCCGAAGGCGGCGAGCAGCTTCTCGGAGGCGAAGTACCGGTCGGCGATGAGGCCGACGAGGAACGGCGAGATCATCGCGCCGATCGCGAACGCGCCGTAGGCGAGGCCCACCGACGCGCCATCGAAGCCGAGGGTGTTCACGAGGTACGTGCCCATGCTCACGTACCACGCGCTCCAGATGAAGTACTGGAGGAACATGAAGGTCGACAGTTTCAGCTTGAGCGTGGTCTGGTTCATGGGGAACGTCACGGGCGCTGGACGGCAGGCGGTAGGGACGCCTCACTGAGGCCGCCGGTAGGGACGCCTCTCTGAGGCGTCCGCACAGGACGGCTCGGAGAGCCGTCCCTACCGAAGGTGTCTGTAGATCGTGTGCAGTTGCAGGTTGGAGGTGCCTTCGTAGATCTGGCCGATCTTGGCGTCGCGATAGAGCTTCTCGACGGGCGAGTCCTTCACGAACCCGTAGCCGCCGAGCAGGTTGACCGCGAGCGAGGCCGTCCGCTCGGCCGTCTCCGACGCGAACAGCTTGGCCATGGCCGCCTCGCGCAGGAACGGCCGGCCGTGGTCGCGCAGACGGGCGGCGTTGTAGGTGAGCAGACGTGAGGCCTCGATCTCGGTCGCCGCGCGGGCGAGCTGAAACTGCACGCCCTGAAAATCGGCAATCGGCTGGCCGAACTGCTTCCGCTCGCGGGTGTAGCGCAGCGCGTGGTCGAACGCGCCCTGCGCGAGCCCGAGCATCTGCGCGGCGATGCCGATGCGGCCCTCGTTGAGCGTCTCGATGGCCACCTTGTAGCCGCGTCCCACCTCGCCGAGCACGTGCGACGCCGGGATGACGCAGCCGTCGAGGAGCAGCTCCGTCGTGCTGCTGGCGCGGATCCCGAGCTTGTCTTCCTTGCGGCCGACGGCGAACCCGGGCGTGTCGCGCTCGACGAGGAACGCCGTGATGCCCTTGTAGCCGGCCGCGGGATCGACGGTCGCGAAGACGACGAACAGGGACGCCTCGGCGCCATTGGTCGTCCACAGCTTGCGGCCGTCGAGCCTGTAGGCGTCGCCCTCCCGCGTCGCGCGCGTCGTCAGCGCGAAGGCGTCGCTGCCCGACTGCGCCTCCGACAGCGAGTAGGCGCCCACCCAGGTCGAGGCAAGGCGCGGCAGGTAGCGTTCGCGCTGCTCGTCGGTGCCCCAGCGCAGGAGCGCGTTGACGACGAGGGTGTTCTGGACGTCGACGAGGACCCCGACGGCCGGGTCGGCGCGCGACAGCTCCTCGACGACGAGCGTGGCGTGGAAGAAGGTGCCGCCGCTGCCCCCGAACCGCTCGGGGATCTCGGTCCCCATCACCCCGAGCTCGAACAGGCGGGGGAGGAGGTCGGGATCGAGCCGGCCCTTGCGGTCCATGGCCTGGGCGCGCGGGGCGAGCTCCGCCGCGGCGAACTCGCGGACGCTCTCCTGAAGCAGGCGCTCGTCGTCGGTGAGGGTCGTCAGGGCGGGAACGGCTGTGCTCACGTCACTGCGCCTCGCGCAGCGGCCCGGCCGGCCCCCGGAGGCGTCCTTTCGTCTGAA
This sequence comes from uncultured Vicinamibacteraceae bacterium, assembly GCA_964430855.1. Taxonomy (GTDB): domain Bacteria; phylum Acidobacteriota; class Vicinamibacteria; order Vicinamibacterales; family Vicinamibacteraceae; genus JAEZDP01. The sequence goes on from CAYSHC010000024.1 coordinate 37,715, forward strand.
GGCCGGATGGTATCATCACGGTCACGCATGCACGTCGAGAGTCTTCCGGGGCGCGCCCTGCGGACGACCGCGCGCCGGGTGACCGCCGGTGTCGTGGCGGCCGCCGCCTGCGCGTGGACCCTCGTCGTGGCGCAGCAGCCGGCGCCGCCGCCGACCGAGCCGCAGCAGCCGCCGGCCGACGCCGCGCCCGACACGCAGGACCCGCAGCCCACGTTCCGCACGGGCATCAACTTCGTCAGCGTCGACACGATCGTCACCGACCGGCAGGGCAACCCGGTGGACGACCTCACCGCGGACGACTTCGAGGTCTACGAGGACGGCGAGCTCCAGCAGATCGAGACCTTCAAGCTGATTCGCGTGGACGGCAACGTCCAGCCCGGCGAGTCGGACCCGCGGCCCATCACCTCGACCTACGCCGAGGAGTCGGAGGCGCGGCGCGACGACGTCCGGCTGTTCGTGTTCTTCTTCGACGACTACCACGTGCGCCAGGGCGCCGCGATGCGCCTGAGGGAGGACATGGTCCGGTTCGTCGAGACGCAGATCGGCCCGAAGGACATGATCGCGATGATGTACCCGCTCGACCCGGTGCGCGCGGTCAGCTTCACGCGCAACCGCGAGGCGGTCATCCGGGCGATCCGGCAGTGGGAGGGGCGCAAGTACCGCTACGTGCCGCCCCGCAACCTGATGGAGGAGCGGTACGCGAACTATCCGGTGGCGGTGGTGGAGCGCATCCGCAACCAGGTAAGCCTGTCGGCGCTGCGCGCGCTGATGACGCGCCTCGGCGGCCTGCGCGAGGGGCGCAAGAGCGTCATCGTGGTGAGCGAGGGCTACACCGACTTCGTTCCGCCGCAGATCAACGACCCCATCGCCAGCCTGCCGGGCGTCGGCAACCCGAACCGCAACAACCCGCTGCTTGGTGATCCCTACACGGGCGCCGAGGCGCAGATGGCGCAGGAGCGCGCGCGCTTCTTCGGCGACATGGACATCCGCCAGCAGCTGCGCGACGTGTACAGCGAGGCCAACCGCAACAACGTCTCGCTGTACATGCTCGACCCGCGCGGCCTCACGGCCTTCGAGTTCGACATCGAGCAGGGCGTGGGCCTCGGCACCGACAAGGGGTCGCTCGACGCCACGCTCGCCTCGCTCCGGCTCCTCGCGGACGAGACCGACGGCCGGGCGATCGTCAACCGGAACGACCTTGACGTCGGCCTCCGGCAGATGGTGCGCGACAGCAGCGCGTACTACCTGCTCGGCTACTCGTCGTCGGCCGCGCCGACCGACGGCAGGTTCCACCAGATCCGCGTCCGTGTGAAACGGTCGAACGTCGAAGTGCGCCACCGGAAGGGGTACTGGGCCCTGAAGCCGGAGGAGGCCGAGGCCGTCCTGGCGGGGCCCGCGGAGGCGGGGCCGCCACCGGAGGTGTCGTCGGCGATCTCGGAGATCGAGCGTCCGGGCCGCGCGCGCACGATCCGGTCGTGGGTCGGCTATGCGCCGGGCGAGAACGGCAGGACGCGCGTCCTGTTCTCGTGGGAACCGGTGCAGGCGACGGCGGCGCGCGCGTCGGGAACGGGCGAGACCGTGTCGCGCGTGACCGTCATGGCGGCGAGCGACGCCGAAGGGCCCGTCTATCGGGGCAGCGTGGACGGGCAGGCGCCCGGCGCGGGTCCCGGTGCGGCGGCGCCCGCTGGAGGACAGGTGGCCTTCGAGGCGGCGCCAGGCACGCTCCAGATGCGCCTGCGTGCCGAAGACGACAACGGCGCCGTCCTCGACTCGGACCTCCTGGAGCTGACCGTGCCCGACTTTTCGAAGGCGGCCGGGCAGGTGGGCACCCCGGCGCTCTTCCGGGCACGGACACACCGCGACCTCCAGGCGGTGGCGGCCGACCCGGCGGCCCGACCGACCGCCACGCGCGCGTTCTCTCGCACCGAGCGGCTGCTGGTGCGCTTCGCCGCCGATGCGCCGTCGCCCGCGGTCCGGCTGCTCAACCGCGACGGCAAGGAGATGTCGGCGCTCGACGTGGCGCCCGCGCCCGCGGGCGGCGCCTTCACGCACCAGGCCGAAGTCCCCCTCGCCTCGCTGCCGGCCGGCGAGTTCATCGTCGAGGTCCGCGCGGCGGCGGCGGATGATGCGCAACGCCAGCTCACAGGCATCCGGGTCACCAACTGAGGCAGGGACGGGTCTCCGACCCGTCCTCGCCGGTTGCCGCTTGCCCCTGGCACGCCACAGTGTCATCGCCACCCTGGCGCTGGTATCGCTGCCCGTCGTGGCGTTCGGCCAGTGGCAGTTCCCGGCGCCACGGTCACTCCCGCTTCCCGATCCGCCGCCCCGTGAACAGGACGTCCGTGTCGACGAGCCGCTGTTCCGTGCGGAGGTGACGCGCGTCGAGGTGAGCGTCCTCGTCACCGACGCCGACGGCGAGCCGGTGCGCGGTCTCAGGGCGGAGGACTTCGAGATCCGCGAGGACGGCAAGGTCCAGACGATCCGATCGTTCGTCCCGTACGTGCACTCGCCTGGGCTCATCGCGCTGCCGGATCCCGTTGCCGTGGCCGCCGACGGCGAGCGCCTGGCAGCGCCTGCGACGAACTACTTCGCGTCGGCGTCGCGCGTGTTCGCGCTGATACTCGACGACCTGCACGTGGACGTGCGCCGGACGCGCACGGCGCGGGCCGCAGCGCGGCGCCTCGTCGAGCAGCTCGAGCCGTCCGACCTGCTGTTTGTCATGCAGGTGGGCTCGGGTGAGTCGACGGGCTTCTTCACGCGCGACCGCACGCACGCGCTCGAGATCATCGACGGCTTCACCGGGCAACGCCTGCTCGACCGCACCATGCACTCGAAGCGCCTGCGCGTGCTGGCGAACGACAGCGACGCGGAGCGGCTCGAACATTACAGGCGGATGTGCGAGCGTCTGCGTGAGGTCTCGCTTGCGTTGCGCAGCGTGAGGGGACGCCGCAAGACGCTGGTCCTCATCAGCGAAGGTTCATCGTATGGCGCCAACATGGCCGACATGGAGGTGCGGATTCCAACGGGAGGCAGTCTGGAGCGTGTCAACGCGGGCAGCGGCTCCATGCGGCTGATGAACGAGGTGCTGGCGGCGGCCGCCGCCGGCAACGTCGCCATCTACCCGTTGAACCCGAATGGCCTCGA
>CAYSHC010000024.1:40958-46398 GCA_964430855.1 uncultured Vicinamibacteraceae bacterium
GGCGTCTCGCTCGTGGACACGAACGACGCCCTCGCGGGGATCGATCGCGCCGTGGCGGACGCCAGCACCCACTACGTGCTCAGTTACGAGCCCGAGACGCCCGCCAGGGGCAGCGAGTATCGCCGCGTAGACGTGCGCGTCAACCGGCCGGGCGTACGCGTCCTGGCGCGGCGCGGCTACCGCGCACCAGGCATGACGCCGCCGCCGCCCATGAAGACGCCAGGCAGCGTCTCGCCGCAGCTTCGGACGCTTCTCGCGGCCGTCATGCCTGACGATGGCCTGGCGATGCGGGTGGAGGCCGTGCCCGTCGCGCGCAACGGGCGCCAGACACGACTTGCCGTGATCGTCGAGGTCAACGGCGCGCTGCTTGGCGACCGCCGCGACGAAGGTACTATCGAAATGGAGCAGGGACTGCTGACCGTCGACACGTCGGGCAAGGCGTCGAACGGCATCCGCCGGACGTTCACGCTGCAGCCGACGCCGGGGCAGTGGGACGTGCTCCTTGCCTCCAACCTGCGCACGATCTGGGCCGTCGATCTCCCGGCGGGGCGCCACCAGCTGCGCGTCGCCGCCCGCGACGCCACCGCCGGCCGCGGCGGCAGCGTGTACCTCGACGTCGTCGTGCCGAAAGCGCCCCGATGGCCGGCCGGCGCGCTCGTCGCCTCACGATTCCTGTCCATGATGCCGACGCCGTTCATCGATCCGCGCCTCGAGACATGGACCGACGCGGTGCCCACGGCAACGCGCGTGTTTCCCGCGGGCGATGTGCTGCTGGTGACCCTGCCTCACGACGCGGCGGCCACGTCCGCGCATGCGCGACTCGAGACGGCCGACGGACGCCAGGTGTGGCAGGGAGAAGGCGAGCCGATGGACGGTCAGGCGTCGACGCGGTTCGCCGTGCCGCTGGACGAGATGGCGGGGCGTGTCGGTACGCTGGTCATCGACACCAGCCACGGGACGCAGCGGATCGCGGTGGGGGTGGTCAGGTGAGGCCTCGAGTCTGATGCCTGACGCCTGATGCCTGACGACTTGTGCTTCATGACTCGTGGTCGATGCTGAGGCGTCGCCCCTGATGTGTGATGCGTGGTGCCGAATGTAGACTGTCGGGGTGCGCTCCTCCGATCCTGCCGCTGCCCGTGCCGCGTGGCTGCGTGACGTCCGCGATCCGGCCGTCGCCAGGACGCCCGAGCGCCAGCCGTCGTTCAGGACGGTGAGCGGGCGCGAGATTCGGCCGATCTACGACGCCTCCGACGTGGCGTCGCTCGACTACGCGCGCGACCTCGGCGACCCTGGCACCTTCCCGTACACGCGCGGCATCCACGCCTCCGGCTACCGCGGCAAGCTCTGGACGATGCGGCAGTTTGCCGGCTTCGGCACGGCGGCCGAGACCAACGCGCGGTACCGGGCGCTGCTCGACGCCGGCGGTACCGGGCTCAGCGTCGCCTTCGACCTGCCCACGCTGATGGGCCGCGACCCCGACCACGAGCTCTCGCGCGGCGAGACCGGCAAGTGCGGCGTGAGCGTGATGTCGCTGGCCGACATGGAGGCGCTGTTTGCGGGCATCGACGTCGGCGCCATCACGACGTCAATGACCATCAACGCGCCCGCCGCCATGCTGCTGGCGATGTACCTCGTCGTGGCCGAGCAGCAGGGCGTGGCCTGGGAACGGCTGTCGGGCACGATCCAGAACGACATCCTGAAGGAGTACATCGCGCAGAAGGAGTACATCTACCCGCCGCGCGAGTCGATGCGGCTCGTCACCGACATCTTCGCGTTCTGCACGGCGCACGTGCCCCGGTGGAACACCATCTCGGTGAGCGGGTATCACATCCGCGAGGCAGGCGCGACGGCCGCGCAGGAGCTGGCCTTCACGCTGCGCGATGGCGTCGAGTACGTGCAGTGGGGCGTGGCGGCGGGCCTCGACGTGGACGCGTTCGTCCCGCGCATGTCGTTCTTCTTCAACGCGCACAACGACTTCTTCGAGGAGGTCGCCAAGTACCGGGCGGCGCGGCGGCTGTGGGCGCGCCTCATGCGCGACAGGTTCGGCGCGCGCGACCCGCGCTCGATGAAGCTGCGCTTCCACGCGCAGACCGCGGGCGTCTCGCTGACGGCGCAGCAGCCGTACAACAACGTCGTCCGCACGGCGATCCAGGCGCTCGCCGCGGTGATGGGCGGCGCCAACTCGCTGCACACCAACTCGCTCGACGAGGCCCTCGCGCTGCCGACGACGGAGGCGGCCACGCTCGCGCTTCGCACGCAGCAGATCCTGGCGCACGAGAGCGGCGTGGCCGGGATCGCCGACCCGCTCGGCGGGTCGTACCTGGTCGAGTCGCTGACCGACGAGCTCGAGGCCGAGGCGCTGCGGTACTTCGACGTCATCGACGGCATGGGCGGCATGGTGGCGGCCATCGAGCAGGGCTACCCGCAGCGCGAGATTGCCGACAGCGCGTACAGGTTCCAGCTGGAGGTCGAGTCGGGCCGCCGGCCGATCGTCGGCGTCAACGTGCACGTGGACGCCGACGCCGAGACCGTCCCGATTCTCTACATCGACGACGCCACGGAGCGCGCGCAGCTGGCGAGGCTCGAGCAGCTCAGGCGCACGCGGGACGCCCGGCGCCACGGCGCGGCGCTCGCCGCCATGGCGCGCGCCGCCCGTGATGGCAGCAACCTGATGCCGCCCATCATCGACGCCGTGCGCGCGTATGCGACGGTGGGGGAGATGTGCGACGTGCTGCGCGACGTCTGGGGAGAGTATGTCGAGGAAGGATGAGACGTGTCGCTCCGCGTACTGATCGCCAAGCCCGGGCTTGACGGGCACGACCGTGGCGCCAGGGTCATCGCGCGCGCGCTGCGCGATGCCGGCATGGAGGTCGTCTACACGGGCCTGCGGCAGACGCCCGAGCAGATCGTCGCCGCGGCCGTGCAGGAGGATGTCGACGTCATCGGCCTGTCCATCCTGTCGGGCGCGCACAACCACGTCTGCCCGCGTGTCACGCAGCTGCTCGAAGAGGCCGGCATGGACGACGTGCTCGTCGTCCTGGGCGGCATCATCCCGGAGCAGGACATCCCCGGCCTGCGCGCGATCGGCATCGAGGGCATCTTCCTGCCCGGCACGCCGATGCAGGAGATCGTGGACTACATCACCACGCACGCCCGGCCGCGCGGCGTGGACGCGCAGCCGCGCGGCGGTGCCTAGCGGCCCTCCATCGTCACCACGCGGTTGGCGACCGGCGGCAGCGTCCTGAGGTAGGCATAGATCGCCCGCAGGTCGTCGTCGGTCATCCCGGCGTAGTTGGCCCACGGCATGATCGTGTTGGCCGCTCCGGGATCCACGGGAACGTGCACCGAGGGATCGCGGAAGCGCGCGAACCGTTCGACGAAGTCGTCGTCGGTCCAGCCGCCGATGCCCGTCTCGTGCGGCGTGAGGTTGGCCGCGCGCGCGACGGCGCCGCCGGGCAGCAGGAACTCCTGGCCGCCCGCATAGGCGCGATCGAGGATCGGCGCACGCGACTCGTCCACGGGCGTGTGGCAGTCGCCACAGGCCGCGATGGTCGCCAGATAGCGGCCGTGCGCGACGGCGTCGCCGCCCTGCGGCCGTGCGGTGAACTGCGCCGGCGCGGGCAGGGTGCGGACGAGCAGCGAGACCGGGAAATGGAGCTGCCGCGACGGCAGTTCCGACGGGACCGCGGGCAGCGTCCGCAGGTACGCGACGATGGCGAGCGCGTCGTCTCTGTCCATCCGGCCGTACGCGTGGTACGGCATGAGGGGGAAGAGCGCGGTGCCGTCCCTCGACACGCCCTCGGTGAACGCCCTGAGGATCTCGCCGTCGGTCCAGTCGGCCAGGCCGGCAGGCGTGATGTTGAGCGAGATGATGCGGCCGGGCAGCCCGATGCTCTCGTCGAAGACCTCGCCGCCCGCGCCGAGGCGCGCGGGATCCATCGGGCCGGCGAAGCGCGACCAGTCACGCGGCGTGTGGCAGTCGATGCACACCGACACGTGGTTGGCGAGGTACCGGCCCCGCGTGATGGCCTCCTCCGTCCGTGGTGCGGTGACGTCCGCCGCGGGCGGCACCTTCGGATACGCCGTGAGCAGATACGCAAGGCCGGCCAGCCCGACCACGACGATGGCGATGACCGCGACGGCCGCCCACCTGATCAGCTTGTGCACGTGCGTTCTCCTTTTGCGGGACCATCGAGGCCGACACCACGCCCGCACCCGGTCGCCGCGGACGGTACGGGTCCCCTGACGGGGACGTACTCTAGCAGAGCCGTTCGTCCTTGACGCTCCCCGCAGCCCCGACTACGCTCACGTCCATGAGTCACACCCTGCTGCTGGCCGACGACAGCGTAACCGTTCAGCGCGTGATCGAGCTCACCTTTGCCGACGAAGGCTTCAAGGTGGTCTCGTTCAGCGACGGCGACGAGGTGGTCGGCTACCTCGAGGCGGGGAACAAGCCGGACGTGATCCTCGCGGACACGACCATGCCGGCGCGCGACGGCTACGACGTGGCCGCCTGGGTCAAGGGCAACGAGGCACTGGCCTCCGTGCCAGTGGTGCTGATGACGGGGGCCTTCGAGCCCATCGACGACAAGCGCGCCGAGGCCTGCCAGGCCGACGCCGTGCTGGTGAAGCCGTTCGAGCCTCAGCAGGTGGTGTCGCTGGTCAAGCGGATGCTTGCAGGCGAGCGGGGCCCGATGCTCGGCGAGTTCGCCCCGCCGCAGGCATCGTCCAGACCTGCCTCCGCTGGCGGCAGTGTGACCCTGGCCCCGGGCGTCGACACGTATGCGCAGCGGCTCGACGAACACCTGGCCGCCCGGCAACGGCGTCCGGTGGTGGTGGCTGGCGACGGGACGCCCGCCGACGAGCGCGAGGATCGGTCGGACGTCGAGCCGACGCACGACGCATCGGCGGCAGGCGCGGCAGAGCCGACCGACACGGCCGCCGGCGAGGACGCGCCGGCGGGGGGGCGCGAGTCGCTGGCCGAGACGTTCTCCGCCATCCTCGCGGCCGAGCGCGGCGAGGGGCCTGAGCCCGCCGTGAACGCCTCCACGCCCGAGATCACCGACGCGTTCGTCGACGCCGTCGCCGATCGCGTCGTCCGCCGCCTCACCGACACGTACCTTCGGGAGCTGGTGTCGCGCCACGTCCTGGACGTCGCGGAGCGGCTGGTGAGCGAAGAGATCGAGCGCATCAAGTCGGGCGTCTCCTGACGGCGGCGCGACCGCCGGCGCACCCGTAGTACGATCGCCGGTTATGAGTGTCGTGCCCACGCTGCCCCGTCCTGTGTCCGTCCCCGACAAGCCCGCGCTGGAAGGCCTGGAGGCCCGCTGGGCGCCGGAATGGGAGGCGCGGGGCATCTACCGCTTCGACCGTACCCGTCCGCGCGAGGAGGTGTACGCCATCGACACGCCGCCGCCGACGGTGCGCGGGTCGCTCCACG
>CAYSHC010000025.1:0-16200 GCA_964430855.1 uncultured Vicinamibacteraceae bacterium
GGTCCTCGTGATCGGCTCCGCGCCGATCGTCATCGGGCAGGCCTGCGAGTTCGACAACTCGGGCACCCAGGCGTGCAAGGCGCGGCGCAGCGAGGGGCTCGAGGTGGTGCTGGTCAACAGCAACCCGGCCACGATCATGACCGACCCGGAGCTGGCCGACCGGACCTACGTCGAGCCGCTCACCGTGGAGGTCGTCGAGAAGATCATCGCGCGCGAGCGCCCCGACGCGCTGCTGCCGACCGTCGGCGGGCAGACGGCCCTCAACCTCGCCGTGGGGCTGGCGAAGGCGGGCGTGCTCGACAGGTACGGCGTGAAGCTGATCGGCGCGTCGATCGAGGCGATCGAGGTCGCCGAGGACCGCCTCAAGTTCCGCGAGGCGATGCGCGAGATCGGCGTCCCGGTGCCGGCCTCCGCCGTCGTCAACACGCTCGAGGACGCGCTCGAGGCGGTCGAGCGCATCGGCTTTCCGGCCATCATCCGCCCCTCGTTCACGATGGGCGGCGTCGGTGGCGGCATCGCCTACAACCTCGAGGAGTTCCGCGAGATCGCCGAGCGCGGCATCGAGCTGAGCCCGGTGCACGAGATCCTCGTCGAGCAGTCGGTCATCGGCTGGAAGGAGTACGAGCTCGAGGTGATGCGCGATGGCGCCGACAACGTCGTCGTCATCTGCTCGATCGAGAACGTGGACCCGATGGGCGTCCACACCGGCGACAGCATCACCGTCGCGCCCGCGCTCACGCTGACCGACCGCGAGTACCACCGGCTGCGCGACGCCGCGCGCCGCATCATCCGCCGCGTCAACGTCGAGACAGGCGGCAGCAACATCCAGTTTGCCGTCAACCCGGCCAACGGCGACTACATCGTCATCGAGATGAACCCGCGTGTCTCGCGCAGCTCGGCGCTCGCCTCCAAGGCGACCGGCTTCCCGATTGCGAAGATCGCGGCCAAGCTCGCGCTCGGCTACCGTCTCGACGAGATCCCCAACGACATCACCCGTGTGACGCCCGCGTCGTTCGAGCCGACGATCGACTACATCGTCGTGAAGATCCCGCGCTGGGCGTTCGAGAAGTTCCCGCAGGCCGACCCCACGCTCACGACGCAGATGAAGTCGGTGGGCGAGGCGATGGCCATCGGCCGCACGTTCAAGGAGGCCTTCCTCAAGGGCATCCGGTCGCTGGAGCTCACGAGCAGCCAGGCCTCGCTCTTCGGCCAGGCCTTCGACGAGGACGACGAGAAGGTGGAGGCGCTGCGCCGGTCGCTCGTGGTACCGAACGAGCGGCGGATGTGGGCGATCTTCCGCGCGCTCGAGCGCGGCTGGACAGTGGCGCAGCTGCACGAGCTGACGCACATCGACCCGTGGTTCCTCGAGCAGTTCGCCGAGCTCGTCGAGCTCGGACGCATGGCCTCGGGCATCGGCCTGTGGGAGATGTCCGAGGACCTGCTGCGCACGCTGAAGCGCAACGGCTTCAGCGATCGCGACATCGCGATCCTGACGCAGACCGACGAGGCGTCGGTGCGCCTCAAGCGTCGCGAGCTCGGGCTGCGCAACGTGTACAAGCGCATCGACACGTGCGCCGCGGAGTTCGAGTCGTACACGCCGTACCTGTACGGCACCTACGAGCGCGAGTGCGAGGCGCAGCCCACCGACCGCCCGAAGATCATCATCCTCGGCAGCGGCCCGAACCGGATCGGGCAGGGCCTGGAGTTCGACTACTGCTGCTGTCACGCCGCCTTCGCCGCCCGCGAGGACGGATACGAGACGGTGATGATCAACTGCAACCCCGAGACCGTGTCGACCGACTACGACACGGTGGACCGGCTGTATTTCGAGCCGCTCACCCTCGAGGACGTCCTCGCGGTGATCGAGAAGGAGCAGTCGGGCGGCGGCGACGTCTCGGTGGTGGTGCAGTTTGGCGGACAGACGCCGCTCAAGCTGGCGCTCGCGCTCCAGGAGGCCGGCGTGAAGATCATCGGGACCTCGCCCGATTCGATCGACCTTGCGGAGGACCGCGAACGGTTCTCCGCGCTGCTGTGGGACCTCGGCATCCCGCAGCCGGCCAACGGCATGGCCGCGTCGCGTGACGAGGCGCGCGAGATCGCCGCGCGCATCGGCTACCCCGTGGTGGTCCGGCCCTCCTACGTCCTCGGCGGCCGCGCGATGGCCATCGTCTACGACGCCGGCAGCCTCGACAGCTACATGACCAACGCCGTGGACGTCTCGCCGGAGCGGCCGATCCTCATCGACCGTTTCCTCGAGGACGCCTTCGAGCTCGACGTCGACTGCGTGGCCGACGGTCAGGGCGGCGTGGTCATCGGCGGCGTCATGGAGCACATCGAGGAAGCAGGCATCCACTCGGGTGACAGCTCCTGCGTGGTGCCGCCGTACCTCGTCGCCGAGCGGCACCTCGAGACGATCCGCGACTACACCCGGAAGATCGCCCGCGCCCTCGATGTCGTCGGCCTGATGAACGCGCAGTTTGCCATCAAGGACGACACCGTCTACGTCATCGAGGTGAACCCGCGGGCCTCGCGCACGGTGCCGTACCTGTCGAAGGCGACGGGCGTGCCGCTCGCCAAGCTCGCCGCCAGGGTGATGACGGGCAGGACGCTCACCGACCTCGGCCTGGTACACGACCTCGACGCCGCGGGCGTGTTCGTCAAGACGCCAGTCTTCCCGTTCGTCCGCTTCCCGGGCGTGGACACGATCCTCGGCCCCGAGATGAAGAGCACCGGCGAGGTCATGGGCGGCGCGCAGACGTTCGGCACGGCGTTCGCGAAGGCGCAGATCGCCGCCGGGCAGGACCTGCCGCTCGAGGGCTGCGCGTTCATCAGCGTCAACAACGACGACAAGCCCAACGTGCTGCCGATCGCGCGCGACCTGGTCGCGCTCGGGTTCTCGCTGGTCGCCACGCGCGGCACCGCGGCGTACCTGCGCGCCCACGGGCTCGACGTGGACGTCGTGTTCAAGATCAACGAGGGGCGCCCGCACGTCGGCGACCGGATCCTGAACAAGCAGATTCAGCTCGTGCTGAACACCCCGCTCGGCCGCGAGTCGTTCTTCGACGACAGGACGGTGCGGCGGATCGCGATGATGCAGGGTGTGCCGTGCATCACCACCCTCACGGGCGGGGCGGCGACGGTCAGCGCCATCCGCTCGCTGCGCGAGCAGGGGCTCGACGTGCGGTCCCTGCAGGAGTACCACGGCGCGGCGCTCGCGGCACGGTAGGGGCGGACGGCGGCCCGCGGGCGGCCGTCCGTTGCCGCTAACCGCGGACCGCCAACCGCCAACCGCTGGCCGCGCACCGCGAGCCGATCGCCGCCGACCGCAGACGCGCACCGCGTTCCGCACACCGCTGGCCACGCGCGGCAGATTCTGCCACCTGTCCCCTCGTCATCCCGCCGTGTTCGCGCTGAGTGCGCGGCACACGGCTTGCCCCACCATGAGGCGTGACGCCTCTCCTTGCCTTCGCCACGGCGTTGCTGATCGGCGGCGGCGCGACGCTCTGGACGACGGACGTGCCGGTGCCCCTGCTCGGCGTCACCGCCGTCCTCGGGCCCGGCCTGCTCGTCGTCGCGTCGCGGTGCGCGTGGGGCGGGCACGCCGGGCCGGCTGTGATGCTGGCGATCGTGGGGGTACTGCTGTGCGGCGCCGCGCATGCGCGATGGGCGGACCTGCGCGCGTGGCATCCCGCCGGCGTTGATGTCGAGTGGCTCGAGTCGCGGGCGGCTGGCGGTGCGCTCGTCTTCGTCGAGGGCACGCTTCGGCACGATGCTGCGCCGTCGGGCGGAGGTGCCATCCTGGACCTCCGCGTCGACGCGATCGAGCTGGAAGGCCGGCGTATCGACACCGACGTCGGCGCACGCGTGACCGTGGGCGGCGAGCGCGCGGTCGCCGGCGTTCCGTCCTGGACCCGTGGCAGGCGCATCCGCGCGCCCGTCGCCAGCCTGCGGCGGCCGTTGCCCTACAGGAACTTCGACATGCCGGACGCCGAGCGGCAGCTGGCACGGCGTCGCCTGCGTCTCTTCGGCAGCGTCAAGAGCGCGGCGCTCGTGACGTCCACGCCCGGCCCATGGTGGGAAGAGCTCGCCGCCGGCGTGCGTGCCCGTGTCCGGACCGCCGTGCGGCGTACCGTGCCCGACGCACAGGCATCGGCCGTCGTCATCGCCATCCTGATTGGCGACCGTACCGGCCTGGCGCCGGAGGACGAGCGCCGGCTCCAGGAAGCGGGGACGTACCACGTGATCGCCATCTCCGGCGGGAACGTCGCGCTCTGGCTCGCCGCCCTCGCGTGGCTGCCGCGCTGGCGGCGCGCGCGCGTGCGTACGGCGACAGCGCTGCTCGCGTCCGGCCTGCTGGCGTTTGCCTGGTGCGTGGACGGCGGCGCATCGGTCGCGCGCGCCTCGTGCGTCGCGGCCCTGTGGCTGCTGGCACGGTGGTGGGATCTTCGCGTGTCCGGACTCCAGACGATTGCGGGCGCCGCGCTCGTCATCGTCGGGCTCGACCCGCTGGCGCTGCACGACCCGGGGTTCCTGCTGTCGTTCGGCGCCACGCTGGCGCTCGTGCTGCTCGGCCTGATCGCAGGCAGGCTGGTTGACCCCACAGGCACTGACGCGGGCGCTGGCGCCGCAGGCCGCGAGCCGCCCGCCCGGCAGCGTCCGTCACGGCTGTGGGCCTGCGTGCGGGCGTCACTGTTCGTCGTCGTGGCGACGCTTGCCGTCGAGCTCCTGCTGCTTCCCGTTGGCGCCCGGTGGTTCTCGCTGGTGACCGGCGTCGGGCTGTTGGCCAACCTTGGCGCCCTGCCCGCCATGGCTGTGGTCCAGGGTGCCGGCCTCGCGAGCGTGGGTCTCGACGTGCTCGCGCTTCACACGCCGGCCGCTGTCGCCGGACTGGTCGCCGCGTGGGGACAGCGCGTCCTCGTGGGCAGCGGCAGCCTCGTCGACAGGCTGCCGTGGCTCGTCCGGCACGTGCCGCCCCCACCGCTGGCCGTCGTCTGCGGCTACTACGTCTCGCTTGGCATGGCGCTCTGGATGCTGTGGCCGCGCATCCCGCGGACCTCCGTGCAGCGCACCACGGGAGGGGTGGCGGCGTGCGCGGCCGTCGCGCTGCTGACCGCCATCGTGGCAGGGGTGCCTGCCAGCGCGCCCGCGCGTCCCTGGCTGTGGCACGACGTCGCCTCGCGCGTGCAGACGCTGGCGTGGCCGCGCGAGAGGTGGCTGGTGATTACCGTGCTCGACGTCGGTCAGGGGGACGCGACGGTCGTGCAGTTTCCCGGCGGAAAGGCGTGGCTCGTCGACGCCGGGGGCACGCCGGCGGGATCGGTGTTCGACGTCGGCGCACGTGTCACCGCGCCGGCGCTGTGGGCGCTCGGCGTCAGGCGGCTCGACCGCCTCCTCGTCACGCACGGCGACGCGGACCATGCGGGCGGCGTCTCGGGCGTACTCACCCGCCTCCCGACGCGCGAGCTTGTCGTCGGGATCCCCGTCCCTGACGACCCGGTGGACGCCGCGGCCCTTGTCGCTGCGGACCGCCACGGCACGCGCGTGCGCACCGTGCGCACCGGCCATGGCTTCGCCGATGACGGGGTGCACATGCGCGTGTTGCACCCGCCCGAGCCCGACTGGACCCGCGTGAAGGTCCGCAACGACGACTCCATCGGCCTGTGGGTGAGGTTCGGCGACGTTGGCGTGCTGCTGCCCGGCGATGCCGGCGCAGGCGTCGAGGACGGCTGGCGCAGCCAGATCACGCCGGCGCCCGTCACGGTCGTGCGCGCCGGACATCACGGCAGCCGCTCGTCAACCGGCCGCCGCCTTCTCGACTACCTGCGGCCCGCGCTCGTCGTCGTGTCAGCGGGACGGGGCAACCGCTTCGGTCATCCACATCCCGAGGTGCTCGCCCGCGCCGAGGCCGTCGGCGCGCGCGTGCTGCGTACCGACGAGGCCGGCGCCGTGCAGCTCGCGACCAACGGGCAGATGCTCGTGGTCAGGACCGCCAATGGGGAAAGCGCGATCTGGACCAGGGCTCGGCGAGGAGGGCACGAGTCGGGGAGTGGAGGGCCTACGACTCTCCCTCCCGCCGCTTCGCCTCCTGCCATCCGGCCTCCATCTCGTCCAGCGTGGCGTCGGCGAGTCGCGTCCCCGCCGACTCGACGATCGCCTGCATCACCCTGAAGCGCCGCTCGAACTTCCTGTTGGCCGCGCGCAGGGCGGCCTCGGGGTCGACGTCGAGGCGCCGCGCGAGGTTGGCGAGCACGAACAGCAGGTCGCCGAGTTCCTCGGCCGCGGCGTCGCGCCGCTCCGCCGCGATGGCCTCGCGCAGTTCGAGAAGCTCCTCGTCCACCTTGTCGAGGATGCTCGCCACGTCCGGCCAGTCGAAACCGACGGTCGCCGCCTTGCGGCACAGATCGCGCGCCCGCATGAGCGCGGGCAACGAGACGGCGACGCCGGAGAGGACGTCGTCGGGTGGCGCGCCGCGGGCGGCCTTCTCCTGCGCCTTGATGGCGTCCCATCGCTGCCTGACCTCGTCGGGCGTGAGGGAGGCGTCGGCCCGAAACACGTGGGGATGCCGGCGCACGAGCTTCTCGTTGACCGTCGCGATGGCGTCGGCGACGTCGAAGGCGCCGTCCGTGCGCGTGACCTCGGCGAGAAAGACGCCCTCGAAGAGGAGGTCGCCGATCTCCTCGCGCAGGTTGTCGTGGTCGCCGCGCTCTATCGCGTCGACGACCTCGGCGGCCTCCTCGATCACGTACGGCGCGAGCGACGCGAGCGTCTGCTCGCGGTCCCACGGGCAGCCGCCGGGACCGCGCAGCCGCGTCATGATGGCGACAAGGCGTGCGAACGCGTCGGCGGCACGCGCGGCGTGGGGCGCCGCGTCGGGGTCGGGAGGCGGGCTGGAAGGGCGATTGGCCATGCGGGGCCGATCATGGCATGCCCGGACGGACGACGGGGGAGGGCCGCCGGTTGCGACCCTCCCCCGGGTGCGTGGTCAACGACGCGGAGCGAACGCGCTCCGCCATGCCAGGACGCGCTAGAAGGTGATCTTCGCCGTCAGGCGGAGCTCACGCGGCGCCTGCCACTGATTGGGCTGGTTGAACTTGACGTCCAGCCGGTTCGGGTTCGCGGCCAGCATCGCCTCGTAGTCCCAGTCGCTGTTGAAGAACTCCTGCGCCGTGAGTGGCAGCGGCGAGGCCAGCCGGTCGTTGTACCGGCGCGTGACGGCCTTCTGGTCGAAGGCGTTCAGGATGATCGCCCCGAGCTGGAGGTTGACGCCCGAACCCAGCCGGAAGTCCTGGAAGATCCCGATGTCGCTCCGCGTCAGGAAGTCCGTGCGCTTGCCGTTGCCACGGCCGTACGGGAAGAACGGGATGCCCGTGCCGACCATCGCTTCCTCCGAGAACGGGATGCCGCTGCCCGCGAACTGGTTGAGCGACAGCATCGTGTTGGTCGGCAGCCGGTACATCACCTGCGCCTTGATCTGGTGCGGCCGCTCCGTCCCGAGCGGTCCGTACACGAGGTTGCCGTTGCGGTCGAACGTGTTCTCGATGTGATCGAAGAACCGGTTGACGTTCGGCGAGGTGCGGCCGTCCTCGTCGGAGCTCGCCAGGCCCGAGTAGTTCCCGTACAGCCGCGAGAACGTGTAGTTGGCGTAGAACGCCCAGTTGTCGGCGAACCGGCGGTTGAAGTTCAGCTCGAACGCCGTGTAGTCGCGCTTGGCCTTCGGGAACGCCGGCACGCTGGGGTCGTTGAGCGTCAGCGTGATGCCCTCGCCGGGGTTGGCGATGTAGTACACCTCGCCCACGCCGGGCACGACGATGCCGACGTCCTCGATGGCGCGGATCAGGTGCTTGTAGACGAACCGCGCACCCACGGCGATGCGGTCGGTCAGCTGGTGGTCGATGCCGAACTGGTACTCGTCCGACTGCATCGGCTTGAGGTTGGGCTCCACCGTCTCGTCGAGCCGCTCGGCCGAGTTGAAGCGCCTGTCGACGACCTCGATGAGGGTGCCGGCGCCGCAGACCGGGCGCTCGTTGATCGTGTTGGAGCCGACGGTGCAGCCGTCGGCATTCAGCTGCCAGTTCGGGTTGTCCCAGGTGAAGTAGTAGTCGACCCACTTGTCGCCGCCGAACGAGCCGCGCGGCATCTCGTACTTCATGACGTCGTAGTAGCGGCCGTACGAGCCGTAGGCCTTCCAGCGCTGGTCGCCCAGCACGTCATAGGCGAAGCCGAGGCGCGGGGCGAGCTTCTGGCCCCACGTGAACTCGATCGGGTTCTTGACGCCGGCCGAGCCGAAGTTCGGGATGCGCTCGTGCTCGGTGCGCAGGCCGAGGTTCAGCGTGAGGCGGCCGCCGAGCTGCCACGTGTCCTGAATGAAGAGCGCCTCGTTGCGGCTCTCGACGGCGCCCTGCGTCGAGATGTTCAGCAGCCGGAAGTGGCCGTACTGGCCGATCACCGACTCGCCCGTCGTCGTCGCGTAGGGCCGGCCGGCGTAGTAGAGGATGCGGTCGGCGTTGTAGCCCCGCTGGACGTCGTTGCTGATCTTCTCGGTCTGGTAACCCACCTTCACCGCGTGCTCGCCGAAGCCGCTCAGGTAGAACGTCGCGTCGGCGCCGATATAGTCGCGGATGTACTCGTCGAACTCGGTGGCATCGGTGATCAGGACGTCGGACGTGAATCCCGACGGCCGGCGGTACGGCTCGGGAATGGCCGCGATGCCGGCAGGCGTGCTGTCTGTCGAGAAGTTGTGGATGAGACCAGGGAAGTCGACGTTCAGCGAGTGCACGTCGGTCAGGAACCGGCCGAAGCGCGCGGAGAACACCGCCCGCTGCGACGGCAGGTAGTCGACCGATCCGGACCAGGTGTTGCGCTCGCCGTCAGTGCCGCGCAGGTAGTCCTCGGTGCTCGTCAGCGTCGTCCGCCCCGTCTTGGCAGGCAGCGACCGCTCCGTCGTGTACGGCGAGAAGTTGGCGCCGACCCTGAACAGCACCTTCGAGGCGAGGTTGCCCGTGATGTTGCCGGTGCCGTAGTTGATGCGCTGGTCCTGCTGGAACGTGTTGGTCGTCCCGTCCTGGAAGTGCACCGTCCGCTCGACGTCGCGGATGCCGGGCTGGTAGGAGCCCCAGAACCAGAGCCGGTTGCGGAGAATCGGGCCGCCCAGGAAGAAGCCGGGGTCGATTCGCGTCTCGTCGTCCTTCGGCGGGTTGATGTACTCGAACGTGTTCTCGGTCAGCGAGTTGACGAGGATGGGACGCTCGTCGCCGCCCCACTTGCGCTGCTGCGCCTCGATGAGGGCGCCGCCGCGCCACGCGTTGGAGCCGCTCTTGGTGACGACGTTGACGACGCCGCCCGTGGAGCCGCCGAACTCGGCCGCGTAGCCGGCCGACTTGACCTGCACTTCCTCGAGGAAGTCGGCGCGCAGCGCCACGGCGCTGGTGCCGACCTGGGGGTCGGTCGTGTCGATGCCGTCGATGATGAACCGGTTCTCGGAGCCCGACGACCCGTCGATGGAGATCCCGCCGGCCTGCGACTCGTCGAACGCGCCCGCCGCCTGCGAGACCACGTCGCTGAAGTCGCGCCCGCGCGGGATGAACTCGATCCGCTCGCGCGAGATGTTCGTGTTGGTCGCATTCGACGTGAGGTCGATGACCGGCGACTCGGCCGTGACGGTGATCGTCTCGGCCACGCCGCCCACGCGGAGCGCGAAGTCGACCGTCTGCGTGCTGCCGACCGTCAGATCGACCTCGCCCGTGCCGTCGGCGAAGCCATCGAGGCTCGCCTTCACCGTGTACCGCCCCGAGGGCAGGCGCGGGAAGCGATACACGCCCTCCGCGTCGCTCACCGTGGTCACCGTACCCACCGGGCCGGTGGCCTCGACCGTGGCCCCGGGCAGCACGGCCCCGCCCGAGTCGCGGACGACGCCGACAATCGCGCCTGTTGTCTCCTGCGCGGCGCCGGACGTCGCTCCGGCGAGCATCGCAGCCGCCACGAGCAGCGTGGCGCTGACAAAGCGCTGGACAAATTTCATGTTCCCCTCCCAGATGAAACCCAGTGTGGAACTGGTCCTGTGACGAACAGGAGGTCACAGGGATCAGTCAGCACGTGAGCAAGGCAAATGCCATCACCTCGGCGTGACGAACGGGAGGAGGATACGCCCGCAATCGCATCATCTTATTAGCTGAGCTTTCGATTCGTGGGACGACTTTTCGGATCGCGGAGTCCGGAGGATCCATCTGCTTGAATGCACGGCGGGCGTGCGAGGGCGTGCTAGGATGCCCCCATGTCGGATGCGCCATCACCCGTCTCGTTCCTGGCGTACATCTCCGGACTGGTCATGGCCGCCGCTGTCTACCTGGGGGATCAGCCGGACCCTGTCACCGGCCTCCGCAGCATCAACCTGACCTCGGCCGGCCATGCGATCGACGTCCTGTCGATGCTCCAGGAGCGGACGAGGGGCAACCTGACGCCGGAGGAGCGCCAGTTCCTCGAGCAGGCGCTCGCCGAGCTGCGCGTCAAGTACATCGAGGCCGCCAGGAAGGCCGATGGCGGGTCGCGTCTTGTGACGCCCTGACCGACGGTCCGTGAAGGTCACCTTCCTGGGCTCGGGCACCTCGCACGGCGTCCCCGTCATAGGCTGCCGGTGCGCGGTGTGCACGTCGGACGATCCGCGCGACCGGCGCTTCCGTCCCTCCGTGCTCGTCGAGCAGGACGACGGCCAGCACGTGCTGGTGGACACGGCGACCGACCTCAGGAGTCAGGCCCTGGCCTTCGGCGTCGAGCGCGTGGACGCGGTCGTGTTCACCCACAGCCACGCCGACCACATCTTCGGGCTCGACGAGCTGCGGCGGTTCAACAACCTGCGGGGCGGTCCGCTGCCGGTGCACGCCGACGCGCCGACGCTCGCCGACCTGCGCAGGATCTTCGGCTACGCGTTCGATTCGCCGCCGGAGCTCGGGGGTGGCGTGCCGCGCCTCGTGCCGCACGAGATCGCGGGGCCGTTCCGCATAGCGGACACCACGTGGCAGCCGGTGCCCATCCTCCACGGCAAGCGGCCGATTCTCGGCTTCCGCATCGGCGGGTTCGCCTATCTCACCGATTGCAGCCACCTGCCGGAAGCCTCGCGCGCGCTGCTCGAGGGGCTCGACCTGCTCGTCCTCGGCGCCCTGCGCGATCGCCCGCACCCCACGCACTTCTCGCTTGCCGAGGCGGTCGAGACCGCGCGGATGCTGCGCCCGGCACAGGCCCTGTTCACGCACATTTCGCACGAGCTGCCGCACGCGGCCACCTGCGCCCGCCTGCCGGCGTCGATGGCGCTGGCTTATGATGGCCTCACGGTGGAACTGCCCGCCGCGGGATCATGAGCGAACTGCGACAAGGCGCCAGGCTTCGTGTGGACGTCATCCGCTACCCGGACGACCCGCCCCCGCGCGGATGGCCCTACCCGGTCGTCGCGCTGGGCAACTTCGACGGCCTGCACCGCGGCCACCAGAAGATCATCGAGCGGGTGAACCGCCAGGCGCGCGAACGCCACGGCACGCCGATCGTCATGACCTTCGACCCCCATCCGCCGCGGGTGCTGCGCCCCGACAAGGCCCCGCCGCTGCTGATGACCCCGGCCCAGCGCATCGAGGCGCTCGGCCGGGCGGGCATTCACGGCGTGGCGCTCGTGCGCTTCGACACGGCGCTGTCGCAGCTCGACCCCGACACCTTCGTGCGGCGCGTGCTCGTCGACTGGCTGGGCGTGGCCGAGGTCTGGGTGGGCGGCAACTTCCTGTTCGGCCGCGACCGCACCGGCAACTTCTCGCTGCTGCGCGAGCTCGGGATGGTGCACGGCTTCCGCGCCGAGAAGATCGACCCGGTCCGCTACAAGGACTTCGTCGTCTCGAGCACCCGCATCCGCCGCCTCATCGCCGAGGGCCGCGTGGACGAGGCCGGGGCGCTGCTTGGCCATCACTACTACATCGACGGCACCGTCGTGCCCGGCGCGTCGCGCGGGCGGGCCCTGGGGCGGCCGACGGCCAACCTCGACGTCGAGAACGAGCTGCTGCCGCCCAACGGCGTCTACGCCACGACGCTGACGGTGGACGAGCGCATCCACGCCGCGGTGACCAACATCGGCGTGCGGCCGACGTTCGGCGGCGACGGGCAGGTGACCGTCGAGACGCACCTGCTCGACGTCCAGCCGGACCTGTATGGGGCACGCGTGCGGCTGGCCTTCGTCCAGCGCCTGCGCGACGAGCAGACCTTCGAGTCGCCCGAGGCGCTGGCGGCGCAGATCGACGCCGACGTGGCCCGGGCGCGGTCGGTCTTCGACCGCATTTCACTATAGAATCCCCCGCGTATGACACTGCGACCGGCGGACGTGCCGTCCCTGCCCCTGTCGGTGACGTGCACGGCCGATGCGGTGTTTGCCGCGACCATCGTCGCGCTGGCGGTACGGGTGGTGCGCGGGCGGATGTCGAGTGCCGACGCGGACGCGCCGCTCGGGCCCGGCGCGCGACGCTTCACCGAGGCCGTGCAGGCCGGCGTCGCCGCGTGTCTGGCGCAGCAGCCGGATCCCGACCGGTACCTGTCGGTGACGCTGTCTTCCGAACCGACGCACTGGGTCGGCGCGCTGCGCTGGACGCCGGATCCCGGTGACGACGCGGGCGTCGCCGCCGTCCAGACGGCGCTGGCACGCGTGGCCGGCGAGGTGGACTGCGTCCGCGATGGCGACGACGCCCGTTGCGAACTGCGTTGCCCGCGCGACTGACCGGGCCGCGTCGCGGCCGATTTCCCTGCGGGGCCTTGCCCGCACGTGCCTCCTGATTCCGCATGCGTCTCTACAACACCCTCAGCCGCCGTGAAGAACCGTTTGCGCCCTCGCAGGATGGCGTCGTGCGCATGTACTCGTGCGGCCTGACCGTGTATGCCCGCGGCCACATCGGCAACTTCCGCACGTTTGTCGCCGTCGACCTGCTGCGCCGCACGCTGCGCCACGTGGCGGGCTTCGAGGTCCGGCAGGTGACCAACTTCACCGACGTCGACGACAAGACGATCGCCGAGGCCGCCAGGGCGGGCGTGCCGCTGCGCGAGTACACCGACAGGTACATCGCGGCGTTCCGCGAGGACGCCGAGGCGCTTGGCCTCGAGGCGCCGGAGGAGACGCCGCGCGCCACCGATCCCGAGAACCTCAAGGCGATGGTGGACATGGTGGCCGCGCTCGAGGCGCGCGGCCACACCTACAGGAGCGACGGCTCGGTGTACTTCCGGATCGCCACGCTGCCGCAGTACGGCCAGTTGGCGCGGCTCGACCACGCGGGCATCCAGGTGGGCGCGCGTGTCGATTCCGACAAGTACGACAAGGAGGACGCCCGCGACTTCGTCCTGTGGAAGGCGTCGCGGCCCGGCGAGCCGTCGTGGGACCTCGGCATCGGCCCGGGGCGTCCCGGCTGGCACATCGAGTGTTCCGCGATGGCCCTCCGCCTCCTCGGCGAGCCGCCCATCGACATCCACTGCGGCGGCATCGACCTCGTCTTCCCGCATCACGAGAACGAGATCGCGCAGGCCGAGGGCGCCACGGGCCGGCAGTTCGCCCGCTTCTGGTTCCACGTCGAGCACCTGCTGATGGACGACGAGAAGATGTCCAAGTCGGTGGGCAACGTCTACACCGTGCGTGACATCCTCGAGCAGGGCTACCGCGCGTCGGCGTTGCGCTACCTGCTGCTCTCGGTGCACTACCGCAAGCAGCTGCGCTTCTCGTGGGCGACGCTCCAGCAGGCAGAGGAAGCGGTCAGGCGCCTCTTCGACTGCATCGGACGGCTGGAGCGGGTGGAGGGCGACGCCGCGGGCGACCCGGCCTGGCCGGCCCGCCTCCAGGAGGCGCGCGACGCCGTGCGTGACCACCTGCTCGCCGACGTCAACGTGCCCGGCGCCCTGGGGGCGCTGTTCGAGCTGGTCCGCGATGCCAACGCCGCGATCGACGCCGGCCGCCTGGGCAGGGCCGAGGCGCGCGCGACCCTCGAGGTGTTCGAGGAGGCCGACCGCGTGCTCGGCGTCCTCGCGTTGCGGCGGGCGGAAGAGGCGGCGCCGCCGCTCCCCGTCGAGGAGATCGAGGCGAAGATTGCCGCGCGGGCCGAGGCGCGGCGCATGCGCCAGTTCGCCGAAGCCGACAGGCTGCGCGCCGAGCTCGACGCGGCCGGCATCGTCCTCGAGGACTCGCCGACGGGCACCATCTGGAAGCGAAAGTAATGGCTGACGAGTCCGCGCCCTCGACGCCCGACCTGCCGAGCGGGCCGGTCCTGCGGACTCCGCTGCCAGGCCCGAGGGCCAGCGCGCTCATCGCCCGCGACCGCGCCGTCGTGTCGCCCTCCTGCACTCGGGCGTACCCGCTGGTCATCGCCAGGGGCCAGGGCGCGGTGGTCGAGGACGTCGACGGCAACTGCTTCCTCGACTGCGCGGCCGGCATCGCCACCCTCTCGACGGGGCATGCGCACCCGGCCGTCGTGGACGCCATCACGGCGCAGGCGCAGCGCTATCTGCACATGTCGGGGACGGACTTCTACTACGAGCCGCAGGTGCAGCTGGCCGAGACGCTTTCCGACATCGTCCCCATGCGCGGCCCGTGTCGGACGTTCTTCGGCAACTCGGGGGCCGAGGCAAACGAGGCCGCCATCAAGCTTGCGCGGCATCACTCGCGCCGGCCGTTCCTCATCGCCTTCTATGGCGGGTTCCACGGCCGCACGATGGGGGCCCTCTCGCTGACGGCCAGCCGCGCCGTGCAGCGCCGCGGCTTCGGCCCGACGACGGCCCCGGGCGCCTTCCACGTGCCGTTTGCGGAGTGCTACCGGTGTCCGGTGGGCCTCTCGCCGGCGTCATGCCAGGCCGAGTGCCTGGAGTTCCTCGAGGAGCGCACGCTGGTGCAGCTTGTCGCGCCCGACGAAGTGGCCGCGATCGTCCTCGAGCCCATCCAGGGGGAGGGTGGCTATGTCGTGCCGCCCGCGGCGTTCCACCAGCGGCTGCGCGCGCTGGCGGACCGCTACGGCATCCTCCTGGTCATGGACGAGGTGCAGTCGGGGATGGGGCGCACCGGCCGCATGTTCGCGATCGAGCACTTCGGCGTCCAGCCCGACGTCATCACGATGGCCAAGGGCATCGCGTCGGGGTTGCCGCTCGGCGCCGCGACGGCGCGCGCGGGCATCATGGACTGGCCGCCCGGCGCGCACGCGAGCACCTTCGGCGGCAACCCGGTGTCGTGCGCCGCGGCGCTCACGACGATCGCGCTCCTGCGCGAGTCGCTCGTCGCCAACGCGGCCGCCGTGGGCGCGTACCTGCTCGACGGGCTGCGCGACCTCCAGCGGAAGCACGCGCTCATCGGCGACGTACGGGGGATGGGCCTGATGATCGGGATCGAGCTCGTGCGGGACCGTGCCACGAAGGAACGTGCCACCACCGAGCGCGACGAGGTCATCGACGAGGCCTTCCACCGCGGCCTGCTCGTCCTCGGCGCCGGCCGCAACGTCGTGCGGCTCTGCCCGCCCCTCGTCCTCTCGCGGGAACAGGCCGACATCGCCCTCCGCATCCTCGACGAGGCCATGGGCATCGTCGCCGCACGCCGTCGCTAGACCGCCTACGGTACGCGGAGAGCGGTTCGCGGCCTGCGGCCCGCGGCCCGAGCTACAACTTGATGAACACCCTCCGCCGATACATCACCGCGGCGATCGCGAACCACACGCCCAGGTAGACGAGCGACATCACGAGCGAGGCCAGTGCCGGCGACGGCAACGCCGCGGCGAACACGTGCCGATAGGCCCACCCGAGCAGGCTGCCGGCCTCGCCCGCGGGGATCAGGGCCAGACACTTCCACAGGATCGTGGACGCGATGTAGACAAACAGCGCGTTGACGCCGAGCCAGGTGAAGGGCATCGCCCAGGGCGGCGCGGGCGACGCCTGCCCGGGCTGCCGGCGCAGGTCCACGGCCCAGACGCAGCCGGCAAGGATGATCATCGCCAGCCCCGACGTCCAGAGCACGTAGGAGCTGGTCCACATCATCTTGTTGATGGGGAAGAACACCGGCGCGGTGAACGTCGGCTCGCCGAGGATGGCCAGGCCGTGCATGGGCGGCAGACCGCCCCAGAGCCATCCCGCGAACGCGACGACGGCGCCGACGATGGCCACGCGCGTGACGGAGGTGAGCGGCCGGCTCGGCGAGCCATCGTCCGGACGGCTCGG
>CAYSHC010000025.1:16300-45919 GCA_964430855.1 uncultured Vicinamibacteraceae bacterium
CGGACGGCTCGGAGAGCCATCCCTACCGGCGGTGAGGAGGCTGGCCGTGAAGACGCCGGAGAGGGTCGACACGATCGAGGGGAACGACGAGAGGAGCCCGTTGGCGTCCCAGGTGTAGTTGCCGTAGCCGAGGTGCCGGCCCATGAGGAGCTGGTCGAGCCACGCCGCCCAGTTGCGCGGCGCGTCCTCGAGCGTGAGCGGCACGACCCCGAGCCCCGGGACCGGCACGAACGTCAGCAGGATCCAGTAGCCGACAAGCAGCGCCGCCGCCACGATCCCCTGCGTCCGCGCCGTCGTCTTCAGCAGCAGCAGGACGGCGGCGACGTAGCAGAACGCGATCCGCTGGAGCACGCCGGGAATGCGTATCGTCTCGAGGTCGACCGTCGTGAAGGGGAAGTTCTTCTCGAACATGCCCAGCACGAAGAGGATGGCCGCGCGGATGAGCGCGTGCCGGATGATGCTCGCATCGCTCTCGCCGCGACGCCGCCGGCTCGCGATGGAGAAGGGCAGGGCGACGCCGACGATGAACAGGAAGAACGGGAAGATCCAGTCGGTGGGCGTGGCGCCGTGCCACGGTACGTGCTGGAGCACCTCGTAGCCCTCGCGGGAGCTGCCCTGCTTGTTCACGAGCAGCATCGCGGCGATGGTCACGCCGCGGAAGACGTCGAGCGCGTGCAGCCGGGTGAGGGTCGGAGCGTGAGAGGTGGCGGTCATGACTCGGGTAAGGCAAAGGCGACGTACGTGTCGCCGGACTTGGTGCCCATCTTGCCGCCCCCGGCGGCGATGACGACGAACTGGCGGCCGTTCACCGTGTACACGGCCGGCGTCGCGTAGCCGCCCGCCGGCAGCGTGGTCTCCCACAGGACCTGGCCCGTGCGCTTGTCGAACGCGCGAAACTTCTCGTCCTGCGAGGCGCCGATGAAGACCAGGCCCCCGGCCGTGGCCACGGGCCCGCCGTAGTTCTCGGTGCCGGTCTGCGGGATGCCGCGCCGTGTGAGCGCCTCGAACTCGCCGAGCGGTACCTGCCACACGATCTCGCCCGTCGCGAGGTCGATCGCGTTGAGCGTGCCCCAGGGGGGCGTGACGCCCGGATAGCCGTCCTTGTCGAGCAGCCGCGTGTAGCCGCCGAACGCGTACGGCGTGTCGATGGCCGACCGCTCGGCCTCGTCGCCGGTCGACGCGGCCGTGGGGGCGTCGCCGAACAGGAACGCGACGATGTCGTGGCGTTCCTGCTCGCTCAGCGCCGGGTTGGCCGGCATCGTGCCCTTGCCGTGCGCGATGAAGCCTGCCACGTCCTCACGCGTGTAACGGTCGGCGACGCCGACGAGCGACGGGAAGATCCGCTGCGCGTCGCCGCGGCGGTCGGCGCCATGGCACGTGGCGCAGTTGAGCTGATAGGCCCGCCGCCCGCGCGCGGCAGCCGTCGTCTCGGCGGACCAGTCGATCTCGACCATGTGCGTCAGCCACGGCATCTCGTTGCCGTTGATGTACAGCCAGCCGGTCGACGGGTCGAACGACGATCCGCCCCACTCGGCGCCGCCGTCGAAGCCGGGGAAGATTACCGTGCCCTCGACGCTCGGCGGTTCCCACTGGTGCCCCATCCGCGCGCCGGCAATCCGCTGGCTGATCTCGGCATGCGCCTCGGGCGAGATGTCGGTGACCATGTCGGGCGTGAAGACCTGGCGCGTGAACGGGACTGGACGGGTGGGGAAGGGCTGCGTCGGCCATGTCTCCTCGCCCTTCAGCGTCGACTTCGGGACCTCGCGTTCCTCGATGGGGAAGATGGGACGTCCGCTCTCGCGCTCGAAGACAAACAGGGTGCCCATCTTGGTGGCCTGCGACACGATGTCCACGGGACGTCCGTCCACGGTGATGCGCCCCAGCACCGGCGCGGCGGGCAGGTCGCGATCCCACACGTCGTGGTGGACGATCTGGAAGTGCCAGACGTACTCGCCCGTGGCGGCGCGCAGCGCGACGAGCGAGTTGGCGTACAGGTTGGCCCCCAGCCGGTTGCCGCCCCAGAAGTCGAATGCCGCCGAGCCCGTCGGCACGAAGACGAGGCCGCGCTCGGCGTCCACGCTGACACCGGCCCACGCGTTCGCGCCGCCGACACGCTGCCACGCGTCGGGGGGCCACGTCTCGTAGCCCGGCTCGCCGGGCTGCGGGATGGTGTGGAAGATCCAGCGCTGCTCGCCGGTGCGCACGTCGTAGGCACGCACGTGGCCGGGCGCGACGGGCGCGGGGCCCTCGCCGAGGCTCGTCGTCACGATGAGCAGGTCTTGATAGATGGTGCCCGGCGTCGTCGACACGACGCGTCGGTCGGTGACGTCGCGCCCGAGCCCCTGCTTCAGGTCGATGCGGCCATCCGTGCCGAACGACGGGATACGTCTCCCCGTCGCCGCGTCGAGCGCGTACAGCCACTGGCCGGCCGACGAGAAAATGCGCGCGTCCGTGCCGTCGCGCCAGAACGTGACGCCGCGGTTGACGTGGACGTTCTCCCGCGGCGGCTGGCCCTCGTAGGGATCGAACACCCACAGCTCCCTGCCCGTCGCCGCGTCCAGCGCGAACACCTTCAGCTGCGCGGAGGTGCCATAGAGCACGCCGTCGATGACGATCGGGTTGCACTGGATCTGCGAGCGGTTGTCCGGACGCGCGTCGCCCGTGCTGTACGTCCACGCGACCTCGAGCTGCGCGACGTTCTCGGGCGTGATCTGGGCGGCCGGCGAGTACTGGCCGTGTCCCGGGTCGGCCCCGTGGGCGACCCAGTCGTGGTCGGACGGCGTGGCAGGCGACGTGCACGCAGCGGCCACGACAAGTGGCGACGCCGCCACGGCGAGGAGGACGCACTGTCGAACGAGCATGGCGTGGCCGGTAGTGTATCCGACGCTCCGCGGGAAAGTTGCGGTATCGTCTCGGCATCTCGAAGGCTTCCGCGAGAGAAAGGACCGATCCCGTGAGCACCTCCCGCCGTGACTTCCTTGCCGCCGGCCTCGCCGTGCCGGCCCTCACCACCGTTGGCGCGACGTCCGCCGCCGGATCGCCGTCTGCGCAGGCCGCGTCGCGGTCGCGCCACGTGCTGAAGCTCGGGGCCGTCACCTACAACATCGCGAAGGATTGGGACGTCCCGACGATTATCAGGAACTTCACCGACGTCGGCCTGGATGCCGTGGAGTTGCGGACGACGCACGCGCACGGCGTCGAGCTGTCGCTGTCGCCCGCCGAGCGCAAGGCGGTGCGTGCGCAGTTCGAGGCGTCGAGCGTCAGGATCGGCGGACTCGGGACGACGTGCGAGTACCACGCGCCCGACCCTGCGGTCCTTCGCCAGAACATCGAAGAAACGAAGCGCTGGTGCCAGCTGGCGCACGATCTCGGCTGCCCCAGCATCAAGGTGCGGCCCAACGGCCTGCCGAAGGACGTGCCCGAGGAGAAGACCCTCGAGCAGATCGGGCGTGCGCTCGAGGAGTGCGGCAGGACCGCGGTGGACAACGGGGTCCGCATCCAGCTGGAGGTGCACGGTGCCGAGACGCAGCGCATCCCGCGCATCGTAAAGATGCTCGAGTACGCCAACCGCCATCCCGGCGTGTGGATCTGCTGGAACTCGAACCCGACCGACCTGCTCGACGGCGGGCTTGAGGTGAACTTTGCCAGGCTCAAGGACCGCATCGGCCAGGTGCACATGCGCGATCTGTACGTGGAGGACTACCCCTGGGCGCGGCTCATCGGGCTGCTCCAGGAGATGCGGTTCGACGGCTACTGTTTCGCCGAGCTGGGCATCGAGACGTGCGACGGCGTGCGCGTGCTGCGGTACTTCCGCGGCATGTTCCGGCAGTTCGAGGGCATCGTCGATCCGCCGCTGACGGCAACGGCCTAGCGGCAGGTGCAGGGACTGCCACGGGCGAACCCGGTACCCTGGCAGGATCTGCGCTCGGCCGGCCGGCATCGCGCCAGGCCGGCCGATTTCGTCTGCGACGCGTCCCGGTGCCGCTGGCACGCGTGCTGCTCGGGCGTCAGGTGTCATGGCCGACCCCGCGGCGCCCCCGGTGGCGACCTCGCCCGACAGGCGCCAGCAACTCGGGATCGACGGCGAGCACCTGGCCGTCCAGGCCCTGGTCGCCCGCGGCTACGTCGTCCTGGCACGGCGCTACCGCACGCGGTTCGGGGAGCTCGACATCGTCGCGCGGGACGGCGACACGCTGGTGTTCGTCGAGGTGAAGGCCCGCCGCGGCGTGGCGTTCGGCCACCCGGGTGATGCCGTCCACTGGCGCAAGCGCCGCCGGCTGGGTCGACTGGCCCGTGCGTTCATCGCGGAGGCGCGCCTGCATCACCTGCCGTGCCGGTTCGACGTGGTGGCGATCATCTGGCAGGATGGGTGCGCGCCGGACGTCCAGGTGTTCCGGCAGGCTTTCGACGTGGAGTGACGATGACGCGGGCGTGGACCTACCTCGTGGTGGCGGGGCTGCTCGAGGTCGGGTGGGCCATTGGGCTCAAGTACAGCGACGGGCTGACGCGCCCGGTGGCCTCGGCCGCCACCCTCGTGCTGCTGGCCCTGAGCATGTGGTGCCTCGCCGTGGCGGCGCGCGACCTGCCCATCGGCACGGCGTACGCGGTGTGGACCGGGATCGGCGCCGCCGGTACGGCCGTGCTGGGGATGGCGCTGTTCGGCGAGCCGCGCACGGCGTGGCGGTTGGCGTGTATCCTGCTCATCGTGGCGGGCGTGCTCGGCCTGAAGGCCGGGTCGTGACGGCACGAGGCTCTTGCATGAGCCGCGGGCCCCTGTGCTACACTCCGGAACTGCAAAGGCGCTCGGACGAGCGGGAATAACTCAGTGGTAGAGTGCGACCTTGCCAAGGTCGAAGTCGCGGGTTCGAATCCCGTTTCCCGCTCCAACTTTTCGTCCCAGCCTGTTCCGAGCGTCCCCCGCACACAGTCTGGCGCCGTCGCCAAGTGGTAAGGCAGAGGTCTGCAAAACCTCCATCCCCGGTTCGAATCCGGGCGGCGCCTCCAGTCTTCGCTCGCGCACGGCGCGAGCTCTGACCGGGCGAGCGGCAGGCGCCCGCACGGCTCGCCGCGGCACTTTGAAGGGTAGAGTCTGCTGCGACGCGCGTCCTGGAGACGGGAGGTGAGCATTGGCACTGTCGTGGTCCGACTCCATCGAGCACGTCGACTGGCACGAGCTGTCCGCCCTCTACCTGGCGGCGCCGCTGGGCCACAAGGACCCTGCCGACCTGCGGACGGCGTTCACCAACAGCATGTTCAGGGTGTTTGCCTACGACGACGGCCGGCTGGTCGGCGTGGGGCGTGCGCTCGCCGACGGCGCGGACTGCTCGTACATCTGTGACGTCGCCGTCCTGCCGAGCCACCAGGGCACCGGTCTGGGCGGACAGATCGTGCAGCGGCTCGTGGATCTCTCCCGTGGCCACAAGAAGATCCTCCTCTACTCGGTGCGGGGGAAGGAGTCGTTCTATCGCCGGTTCGGCTTCCTGCGCATGACGACGGCCATGGCGATCTTCAGGGACCAGAACCAGGCTCTCGCACGCGGCTACGTGGAAGAGCCGTAGCGGTGCGCTGCTCGGGTGGCACTTTTCGCTTGCCTCGATTGTACTAATGTTCTAGAATAAATGATCAAGTGGCTCTCGTCTCCATCGACCCCCGTGATCCGACGCCGATCTACGCCCAGCTGGAGCGTGGCTTGCGCGCGGCCATCGCCACGGGGCGCCTGGCGATCGGCGATCAGCTGCCGACGGTGCGTGAACTGGCCGTGCAGGTTCGCGTCAACGGCAACACGGTCGCGAGGGTCTACACGAGCCTGGAGCGGGCGGGCGTGATCGAGACGAAACGCGGCGTCGGATCCTTCGTCCGCGGCACGCCGGTCAGAGCCGATCCGCCGGCGGAACGGGAGCGCCGCCTGGACGCGTTCGTGACGCGCGTCCTGGCCGACGCAGAGGCTGCCGGTTTCACGCTCGACGACGTGATGCGGGTGCTCCGCGCCCGCCAGCAAGGAGGGGTGTAGATGGGCATCGTGCAAATGGGACGTCGTTCAGAAGACCCCGGCGCCGCACTGCCGCACGTCAACGTCGTGGCTCTCGCCGTACTCCTCGGTGCCGTGCTCCTGGGCATCGCCGCATGGCGTTCGACGCAGCACCCCGCGCCCGCCATCGCGATGACGCTCGCCGGCCTCGTGTGCATGCAGTCACCGCGGGTGGCGCAGCAGTGGGAGCGCGCCGTGGTACTGAGGCTCGGACGTTTCGCAGGGCTTCGTGGTCCCGGCCTGTTCTGGGTCGTGCCGTTCGTCGACAGCGTGGCGTCGCGGATCGACCAGCGGACGATTACCACCAGCTTCGCCGCGGAGCAGACGCTGACGGCCGACACGGTGCCCGTGAGCGTCGATGCCGTGCTGTTCTGGATGGTGCACGACGTCGAGAAGGCCGCGCTCGAAGTACAGGACTACGCGCAGGCCGTGAGCTGGGCCGCGCAGACGGCGCTGCGCGACATTATCGGCCGCACCGAGCTGACGCAGCTGCTGCGCGGACGGGAGGCGATCGAGGCGGAGCTTCAGGCCCTCATCGATCAACGGTCGAACCCCTGGGGCGTCACGGTCTCCTCGGTGGAGATGCGCGACATCGTCATTCCCGGCGCGCTGCAGGACGCGATGTCACGCGAGGCGCAGGCAGCGCGAGAGAAGCAGGCGCGCATCATCCTCGGCCAGGCGGAACTGGAGATTGCGACGTCCTTCGAGGAGGCGTCCAGAGCCTACCGCGACAACCCTACCGCGCTGCACCTGCGCGCGATGAACATGCTCTACGAGGGCCTCAAGGAGAAGGGGGCACTGATGCTGGTGCCGAGCAGTGCCGTGGAGTCGATGGGCATGGGCGGCCTGATGGGGGCCGCGGCCCTTCAGCAGCAGCAACTCGCCGGCAACGTCGGTGCGACGGCGCCGCATCCGGACGTGGAGGGGTGACGGACCGGCCGGACGTGCGGTGGAGCAGGGCCGAGCGGACATGAGCAGGGAAGGAAGTCGCACAGGTCAGGCAGGGAGGAGGACGTCATGGCTCACAGACTCGAAGCATGTCTCGTCGCGCTGGTGATTGCCGTTCCCGGTGTGGGGCACGCCCGGCAGGGCACCGCGAGCGCCCCGCTGCAGCGCGGGGTGAACGTCCGGATGGCCGTCACGCACAACGCCGTGGAGGTGCCGGACGCGGACGAGCCAGAGGCCCTGGTCGTGACGGTGGCTGCCGACGGCACGACCTTCCTGCAGGGCGACCCGATCGTCCCACCCAATCTGGCGGCGGCCGTGAGAGACATCCTCGTCTCACGCAGTGACAGCACGCTGTACATCAAGGCCGATGCGGGCGTGCCGTATGCACGAGTCGTCGAGGTGCTCGATGCGGTGCAGACGTCCGGCGTGGAAGGCATAACGCTCCTGACGACACAGCAGGACCCTGCGGATCGAGGCAAGCAGCGCGTGTTCCCGAAGGGGCTCGCGATGCGGATCGTCAGGTAGACTGGCGTCCATGTGCCATCTCCGTGTCGGTCGTCGGCTGACGCCTGCGTCCAGCGGCCTGCTGAGTGGAACCCTCGGCGCTCTACTGATGCTCCTGCTCATCGGCGGCACGGCCGTCGCGCAATCGCGCGACGGCGCCGTGTCGTTTGCCGCCGACCAGCGCGTCGTGCTGGTGACCGGGTCCACCGACGGCCTCGGCCGCGAAGTGGCGAGGCGGCTCGCCGCGCAGGGCGACCACGTCATCGTCCATGGCCGCAACGTCGAGCGCGGCCGCGCGCTGGTGGACGAGATCACGAAGGGCGGCAGGGGCTCCGCACGCTTCTATGCTGCCGACTTCGCGTCGCTCGACGCGGTGCGCGGGCTGGCCGACGAGATCAGCCGCGACTACCCGCGCCTCGACGTGCTCGTGAACAACGCGGGCGTATGGGTGCAGAAGGAGCGCGGACGCCTCACCAGCGCCGACGGCCACGAGATGCACTTCGCGGTCAACTACCTCGCCCCGTACCTGCTGACCTACAGGCTCCTGCCGCTGCTCGAACGCGGCCGGTCACCGCGCATCGTCAACGTCTCGTCGATCGCGCAGCAGCCGATCGACTTCGATGACGTGATGGTGGAGCGCGACTACGACGGCGTACGTGCGTACGCGCGCAGCAAGCTCGCGCAGATCCTGTTCACCGTGGACCTGGCCAGGGAGCTCGCGCCGAAGAACATCCCGGTGTACGCGCTGCACCCGTCATCGTTCATGGACACGCCGATGGTCGTCTCGCGCGGGGTTGAGCCGCGCAGCTCGGTCAACGACGGCGCCGTGGCCGTGCTGAACGCGATCACCACCGACGCGCCGAGCGGCACGTACTTCAGTTCGCTCGAGGTGGCCACGCCCCACGCCCAGGCGGCGGACCCCGACGCGCGTCGCAGGCTGCGGGACATCAGCCGCCAGCTGACGGGCGTGCCCTAGCCGCGGGTCGTCACGGGGCCGTCACGCGCTCGGGCGCCGCCTGTGCCGACGTCATGCGCTCGGGCAGCGCGAACACCTCGCCGTCGCGCGTGGAGAAGTAGAGCCGTGACGGCGACGGCTCGAGCGCATGGCCGTCCGCCCAGAGGGCGTAGAAGTCCGGGTGCGCGTGCAGGGGCTTGCGCGTGTACGAGTGGTTGCGCGTGCTGCCGGCGGTGAGCGTCTGCGCGCGCCGCCACGTCGCGCCCTCGTCGCGGCTCGTCCACATCACCATCTCGCCGCCCGTGCCCCACGGCTGCGGGCCCGGGTCGGTTGGCGCGATCACGCGCCACGTGCCGTCGTCTTCGATGTAGAGCGACCCGTGGTCGTAGTTGTGATCCGACTCGGTCACGCGCCGATGTTCCCAAACCGTCCCGCGCCAGTGCGCGGTGAACCACGTGAACGGTCCGCTGCCGGGGCCAGGCATGAAGCCGCGCGAGGTGAGGTACAGGATCACCGGCCGCCCATGCGCGTCGAAGGCCAGGTCCTTGAGATAGACGCTCCTGTCGGCCGACAGCGTGTCGAGGACGCGCGCGGGGCTGTCGACATCGGTCACGGGCAGCGTCACGCGTTCGCCGCCGACGGTCGTCCACGTCCGCCCCGCATCGGGCGTCTCGAGGTAGTAGATGTTCGAGCGGAAGTTCAGGCCGGTCCCCGCGCGGCCCTTCGACGGGTGCATGTCGAACGCCGTGCCGACGCGATCGCCATTTGGCCACGAGATCTGGTAGTCGCCCATGTCGATGTGGGCGAGCAGCTCCGGGTCGCTCCAGGCCCGGCCGTCGCGCGAGCGGCTCACGTGCAGGGAGCGCTGGTTGTTGCGATACAAGGTGTGCAGAAAGAGGAACTCGCCGCGCCCTTCGAGATACCACGGCTGCGGATACGAGAAGTTGGTCGTGCTGACGAGCTCCCACTCCCGGATGTCGTAGGGGCGAACGGACCGGTGGATGTACGCCGGCCGCGCGCGCCCGTGCGCCGCCGAGAACACCCGGAGGTGCCCGTCGGCGTCGATGGACAGCACCGGGTTGTCGTGGGCGTCCTCCGTCCGCTTGTTCAGCAGCCGCACCGGCCGCGAGACCTCGCGGGTGCGGTGGTCGAAGTACCCGACGAGATGCACGAGCTCGTCGTTGCGCTCGGAGACGTTGCCGCTGGAGCCGCCGACGACGAAGAAGGTCTTGTGCACTGCGGGCGCGTGGACGGCAATCGGCAGGTGCCACTGCGGATAGGTGCCGAACCCGCCCGAGTACTTGTAGCGGTGCTCGTCGCCCGTCGGCTGGTTCATGTACCAGATGCCGCGGTAGCCATCCCACGGCTGCGGCTGGAGGTCGGACGACTGGGCGAGGGCGACGACGACGAGGGCGACGAAGAGCAGGCGCATAGTGACCAGCTGGCGTGGCGACAGGCGGAGGTGACGTGTACTCTACGTCCAACGGAGCGCACATGCGACACGGTCCTTCCGGCGGGCTGCAGGTCATCTTTGCCATCTTCCTCGGCCTCATGGTCACGGCGTTCATTGGCGTGGGCGTGTACACGTTCTACCCGCCGCCTCACGAGGAGACCCGCGCGCTCATGACGCAGCTCCACCGCGAGGAGCAGGACATCACCTCGATGCGCTCGGCCGACTCGATGACGCCCGAGGAGCGGACGCGGCTCGACGACGTCCGCACCAGGCGCCGTGCGCTCGAGGACCAGACGCTCCAGCGCAGGAAGGTCTGGGGACGGACCACCAGCATCGTCCTCGTGGCGCTTGCGACCCTGACGATGGTGCTGTCGCTCTGGAGGCCGGAGCACCTGCCGGTGATCAGCAACGGGTTGCTGCTGGGTGGCGTCTTCACGATGGTCTACGGGGTCGGCTGGATCATCACGAGCGACGCATCCGGTATGCGCTTTGTCGTCCTGACGGCGGCGCTCGCCATCACGCTGGGGGTCGGCTATGCACGCTTCGTGCGGCCTCCGCGGGCCGCCGCCGGCGGCGAGGGCCGTGCCCCACAGCCGGACGACATCGCCGCGCTCGCGTCCCGCGTCGATGCGCTCGAGGCGCGCATTGCGGCCGCCGTGAGCGCGCTGCGCGACGGAAAGGAATAGGCGGCTCCCTGCGCGTCCCATGCCCACGATGCACCCCCTCGCCGAGCAGTGGATGGCCGGTCTCGCCGATGCCGACCTGGTCGTCAATCGGGACGACATGGTGGAGGAAGCCGGCGCGAACCTGTGGTGGTTCGGCCTGACACGCGATCAGGCGGCCGACGTGACGGTGGAGGACCTCGCGGCGTTCATGGCAGCCGTCACCGACCTGCGGCGCGCCCAGGTCGTGCGGGCGGGCGGACCGCCCATGGTGCTCGTCTGGTGGCACGACCTCCCGACGGCGCAGTTGCGGTGCACGCTCGTCTCGGCGGCGCACGGCATGGTCCCCGTCGGCGCAGAGTACCGCGCCGCCGAGGCCCCGGAGGACGTGGCCAGGGACTGGCTGGGCTCGCCGCTCCTTTCCGGGCTCCCGTTGCTCGATGCGGGCGCGATGCCGGCCGGGGAGGCCGTCTGGGAAGCCGCAGGGCCGCGGGAGGCTCCTGGCGCCCCTCGCGTGGCCTGGATCGTCAGCCTGCCCTGAGGCGGGTCGTGACGGGACCGCCGGCGCGGCGCGCCCGGGTGCCGTGGCGGCCTGCGGGACGGCCGACGCCGCCGGGGCGGCGTCTCCCCTGTAACCCCGGCAGAATCCGGTACAATCGTGAGGCTATAGACAACCTTCCCGCAATCCCGTGCGGAAGACTCTCCCCAGTTGGAAGGCCATGACGAACACACCACACGACGAGTCGCACAGCCAGCAACGGCGCGATTTCATCAAGAAGACAGGACTTGCTGCGGGCGCGCTGGCTGCCGGCTTTCCCGGCATCATCTCGGCCCGGTCGGTGACCAACTCGCTGAAGGTCGGCCTCGTCGGCGCCGGCGGACGTGGCAGCGGTGCCGCGGCCCAGGCCCTGACTGCCGATCCGAACAACGTTCTCACGGCCATCTGCGATATCGACAAGGCCATCGTCGAGCGGGCGGTCAAGCGCCTGCAGGGCAGCTCGCGCTTCGGCAGCCAGGTCAAGATCGACAAGGCGCCCGTCGGGCTCGAGGCCTACGAGGAGGTCATCAACAGCGACGTCGACGTGGTGCTGCTCGCGGCGCCTCCGGGGTTCCGTCCGGCGCACCTGAAGGCGGCGGTCAACGCCGGCAAGCACATCTTCGCCGAGAAGCCCGCGGCGACCGACGCGGTCGGCGTGCGCGAGGTGATCGCGGCCCAGAAGCAGGCGCAGCAGAAGAACCTGGCGCTCGTTTCCGGGTTCTGCTGGCGGTACAACAACACCATCCAGGCCGCGATCGAGCAGGTGCACAAGGGCGCGATCGGCCGGCTCGTCGCGCACTACTCGACGTACTACACCAACCCCGTCAAGCCGATGCCGCCCGAGAGCGCGCGCCCGGCGGGGATGAGCGACATCGAGTGGCAGGTGCGCAACTGGTACAACTTCGTCTGGCTGTCGGGCGACAGCCTGGTCGAGCAGGCCGTCCACAACGCCGACAAGATCATGTGGGTGCGCAAGGACCAGCCGCCCGTCAGCGCCGTGGCCACCGGCGGCCGCGCCGTGCCGGCCAACGGCGGCAACATCTACGACCACTTCTCGGTGAACTACCTTTGGGAAGACGGCTACCGCGTGTTCCTGTCGAACCGCCAGGCGACCGGCTGCTACAACGCGACCCACGACTACATCATGGGGACCGAGGGCACGCTGTACCTGCACCAGGGGCCGCCGCGCATCGAGACGCCTGACGGCAAGGTGAAGTGGCAGTTCGAGGGCGAGGAGTACAACATGTACCAGCGCGAGCACGACGTGCTGTTCGAGTCGATTCGCGCGGGCAAGCCCAAGAACGACGACCTGAACCTCGCGACGAGCACGATGCTCGCCATCATGGGCCGCGAGGCGGCATACACGGGCCAGCAGCTCACCTGGGACGACGCGCTCAACTCCACGCTGAGCCTGCTCCCCGAGCCGCTGACGTGGAACGCGTCGCACCAGCCGCCGCCCCTGGCCATCCCCGGCCGTCCGCGGACGGCCTAGTCGAACGGCACCAACGCATGCGACGTACGCTCCCGGCCGTCGCCGCCACGGCCCTCGTGGCCGCCGCGGCGACCGCCGCCGTCCGCTCACAGGACCTTCCCGAGATCGACCCCGCGGAGATGGCCGTCGTCGAACGGATCCGCGAGCGCATCGAGGCACGCCTCAAGGAGGCCGGCGACCAGCCGTTCGCCCCCTACAAGGTCGTCATTCCCAACACCACGTTCGAGTACGAGATGGTGCCGATCCCCGCCGGCGAGTTCGTCATGGGGTCGACGGCACCGGGCGCCGGCAAGGACGAGGCGCCGACCCGCACCGTCAAGGTGGACGCCTTCTGGATGCAGGCCCGCGAGGTGACGTGGGACTCGTACCTGATGTTCATGTTCGCCGACCAGTCCGGCGAGGCCTCGGCGCCCGACCCGCTCGTGGATGGTCTGAGCCGTCCCACGGCGCCGCACCTCGAGATGAGCTTCGGGCGTGGCAACGAGGGATTCCCCGCCATCAGCATGACGCAGCACGCCGCGAACAAGTACGCCCAGTGGCTGAGCGCGAAGACCGGCGAGTTCTACCGGCTGCCGACCGAAGCCGAGTGGGAGTACGCGTGCCGTGCCGGGCGCACCGAGCCCCTGACCGAGGACGAGCTGAAGGAGGTCGCCTGGTACAAGGGCAACTCCGCCACCGAGGCGTTCACCGACGGCACGTACCACAAGGTCGGCACGAAGAAGCCGAACGCCTGGGGGCTCTACGACATGCTGGGCAACGTCATGGAGTGGACCCTCGACCAGTACAAGCCGTACGAGCCCGGGCCGGCCGACAACCCGTGGGTGGTGGCCACCGAGCCCTATCCGCACGCCGTGCGCGGCGGCTCCTGGTACGACGAGGCCGAGAAGGTCACCTGCACGGCGCGCGTGGCGTCCGATCCCGACTGGAAGATGCTCGACCCGCAGCTGCCGCGCAGCGTCTGGTACATGACCAACGCGCAGGGCCTCGGGTTCAGGCTCGTGCGGCCCGCCAGGTTGCCGAGCCTCGAGGACATGTACCGGGCCTGGAACAACGGTGTGGAAATCGATCCGTACTGATCGCCGCGTGGTGGCGGCCGTCCTGGCCGCTGCGCTCGCGTGTGCCTTCCTTGCGACCCCGACGGCCTCGGAGCTGCAGCGCTTCGAGGCCGTCGAGCCGCATATGGGCACCCTCGTGCGCATCACCGTGTACGCGCCCGACATCGACACCGCACGTCACGCCATCGGGCGTGGGTTCGATCGCATCCGTGAGCTCGATGCGCTCCTGTCGGACTACAGGGCCGACAGCGAGCTGAGCCAGCTCGCCACCCAGGCCGTGGCTGCCCCGGTGCGGGTGAGCGCCGACGTCTTCGCGGTCCTCGAAGTGGCGCAGCAGCTGGCCGAGCAGACCGACGGCGCCTTCGACATCACGCTTGGCCCTGTCGTCCGCCTCTGGCGCGAGGCGCGGCGCACCGGCGTCCTGCCCGATGCGGAGGCCCTGACCGACGCCCGTACGCGAACCGGCTGGAAGAAGCTGCACCTCGATCCGGCCGCGCGAACCGTGCGCCTGGCGGCGCCGGGCATGGCGCTCGATGTCGGGGCAATAGGGAAGGGCTACGCCGCGACGGAGGCCCTTCGCGCCATCGAGGCCACGGGCGTGTCGAGCGCGCTGGTCGCCATCAGCGGCGATCTTGCCTTTGGCGCCGCGCCGCCGGGCCGGCGGGGCTGGCGCGTGGCGCTTTCGGCCGTGCCCGCCTCGGCAGACGACGTCCCGCGCGTGCTGGAGCTGACGCACGCCGCCGTCTCGACGTCAGGCAACGAGGCGCAGCATCTCGACGTCGACGGGCGGCGCTACTCGCACGTCGTGGACCCCGCGTCCGGCATGGGGCTCGTCGACGACGTGACCGTCACGGTCATTGCGCCGCACGGCGTCCTTGCCGACGGGCTCGACACGGCGATGAGCGTCCTGGGGCCCGAGCGCGGACTCGCGCTGATCGAGCGCCATCCCGACGCCGCCGGCCTCCTCGTGGTGCGTTCGAAGGAGGCGATCTCGCTGCACGTCTCCACGCGCCTGCGGGCGCTCGTCGCGGCCCAGCCCGGTCGTCCGGGCGCCGACGGCCCGCAGCCGGTGCGTTCAGGCAGTCTCGGCGGTCCACTCGTCGAGGATCGCGAGCAGGTCGAAGTCCGGCGCCAGCAGGCAGATGTGACCATGGCCCGGGAGGATGCGAACCGCGGCGCGCGGCACGCGGGCGGCCATGAACCTTGCCTCGTCGACCGAGGGCACGAGGCGATCGCGGTCGGCGGCGAGGAAGAGCGTGGGCGTCGCGAGGCGGGGCAGCTCGTCCCTGATGTCGTAGCGGCGCAGCATCGCGAGGCGCGAGAGGTAGCCGTCCCGCGTCGTGTTCCGCATCAGCACGTGGTACCGTCGCACGTCCTCCGGCGTCGTGTGCGGTGAATGCATCCGCCGTGTCGTGAGGTGCCGGACGAGCGGCATCATGCCCCATGGCATCGCACGGAGCAGGTGGTAGCCGAGCCACAACCGGGCCCGGGCGCCGATGCGTGCAAACGAGTTCAGGACGATGAGGCGTGACACTCGCGCGGGATGCGCCAGGGCGTAGCTCATGGCGAGCGCGCCGCCGAACGACTCGCCGAGCAGCGCCACGCGGCCGCCGTCGGTGACCAGCCCGCCGATGGCCGCGTGCACCCGGGCCACGAGGCTTTCCATCCTGTCGACGTCGTCGGGCAGGCGCAGCGTCGCGACGCGATAGCGGCGCGCGAGCGACGGGACCTGCCGGTGGAAGAGCAGGCCGGTGCCGTCCAGCCCGGGCAGGAGGACGAGGGGCTCGCCGTTGCCGGCGATGGTCAGTGTGGCCATGACGGCAGCCAGCGCGCGCAGCGGCGCTTCCGCCATGGTAGCGTGACCGCGAGGTTCCGCCGCCCGACCCTGGTGCTGGCGGCCAACGTGGGTTCGGGGAGTAGCTGACGGAATGGGCCGAGCGTGGCGGGTGGGCTGGACGATCCTCTCGATCTTCGTCGTCGAGAGCGTGATCTTCGGGCTGGCGGTGCTGCCGGCTTTCCTGTGCTGGAGCCTCATCCGACGCTGGCCGTTCCCGCCACCCCAGGAGACGCTCATCGAGCCGGTGATCATCGCCATGTCGCTGATTCCGGCCTACCTCGTGTTCGCCGTGGCCCTCTGCGCGCTCTCGGCGCTCGCGATGCGCCTGCTCGGGTGGCGGACGCAGCCGGGGGCGGCGTGGCGGCTTGCCGACCTCGAGTGGCCGCTGCTCGACTGGGCGCGCTACATGGTCTCGACCCACGTCGTGCGGGTCCTCG
Organism: uncultured Vicinamibacteraceae bacterium; assembly: GCA_964430855.1. Classification (GTDB taxonomy): domain Bacteria; phylum Acidobacteriota; class Vicinamibacteria; order Vicinamibacterales; family Vicinamibacteraceae; genus JAEZDP01. Next base: position 32,210 of record CAYSHC010000025.1, read on the forward strand.
TGGGCATCTGCTTTCGCGGCTCACCCCTCTGGACCTGGTACCTGCGCATCAACGGGGCGCGCATCGGCCGCGGCGTGTACGTCAACAGCACGTCCATCTCCGACCACAACCTGCTCGACTTCGGCGACGGCGTGGTGATCGGCGAGAGCGTCCACCTGTCGGGCCACACCGTGGAGGGCGGCTACGTGAAGACCGGGTGCGTCCGCCTCGGCAACGGCGTTACTGTCGGCCTCGGGAGCATCGTCGGCATCGGCACCAGCGTCGGCGACCGGGCGCAGATTGGCGCGCTCAGCGTCGTGCCCAAGCACACGTCGCTCGAGGGCGGCGGCGTCTACGTGGGTGTGCCCGTGCGGCGGATCGAGAAGGGATCACGGGAGACGGACAGCGTGGAAGTCTGAGGCTGGGCCGCTCACCGCGGACCGGTCACCCGGCGGACCGCGGACCGCTGACCTGTCGACGACGTTCCGCAGTATCGCGACGTGGTTGCGGGTGGACGCTCCAGTGCGGCCGCGCAGCGCGTATGATGAAGGGATGTTCTGCTTGCGCGTGCTCGTGGCGTCGGTCGTGGCGGCGGTGTTGATGGCGGGGGGCGGCCAGGCGAGCGCCCAGGAGGCCCAGGCGCGGCCGCTGTTCGACGGGAGGAGCCTCGACGGCTGGACGCACGTCGGCAAGGGCCGCGTCTACGTGGAGGACGGGCTGCTCAAGACCGAGGGCGGGATGGGGCTGCTCTGGTACTCGCGCGAGAAGCTCGGCAACTGCATCCTGCGCGTCGTCTACCGGACTACGACTACCGATGACAACTCCGGCGTCTTCATCCGTATCCCGGAGCCTCCGGAGGACCCGTGGCAGGCCGTGCACACGGGCTACGAGGTCCAGATCCTCGAGAACTTCCCGGAGCACTACACGCGGTCGCAGCATCAGCTGGAGCACGGCATGGCCTGGCACACGACGGGGGCCATCTACTCGATCAGCCCCGCGCAGGCGGCGCCGCAGTACCGGGCAGGGGAGTGGAACACGATGGAGATCGAGCTGCGCGGGCCGCGAACGATCGTGCGCCTGAACGGCGTGCTCGTGAACGACTACACGGAGGGCATGCCGGTCCCGCCGCGCCAGCACCACTACGAGCCCATCCGCGGACGGCGGCCCGACGTCGGCTACATCGGCATCCAGAACCACCACGAGCCGCAGACGGTGCACTTCAAGGAGATCAGCGTGCTGCCGCTGGCGGACGCGGACCGCGGAACCGCGAGCCGCTAGATCCGCTCACCGCGAACCGACGTCCTGTCTCCCCTCATCGTCGGTCACCCGCTCGTACACAACCTCTCCTCCGACGACCGTGATATCCGCCTTGATGTCGCGGATCTTCTCGTCGGGCACGCTCAGCAGGTCGTCGGAGAGCACCACGAGGTCGCCGAGCTTGCCAACCTCGATTGAGCCGCGCGACGCCTCGTCGAAGCTGAAGTACGCCGCCTCGCGCGTCATCAGCCGCAGGGCGTCCTCGCGCGAGATCGCCTGGTCCGGCCCGACGACCGTGCCACCCTCCGAACGCCGCGTGATGGCGACGTACATCGTGAGGAAGGGGTTGAACGGGTTCATGGCGGTCGTGCCGTCGAGGCCGAACATGTGGTCGGTGTTGAGCGCCGTGCGCGCGCCGGCGTCGAGCCACGTGCGCACGCCGATGAAGCGCTGCAGGCGCGCCTCGCCGAGCGCGGGCAGCAGGCCGTCGACGTCCTTGTAGTACCAGGCCGGCTGCGTGTCGACGAGCACGCCGAGGCGCGCGGCCCTGGCCGCCGTCTCGGGCGACGGGAAGTACGCGTGGATCAGCGTGTGCCGGCGGTCCTGCGCGGCGTCTCCCTGCGCCGCCTCGATGGCGTCGAGCACCGTGTCGACGCCCGCGTCGCCCGTGATGTGCGCCGACACCTGCCAGCCCCGGTCGTGGCCCGCCTTGAAGACGCGCGCGATGACGTCGGGCGGCACCGTCAGGAAGCCGCGATACGCCGGATCGTCCACGCCGTAGAGCGAGGCGGCGTCGAGGCCGTACGGATCGCGCATGTAGGAGGTGCCGGCCAGGATGCCGCCGTCGGCGATGATCTTCAGCGCCCCCACTTTCAGGCGATCGTCGCGCTGACCCGGTTCGACAGGCAGGGCGTCGATGAGACCGTCCACCTCGTCGGCCGATGAAGGCCGTGGCAGCTGAAGCGTGATGGTGGCGCGAACGGCGAGGCGCCCGGCATCCTTCAGCTCCTGGTAGCGCTTCAGCCCCTCGACGTCGGCGCCGCGCTCGATGACGCTGGTAATGCCGTGGGCGAGGTAGGCACGATGGACCGCCTCGAGACCCTCGAGCGGCACGGCGCCCGCGCTGGCCGGACGGAACGCCGCGAGCATGCCACCGACATTGCGCAGCAGGCCTGACGGCTCCCCGCGGCCGTCCTTGACGATGGAGCCGCCGGGCGGGTTGGGGGTGTGCCGGTCGATGCCCGCGGCGCGCAGCGCGGCGGTATTCAGCATCAGCGCATAGGCACCGTCCACGACGACCGGATGCGCCGGTGCGACCTCGTCGAGCTCGGCGCGCGTGGGGAAGCGGCGCTCGGCGACTCGCGTCGGGAAGAGCCGCGGCGTCCAGATCCAGGTGCCGGCTGGCTGTCGCGACACCTCCTCGCGTACCCACGCCTGGATTTCCGCGATGGAACCGAGGTCTCGGAACGGGACGCTGGCTTCCGCGGCCGCGGCCATGAGCGCGTGCACGTGCGTGTCGATGATGCCCGGGATGACCGTGCGGCCACCCGCATCGACGACGCGCGTCCCGGGGCCGATGTACGGCGACAGGTCCTCGCCGTCCGGTGCGACGTGGACGAACCGCCCGTCGCGAATCGCGACGCCGCCCGCCTTCGCGAACGCGGCGTCAACGGTCAGCACGTTCGCGTTGACGACGACGAGATCCGCCGGCGTCGAGGTGCAGGCGGCAGCGGCGACGGCGAGGACGGCCAGCGCGACGCGTTGCATCATCGCAGCCACTCCTCGAGATGCTCGCGCACGAACGCGTCGTCGTTCAGGTGCGGGTAGGCACGGTACACGCGGTCGATCTCCTCGGCTTGCCCCGGGCTCAGGCGCTCGTGCGGGTCGAGGCACCGCGTGTTCGTCAGCAGGCCCTGCCTGCGGAGCACCTCGTGCAGGCCGGCGATGCAGCCGGCAAAGTCGTGCGCCGGGTCGAAGAACGCGGCGTTGGCGTCGGTGACCTCGATGCCGCGCTGGAGCAGGGACGCAGGCACCTGGCCCGCGGCGGCTGCCTCGTGACAGGCCTCGAGCAGCGTGACGGCCTCGCGGGTCCACACGGCCCAATGGCCGAGCAGGCCGCCCACGATGCGCCGCGTCACCGGGCCCTTGTCGGTGACGAACGTGAACGGGGTCACGAGGTCGCCGACGATCTGATCGTCGTTTCCGGTGTACAGGGCGATGTCGTCGCGGCCGCTGTCGGCCACGGCCCGGACGACGTCGAGCGTCTGGTATCTGTTGAACGGCGCGATCTTGATGGCGACCACCTGCGGGATCTCCGCGAAGGCCCTCCAGAACGCGTACGCGAGGCGTCGGCCGCCGACCGACGGCTGGAGATAGAACCCCACCAGCGGCAGCACGTCGCCCACGGCCCGGCAGTGGGCAATCAGCTCGTCGTCGGAGGCGTCGGCGAGGGCGGCCAGGCTCAGCAGGCCGGCGTGATAGCCCAGGTCGCGCAGCAGCGTCGCCTCGGCCACGGCCTGCGGCGTGGGACCGCATACGCCGCCGATCCGGACGAGCGGCTGGTCGCGCGTGGCGTCGGCGCGGTCCATCTCCTCGCGCGCCAGCGCGAGGACCGGCTCGAAGAGCCCGACGTCCGGACGCCGGATGGCAAACTGCGTCGTGTGGACGCCCACGGCAATCCCGCCGGCGCCTGCCGCGACGTAGTACCGGGTCAGGGCGCGCTGGCGACGCTCGTCGAAGCGGCCGTCCCCGGTCAGGGCCAGGGGATGCGCCGGAATCACCAGGCCGCGCTGGAGCGCGGCGCGCAGGGCAGTGGTGGTCATCAGAAGCCCCCGTCCCTCGACTCGAAATGCGTCGGCTTGCCGAGCAGCGGGCCGCCGCGGGCCACCCACTCGGCCGTCGCGGCGATGATGTCCTTCACCGCGACGCGTGGCGCGCCGAGCGTCCGGTGACCGAGCGACCCGTTCGACAGCAGCGCGTCCTCGGCTTCCTGTCCGACGAAGGTCACCGTCCGGCCCATGGCCCGGGCGAGGGCTTCGCAGGTCTCGCGGACGGACAGCTCGTCCGCACCCGCGAGGTTGACGACAAACGGCGGTGAGCTGGCGTGGGCGAGCGAGGCGAGCGCCATGGCATTGGCATCGCCCTGCCAGATGACGTTCACGTAGCCCATCGAGAGATCGACGGGCTCGCCGTGCGCGATGCGCGTGGCCAGGTCGACGAGCACGCCGTACCGGAGCTCGGTCGCGTAGTTCAGGCGCAGGATGGCGACAGGCGTCCCGCGGGTGAGGCTCGCGTGCTCGAAGATTCGCTCGCGTCCCAGGCAGCTCATCGCGTACTCGCCGACGGGCCGCAGCACGTCGCTCTCGCGCGACCCGCCCTGTCCGCGCCTGACGAGACCGTAGACGTTGCCCGTCGAGAACGCGGCGATGCGGCTCTCGGCGTATCGTTCGGCCACGTACGCCGGCACGAGGATGTTCATCGCCCAGGTCAGCGACTCGTTGCCCGTCGACCCGAACTTCCGGCCGGCCATGAAGACCACGTTCGGGGCGTCGGGCAGCTTCGCGACCGCGGCGCGGTCGAGCAGGTCGGCCTTGACGGTCTCGACGCCGTGCGCCTGGAGCTCGGCCTCGAGCGCCGGGTCCGAGAAGCGGGCGACACCGATCACCCGTCGGGGCGTGCCCGCGGCATCCGACGCGCGGCGCGCCATGCGCGCGAGCGTGGGCCCCATCTTGCCGGCCACGCCCAGCACGATGAGGTCGCCCTCGAGCGTCCGGAACGTCTCGACGAGGTCGGGCGGCGGCGCGCTGAGCAGATCCTCGAGCTGCGCTACCGTCGTGATTGAGGAAGGAAGCGTTGACGCGTCTGACACGGTCTGCCGATCATATCTCCGGCCGCCCGGCGCCGGAGCGCTTTCCCTGGCGTGGCCGTCGCGGCCGCGCTGGAGGCTGACGCACGTGAGCGTACCCGAGGGAGTGACGATCCGGCCAATGACGCCCGCTGACGTCGAGGCCGGGCTCCGCCTGTGCCGTGCCGCGCGCTGGAACCAGCTGGCGCGCGACTGGGAGGCCTTTCTGAGCCGCAACCCCGACGGCGCTCGCGTGGCCTGCCGAGGCGACGGCGTGGTCGTCGGCTCGGTGGCCACCATCAGGTACGCCCCCGACCTCGCCTGGGTGGCGATGGTGCTGGTCGATCCCGCCGAGCGCGGGCGCGGCATCGGCCGTGCCCTGCTCGAAGCCGGGCTGGCGCTCGTCGCCGACGTCCCGGCGGTCGGCCTCGACGCGACGCCGCTCGGCCGCCCGCTCTACCTGACGCTCGGGTTCCACGACGCCGGCCAGCTCACGCGGCTTCAGCGCGCCGGTGACCGAGGGCCCACCATCGCCGAGACGCCGGCAGGGCCGGCTCGCGCCGCGCGCACGCTGCGCGAGGCCGACTGGCCGGCCGTGGTGACGCTCGACCGCGAGGTGACGGGCGTGGACCGCGCCGACATGCTGCGCTGGCTTGCGGAAGGCGCGCCCGCCTATGCCCATGTCTGGGAGGACGAGGCGACGGGCACGATCGGCGGCTTCGTCCTCGGCCGCCATGGCCACGACTTCGAGCACCTGGGTCCCGTCGTGGCGCCGACCCGGGATGTCGCCGTGGTGCTCGCCGCGGCGGCGCTCGCGCACGTGCCCGCCGGACGGCCGGTTGTCGTCGACGCGGCCGACACCCATGCGGGCTGGCGGGCGTGGCTGCGCGACAGCGGCTTCGAGCCACAGCGCCCCTTCACGCGCATGTTCCGGGGCGTGACAAAGCCGCTGGCGCCGCGCGTCTTCGCGATCATCGGTCCCGAGTTCGGCTGAGCGGCCGAGCCCGGGGGCGACAGTGCAGGTATCCCGCCGCGGCCTCGCTCAGTGAGCCAGCGGATCCGGGCGCATCTGGAACTTGATCACCTTGCTCGTCGTGCCCTTGCCGCCTTCCATGTGGAACGGCGCGCGCGTGCTGATGGTCGTCCAGATGCCGCGACCCTTCCAGCCGCCGTTCGGGTCGTCGATGCGCCCGTCCATCCACTTGGTGTAGTAGCCGAGGGGATAGGGCACGCGCAGGACGATCCACTCGCCGTCCTTCAGCACGAGCAGGCCCTCCGACGCGTTGCCCGTGTTGATGGGCACGTTCTCGCCGAGACCCAGCGCGCCGTACCAGTCCACCCACGTGTAGTAGCTGCCTTCGGCGCTGCCCGACGCCGTGACACCCCGCAGTTGCGGCAGCGGCTCCTCGTACAACGTCCACCCCTCGGGACAGTGCTGGCCGGTCGCTTCGGGCCCGTTCAGCGGACCCTTGCACTTGCGGCGGTCGAAGCTGGCCATGTGGCCGCTCGCCAGCGCTGCCCAGACGACGCCGTTGCGGTCGACGTCCATGCCGCGCGGCGAGAAGCCCTGCACTTTGGCCTTCGGATTGCCGAACGGCGGCTCGTACACCTCGACCAGCGTCGTGTGCGGCGGGTCGTCGCCAGGCACGAGGCGCACGGCTGCGCCGGGGAACCCGAGCACCGACCCCCACACGGAGCCGTCGGGAACGGGCGTCACCGAATAGAACGCGGCGCCGTACCGCTTGTCCTTCGTCGGATCGACGGGCTCGTTCGGCTCGACGTACGCGTCGCGCCTGCCGTTGCCGTTGGTGTCGATGACAAGCGCGGTCCAGCCCTGCGACGCCGCCTCGTCGCCCGTCTCCTCGAACCTCTTGACGTCCAGCCAGCCGACGACCTGTCCGCCGCCGCTCGTCCACAGCGTGTGCCGGTCGTCGAGTGCGAACATCAGGTGGTGCGTGCCGAAGCAGGTGCTGATGTGCGTCAGCTGCTTCGTGGACGGATCCCACATCGCCAGGTGGCGGCTCGAGCGGTTCAGCGGGAACAGCTTCGCCGACGGGTGCGACGAGCCTTCCTTGCAGTAGTCGGGGTTGTCGAACGGGCGCACGGCCGCCGTGAGCCACACGCGCCCGCGGTGGTCGATCATCGGGTTGTGCACGTTCATCTGGCTGTCCCAGATGACCTCGTCGCCCCAGTACGGGGACGGCGCCGGCATGTCGGGCGACGTCCGGGGCGTGGCGGGATCGCGCGGTGCGATGGGGATGCGCCGCGCCTCGTGCGTCTGCGGGTCCATCACGGGGATGTAGTCGGCGCTCAGCTCCAGCGCGCCGTACACCGGGCCGTTTGCATTGACCGTCGGGTCGCGGCGGTCCGTCGACACCACGTCGTGCAGGTAGTCGGTCGGGTCGGCCCAGTCCCACAGCGTGATGACGACGTTGCGCTCGATGCCGGTCGGACGCGGCGGCGCTTCGCGCGGATACTCGCCCTTCGCGATGCGCTCGGTCCAGTCGGCGAACATGCGCAGGCCTCGCGGCCCCAGGCGGTTCAGCCCGTCGATCATGCCGGCGCCGGCCTGGCCCGACGCCACGCGCCGCAGCCACGCGGCCTCGTGTGAGGGGAACTCGCCGAGCGCCTTCGGGATCTCGCGCGTGCCCTTCGTCCCGAGCTGGTGGCACGCGGTGCAGTTGCCGCTCTTCACCATGCGCAGGTACTCGCCCTGCGACCGGATATTGGTGGGGATGCCGTTGCCCTCGGGCCCCGTGCCGGGGAAGTCCGACTCCGGCGGCACCTCCAGCAGCGACAGCCAGTACCCGGCGGGGTAGTACTGCGCCGCGGCGTGCGCCGACGGCGCCTTGGCCGACGTGAGCGCGAGCGTGCGGCCCGGCTCGGCCGAGACCTTCTGCGAGTCGACGAGGCCGTACCCGCGGACCCAGACGTCGTAGGACGCCTGCGGCAGGTCGGGCAGGACGAACCGCCCGAGCTCGTCGGTGACGACGATCCGTGCAAACGGCGTAGGCAGGTCCTTCGTCTCGGCGATGACCCACACGCCGGCCTCAGGGGCGCCGGCACTGTCCTGGACGACGCCGCTGATGTCGTCCCCGTCGCGCGGGATGTCCGGCACGGCCTGACGGGCCGAGGGAAGCGCAAGTGCTAACGTCAGGCCCGCCGCCAGGCAGGCCGCCATCGGGATGCGTCGGACGTGGCTCACGTCGGCAACCTTTCTCTCGGATTGGAAGTTTGGGGGCATTCTGCCACAGCAGGTCGCCCGGGCAGCTCGGCGGTGGGCACGCGACGTGCCCGCGGCTCACCTGTCCCCGTGGGTCGGACGCGGCTGTCGTTCAGGCCGCCGGCGACGGCAGGCGGTACACGCGGCGCGCGGTGGCGTCGAGAATCGCGTGGCGCTCGTCGTCGGACAGCTCGGCGATCAAGGCGTGGACGGCCTCCACCCACGTGGCGTACTCGGCGCGCAGGCGGCACACCGGCCAGTCGGTCCCCATCAGCAGGCGCGCCGGCCCGAAGGCCTCGAGCGCGACCTCCACGTACGGCCGCAGCAGGTCGAGCGACCACGTCGAGTCGGCGACCTCGGTGACCAGACCGGAGATCTTGGCCGTCACGTTGGGGCGCCGCGCGAGCTCGCGAAGGTGTTGCGCCCACGTCTCGTCGAACCCGGCAGCGCGGATGGCGGGCTTGGCGAGGTGGTCGAGCACGAAGCGCTGCCTCGGGTGCCGGTCGACGAACCTGATGGCTTCCGGCAGTTGCGGCGCGTAGATGAGAATGTCGTAGACCAGGTCGACGCGCTCGAGCGCGCGGATGCCTGCGTTGAACGCCGTGCCGTCGAGGAAGCCGTCAGGCTCGGCCTGCACGATGTGGCGGACGCCGACAAATGCCGGGTCGTCCGCGAGGGGGGCGAGCACACGCTCCACGTCCGGGGCCTGGAGGTCCACCCAGCCGACGACGGCCGCGACAAGGGGCGATGTGCGCGCGGCCTCGAGCAGGGCTTCGTTCTCCTCGAGCGACTGCCGCGCCTGCACCACGACGGTCGCGTCGACGCCCGTGCCGCGAGCGGCCTCCGCGAGGTCGGCCTCGTCGTAGTCGCGTTGCAGGACCTCCATGCCCGTGCCGATCCACGCGTACTCGGCCGGGCTGTACCGCCAGAGATGATGATGGCTGTCGACGGCCATGTGTCGTCCGGGGGGGCGGCGTCACCGCGAGAACATTGTCCGGACGACGAACCAGACGTTGGCCGGACGTTCCGCGAGGCGGCGCATGTACCAGGGAAACCAGAACGTGCCGTAGCTGATGAGGACGCGCACGCGGTGGCCTTCGTCGGCAATCCGCTGCTGGAGTGACCGCTGGATGCCATAGAGCAGCGCGAACTCGTACGCGTCGGCCGGGACCCCCGTGGCGCGCGCATGGTCCTGGAGGGCCCGGACGATCGTCACGTCGTGCGTGCCGAACACTGCCTCGAAGCCGGCGGCTCGCGCGTCGGCGCTCAGCATGCGCTTCGCGAGGCGGAGGTACGCGGCATCGACATCGGCCTTCTTCGGGTAGGCCACCGACGCGGGTTCACGGTAGGCGCCCTTGACGAGGCGCACGCCGCCGCCCGCCGCGATGACGGCGTCGAGGTCGGCGGGCGTCCGGTACAGGTATGCCTGGAGGCACACGCCGACCTTCGGATACGACGCCCGCACCTTGTGGTAGAGCGCCAGCGTGGCGTCCACGTACTGATGCTGCTCCATGTCGATCCAGAGGCGGATGCCATGCGTGGCCGCGCGGGCCGCCACGCGCCCGAGCAGCGCGAGGCACCTGTCGGCGTCGATGTCGAGGCCCAGCTGCGTGAGCTTGACCGAGACCTGGCCCTCGAGGCCGCGCGCCGCGATGTCGTCGAGCAGCTGGACGTAGTGGTCGGCGACGGCTTGCGCCTCCGCGAGATCGGTGACGTTCTCGCCGAGGTACGTGAAGATCGAGCGGATGCCCGAGGGGGCAAGCTCCGCCGCGGCGTCGAGCGCCGACGCCGCGTCCTCGCCCGGCATGAAGCGCGACACCGCGCGGCGGACGAAGCCGATCCGCGGGGCGTTCTTCCGGAGCCAGCGATTGTCGGCGGCCGCCAGCAGCACGCGTCGCATCGGGTTCACGGCGCGCCTACCAGGTCTTGATCAGGCCGCCGTCGACCTGCACGAACGCCCCCGTCGTGTAGGCGGACGCGTCCGAGAGCAGGAACGCCGCGGTTCGGCCGAACTCGGCAGGCGTCCCGTACCGTCCGAGGGGGATGCTGCGCTCGGCGGCCGCCCGCTGCTCCTCGGCAGGCACGCCGCGCGCCTTCGCGCGGCCGGCGTCAAGCTCGCGCACGCGGTCGGTGTCGATGCGGCCGGGGACGATGTTGTTGACGCGGATGCCCACGGGAGCGAGCTCGTTGGCGAGGGTCTTGACGAGGGCGGCCACGCCCGCGCGCACGACGTTGGACAGCGCAAGGTTCGGGATCGGCTCCCGCACGGCCGACGATGTCGTCACGAGGATGCTGCCACCCCCGCGTGCCTCCATCGAGGGGACGGCGAGCCGCACCATCCGGATGGCGCTCAGGAGCAGCAGGTCCACCGCGTCGTTCCATGCGGCATCGTCGAAGCCGAGGGCAGGGCCCGGTGGCGGCCCGCCGGTGTTGACGAAGAGCAGGTCCACGCCGCCGTAGCGGACCGTGGTCGCGTCGAACCACGCCTCGATGTCGGCAGCCTTCCTGAAGTCGGCCTGCGTCGCCACGACGTCTCCGGCGCCTGCATCGCTGAGCCGCGATGCCGCGGCCTCGAGCCTGGCGGCGTCGCGCGACGCCACCGAAAGCCGCGCCCCCTCGCGCGCGAGTGCCTCGGCCACCGCGTAGCCGAGCCCGCGGCTGCCGCCAGCCACCATCGCCACCTTGCCCTTCAGGCCGAGATCCATTCACACCCCTCCTGTGCGCCGGTCCAGGCCAGCAGCCGATCGAGCGCGGCGGCGGTGCCGGCATCGACGCTGGCGCCCGGCGGGCGCGTGCGGGCGTCGGCGATCAGCCCGCGTCGCTTCAGCACGTCCTTGCGGATGGCCATGCCGATGCCCTCCTGGAATTCGAAGCGCATGAGCGGCAGGACCCGGTAGAACACGTCTGCCGCGCCGTCCACGTCGCCGGCGCGGAAGCGGGAGACGATGGCGACAAGCGCCTCCGGATAGGCAAAGCCGGTCATGGCTCCTGCCCCGCCGGCCAGCAGTTCCTCGAGCAGGTACACGCCACCCAGGCCGCCGAAGATCGCGACCGGCGTGTCGCCGGCGGCCTCGAGGATGAGGGCGGTCTTGCGCGGCGTCGGCGGATCCTCGAGCTTGATCGTGCGCGCCGCAGGGATCTCGCGGGCAATCTGCGCGAGCAGCGCCGGCTCCATGGCAAAGCCCGACACCGGGGGGTAGTCCTGCACGACGATCGGGACGTCGACGCGCTCGGCGAGCGTGGCGTAATGCGTCCGCACCGACGCGGAGTTGAGCTTGGGCGCGCGCGGCGGGCTCACCATGACGGCGGCCGCGCCTGCCTCGGCCGCCTGGCGGCTGAAGGCGAGACAGGTGTGCAGCCCCTCGGCCGTCGTGCCGACGACGACGGGGACGCGGCCGTTGACCGCCGTCATGATGGTGTCGAGGACGAGGCCGCGCTCGCGCTCGGTCAGCCGCGTCACCTCGCTCGTCACGCCCAGCGCCGTGAACCCGGTGACGCCCGCGCCGATGAAGGCTTCGACCACGCGTCGCAGGCTCTGGACGTCCACGTCGCCCTGTGCGTCAAACGGCGTGGCGAGGACCGAATACACCCCGTGCATCGACTGCTTGCCTCCTTCCGGACGGACGGGTCGCGCCCGTCGGCACGCTCACGGTAAGCAAGCGCCCCTGCGGCGGTCAATCGCGAACCCGGACGTGCCGCCGCCGCGTCAGTGCGTCGCGGGGGCCGGCGCCTCGGACGTCTGGACGTCGGCCCGGGCGCGCCCGCCGTAGGTACGCCCCACCCGCAGCCCGAGCAGCGCCCAGCACGCGGCAACCGTCAGCCCGATCAGCCCCACCTGCCCGAGCTGCAGCCCGATGGCCGCCACGCCGGCCATGCCCCAGCCGACGACGAGGTCGCCGCCGCGATAGATGGCCGTGTCGATGAAGGCCTTCGCCTTGTAGCGGCTCTCGCGCCCCACCTGCGTGTAGAGGCTCTCGCGGGCCGGCGCGATCAGCGCGAAGTTGCCGGCGCGGTGCACCACCTGGATGACAGCGAGCAGGATGGGCGCAGGGGAGGCCGCCAGCACGGCAAAGCCGACGGCGACCAGCGCAGGCGAGATCACAAGCAGCGGCGTCACGCCGAAGCGCGTCATCAGGACCCGCGTGACAAACACCTGCGTCAGCACCGTCAGCGCGTTCACGGCAAAGTCGATGCGTGCGAAGTAGGCCGCGCGCTCGGCGGGCTCGCCGAAGGCCGCCGCCACGACCGCGGCCTGCTGGTAGTACAGGATCGTGTTGACGGTGACATACAGGAGCAGGAGCCCGGCGATCGCGCGCAGGAAGGGCGTCTGAAGCACGAGCCGGGCGCCCGCCATCACGGTGCCGCCGATGACCTGCTCGGGACCCCGCCGCTGCGTCGCCCAGGGCACGAGACGCCAGACGGCGACGAGCGCGCCACCGAGCAGCAGCGCCGAGCCGAGCATCAGCTGCGGCACGCCCACGCGCTCGACAAGGAGTGCCGTCATCGCCGGCCCGGCCAGCGCGCCGCAGGTGCCGCCTGCCGCGATGACGCCGAACAGCCGCCGGCTCTGGTCCTTCGAGAAGATGTCGGCCATGAAGCTCCAGAACACCGACACCACGAACAGGTTGAAGACGCTGACCCAGACGAAGAACGTCGGCACGGCCAGCGTGAGCCCCACGCCGGAGCGGAACAGCGCGTAGAAGCCGAGCAGGCAGGCGATGAAGAAGATGTAGACGGCGGGCACGAACACACGCCGCGGATACCGCGCCACGATCGCGCCGTACACCGGCTGGGCCAGCAGCATGCAGACGAACGTGCCGGTGAACAGCCACTGGAGCCGGTCCACGCCGTGGCGGACACCCATCTCCTCGCGCAGCGGGCGCAACAGGCCGTAGGCGCTCAGCAGCGCGAAGAAGTAGCCGAAGCTCCAGAGCAGGGCCGGGAGTTCGTCGCGCGTGGCGCCCAGCAGGCGTGCCAGGCGCGCGACGATCCTGTCGAGCCATCCGTTCATCGCCCGGCTCCCGGCACCGGCGTGGTCAACGCTTGCGCCGCCAGAGCAGGACGGTCTCGCGGTTGCGGAGCGAACCGAAGCAGTACCGCTTCCTGTTGCTGTAGGTGTCGAGCCAATCGCGTTCGATCCACAGGTTCGCGCCGTGCTCGTCGTCGCGCAGGCGCTCCACCACGCCCGACAGGCCCTTGATGGTGCGCTGGTAGTAGGGGTCGAAGAACGACAGGCCCACGGGGTCGGCCTTGACGGCGAGCACGTAGTGCCACAGGCCGCCGCCGACGTGGATGTTGCAGAGCGCCACGCCGCCGGTGTTGAGGCAGGCGACGATGGGGTTGCCGCGCCGCACGTGCACCTCCGCCCCGCGGAGGTAGGCGGTCTTCACGGCAAAGCGTCCCTCGC
>CAYSHC010000026.1:0-21393 GCA_964430855.1 uncultured Vicinamibacteraceae bacterium
ATGCTGCTCGGCCACTGGATCGAGATGCGGTCGATCTCGCAGGCCGGCGGCGCCCTGCGCGAGCTGGCGCGGCTGCTGCCGCACACGGCCGAGCGTGTGGCGGGCAGCCGCGTCGAAGAGGTTCCCGTCACAGCGCTGAGGGCCGGCGACGTCGTGCTGGTCCGCCCCGGCGCCAGCGTGCCCGCCGACGGCATCGTGCGCGAGGGCCGGAGCGACGTGAACGAGTCGATGGTCACGGGCGAGTCCGTGCCCGTGGAGAAGGCCGAGGGCGCCGCGGTGATTGCCGGCACCGTGAACGGCGCCGGCTCGCTCCGGGTCGAGGTGACCGGCACCGGCGACCAGACGACGCTGGCCGGCATCATGCGGCTCGTGGAGCAGGCGCAGGCGTCGCGGTCGCGCGCACAGGCGCTGGCCGATCGGGCGGCGCTCGTCCTCACGCTGATCGCCGTCGCGTCTGGCGTGGTCACCTTCATCGCCTGGGCCGCCCTCGGCGCCCCTGGCGCGTACGTCGTGGAGCGCGTCGTCGCGGTGCTCGTCGTCGCCTGCCCGCACGCGCTCGGCCTCGCGGTCCCGCTCGTCGTCGCCATCTCGACCACGCTCGGCGCGCGGTCGGGCCTGCTGGTGCGCGACAGGCGGGGGCTGGAAGAGGCCCGGCAGCTCACGACCGTCGTCTTCGACAAGACGGGCACCCTGACGCGCGGTCGGTTCCGTGTCGTCGACATCGCGACCGACGACAGCCTCGACGCCGACGCGGCGCTGCGCCTCGCGGCGGCAGTGGAGCGCGACTCGGAACACACGATCGCACGCGGCATCGTCGAGAGCGCCGCGGAGCGAGGGCTCGACGTCCCGGACGCGAGCGCCTTCGAGGCCATCCCCGGGCAGGGCGCCCGCGCGGTCGTGGACGGACAGGAGCTGTTCATGGGCGGCCCCACCCTGCTCCGACGCCTCGGCGTGACGCCGCCGGCCCCCGTCCGCGATGCCGCCGACCGTGCGGCGTCGCGCGGGCAGGCCGCAATCTACCTCCTCACGCCGACGGCAGTTCGCGCCGCGTTCGTCGTGGCCGACGCGGCCAGGCCGGAGTCGCGCGAGGCGGTCGCGCGGCTGCACGAGCAGCAGATCGAAGTGGTGATGCTGACGGGCGATGCCAGGGCCGTTGCGGACGCCGTCGCCGCCGATCTCGGCATCGACACCGTCGTGGCCGAGGTGCTGCCCGACGAGAAGGTCCGGAAGATCGAGGAACTGAAGGCGGCCGGCAAGCGTGTGGCCATGGTCGGCGACGGCGTCAACGACGCGCCGGCGCTCCTCACCGCGGACGTCGCCATCGCGATCGGCGCAGGCACCGACGTCGCCGTCGAGGCCGGGGACGTCGTCCTCGTGCGCAGCGATCCGCGTGATGTTCCCCGCATCATCGCCCTCAGCCGGGCCACGTACAGGAAGATGGTGCAGAACCTCTGGTGGGCGGCCGGCTACAACGTGGTGGCGATCCCGCTCGCCGCAGGAGTGCTGGCCGGGCAGGGCATCCTGCTGCCGCCTCCTGTCGCGGCGATCCTGATGTCGGCCAGCACGGTCATCGTGGCCCTCAACGCGCAGCTGCTCCGGCGCACGCGGCTCTAGATGCGCCGGCTGTCGTAGGCCCAGTGCAGGGCCGCCTGACGCTGCCGCGGCCTGCACTCCAGGTCGCCGGGCTCGCAGTTCCGGCGGATGGCCGCGACGTGCCGCGCCGCCGCGCGCCAGCGCCGGATCTGCCGGGCGTCGTCGCCGCTTCTGCGTCCCATGTAGTAGCGGCAGTACCACTGGAACCAGCCGCGCGGATCCTGCGGGCGGATCCACCCGTTGCGCCGCCACACGGCCAGCGACTGTGACGCGTGCACGCCGAAACAGTTCAGACGCCGGTCACGCCGTCCTTTGGCGAGCTTCGCGCCGGCGAACCAGCTCGCCGGGAACTCGTCGCCGCAGTCGGTCAGGTACTTCCCGCCGAAGACGCCAAGGTGCAGCATCTGCTCCGGCGTGAGGTCAGGCGTGAAGCCAGGGGCGAAGTTCCGCCCGACGGGCTCCGTGCGCCAGTACACGTAGCCCTGCTGCATCCGATCGTTGACGACGACCCTGATCTTCATCGGCCTGGCTTCCACGGTACCCTACTCGTCGACTCGGCGGGCCGGACGGCGTTCGCAGCTGCGCCTCGATCTCCCTCGTTCCGGGGATGGCAGGTCCGCCGTGTGCGGGATGTGCCGGCGGACAGGCGTGTCCAGACTGGGCCCATGGCTCGCACACTTCATGCAGAAGCGCTCGACACGCGGCTCGCGATGTGGGCGTACGCCGGCGCGATCGGAGTGACCGGCGTCGCGCTCTTCGCCCTCGGGCCGCTGTGGCTGGACTCCGCGGCAGATCCTTCCTGGGCGCGACCTGCGCTGGTGCGGCTGAGCGGCGCGGCGATGGTCGCGTTCGCCCTGGTCGGCGCCGGCCTCGCGCACGTGGACGTCGGGGCCCGCAGACGGCTGCTGCCCTGGTTCATCGCCGCGCACGCCGCCGTGTGGCTGACGCTGCAGAACAACGTCCTCGGCGCCTCGGGCCACGCCGAGCCGATCAGGTATGCGACCTGGGCGATGCTTGCCCTCGTGCTCGGTCTCGCGTTCGTCCGGTATCCGGGCACCCTGGTACCGAAGCGTGCGCCCCTGTCGCTGCGCGACACGGGCACCGGCAACGACGCCATGCCGGCGGGGCCGTACGAGCGACAGATCCGGCAGGCCGCGGCTCAGGAGGAACGCAACCGCCTCGCGCGCGACCTGCACGACGCGGTCAAGCAGCAGATCTTCGCCATTCAGGCGAGCGCGGCGGCCGCCGAGGCCCGGCTCGAAACCGACCCGGCGGGGGCACGCGAGGCCGTCGCCCAGGTCAGGCAGTCCGCGCGCGAGGCGATGCGCGAGATGGAGGCCCTGCTCGACCAGCTCCGCGCGGCGCCCCTCGGACACACCGGCCTCGTGGAAGCCATCAGGAAGCAGTGCGACGCGCTGGCACTCCGCACCGGCGCGCAGGTGGACCTCCGGGTGGGCCGGCTGCCCGACGAGGAGTCGCTGGTGCCGGGGGCGCACGAGACGATCTACCGCATCGTGCAGGAAGCGCTGGCCAATGTCGGCAGGCACGCGCGCGCGCGGCGCGTCGAGGTGTCGCTTGACGACACCCGCAATCGCTTCGAGGTAATCGTGCAGGACGATGGGCTCGGCTTCGAGGAGGCCGGCGAGGCGGCGCCGGGCATGGGGCTGCGCAACATGCGCGCCCGCGCCGGCGAGATTGGCGGCACGATCGACGTCCAGAGTACGCCGGGCCGCGGCACGCGGGTCATCCTGTCGGTCCCGTACGAAGCGGCCGAGGTGCGCCAGTACCAGCGTCGACACGCGCTGCTCCTCTCGGCGCTGATCGGCGTCGGGGCCGTCGCGCTGCTGATCGACCTGATCTGGAACGGCCCGGGATTCGCCAACGCGTACCTCGCCGTGTTCGTCCTGCTGCTCGCACGCCAGGCGCGGACGGTGCTGCGCTCGGCGCGTCGCGTCCCTTCGGCCCTGTCTGGGGGTGATTCGTGACGCGGGTCGTCCTCGTTGACGACCACCGCGTCGTCACGCGCAGCCTGAAGGCGTACCTCGAATCGTTTCCCGACCTCACCGTCGTGGGTATCGCCTCGAGCGGCGAGGAACTGCTGGAGCACGCTGCGGAGTGGAAGCCCGACGTCGTCCTCCAGGACCTGCTGCTGCCAGGCGGGATCGACGGCATCGAGACCACGCGCCGGTTGCTGGCGCAGTGGCCCGCCGCGAAGGTGGTCGCGCTGACGGCGCTGGTGGACGAAGCGCGCATGATGGCGATGCTGCGTGCCGGCGCACTCGGGTACGTGCGCAAGGACGCTGATCCCGAGATCCTGCTCGCCGCCGTACGCAGGGTCGCCGGCGGCAAGCCGTACATCGACCCGGGCGTGGGCCGCCAGCTCGTGCGCGCGGCCTCCGACCCCGACGAGCTGACCTCGCGGGAGGTGGACGTCCTCCGGCAGCTCGCCCTCGGACGCGCGAACAAGGAGATCGCCGCCTCGCTCGGAATCAGTGACGAGACCGTGAAGACGCACGTGGGCCACCTGCTGGCGAAGCTCCAGGCCGAGAACCGGGCACAGGCGATCGTCCACGCACTCAAGCGCGGCCTGATCGCCCTGGAGGAACTCGACGGGCCGGTTCCCTGACGCGCCAACCTGAGGCAGACTACGCGCACACGGCTGACCTCGTCCCGGAGGACTCCATGGCCCGCGCGTTCCTGCTCTCGCTCGCCACGCTGCTGCTCGTCGTCGCACCGCCTG
This sequence comes from uncultured Vicinamibacteraceae bacterium, assembly GCA_964430855.1. Lineage (GTDB taxonomy): Bacteria > Acidobacteriota > Vicinamibacteria > Vicinamibacterales > Vicinamibacteraceae > JAEZDP01. Next base: position 4,334 of record CAYSHC010000026.1, read on the forward strand.
CCGCGCAGCAGCTCGAGCGCATCCTGATAGACCACCACCGCGCCATCCCGATGCGCGACGGCGTCACGGTGTACGCCGACGTGTATCGCCCGGCGCGTGAGGGACAGTTCCCCACGATCGTTGTCCGGACGCCGTACGGCGTGCAGCGCGAGAACGTCGGCGTCCACGACCGGCTCATCATGCTCGCGCGCATGGGCTACGCCGTGGTGAACGTGGACGTGCGCGGCCGCTACGAGAGCGAAGGCAGCTGGGATCCCTTCCGTCACGAGGGCCGTGACGGCTACGACGTCGTCGAGTGGGCCGCCAAGCAGCCGTGGTCCACGGGCAGGGTCGCCACCCAGGGCGGCAGCTACCTCGGGCACGTGCAGTGGGCCACGCTCTCGGAGCAGCCACCGAGCCTCGTGGCCGCGTTCCCCGCGGTGGCGTCGACGAACCTCTACGCCAACTGGATCACGCAGGGCGGGGCGTTCCGCCTGGCCTTCAACTTCGGATGGGGCGTCGTCCGCATGCCCTACCGGATCATGCAGCCGCAGCTGTACTTCACAGGCAAGGACGCCGCGCCCGAGCTGCGCTACGAGCAGCTGCTGCGCCACCTCCCGCTCAGGACCATGGACGAGCGTGCGTTCCAGCACCCCGTCAGGCACTGGCGCGACTGGCTGGACCACGAGAGCTACGACGCCTACTGGAAGGCCGTGAGCGACGAGGAGAAGTTCGCCAGCGTGCAGGTGCCGGTGATGACGCAGGGCGGCTGGTTCGACATCTTCCTCCCCGGCACGATCAACGGTTTCGTCGGGGTGCGGCGGCACGGCGCCACCGAGCGCGCGCGCCAGCTGACGCGGATGGTGATCGGGCCCTGGGGACATGGATCGTCACGGAAGTTCGGCGACCTCGACTTCGGCCCCGACGCCGACAGGGCCCTGTTCGACTACGAGGTGCGCTGGCACGACTTCCACCTGAAAGGCGTGGCCAACGGCGTCGACGCCGATCCGCCGGTGCAGATCTTCTACATGGGGATCAACAGGTGGCGCGGCGAGCAGGACTGGCCGGTTCCCGGCACGCGCGAGGAGCGCTGGTACCTGCACGACGGCGGCAGGCTCGCGCCGACGCCGCCTGCCGGCGGGGGCAGCACCACGTACAGGTACGATCCGGACGACCCGGTGCCCACCACCGGGGGAAACAACTGCTGCGGAGCGCCGACGATCGCCGGTCCCGTGGACCAGGCGCCGCTCGACGGGCGGCCCGACATCGTCCGCTTCACGAGCGACGTCCTCGACGAGCCCGTGACAATCGCCGGCCCCGTGGCGATGGATCTGCACGCGACGACCGATGGCCGCGACACGGACTGGATGGTCAAGCTGATCGACGTGTACCCGGACGGCAAGGCGTATCCGATGGCCGAGGGCATCCTGCGGGCACGCTTTCGCGAAGGCCTCGACAGGCCGACGCTGCTCGAGCCGGGAAGGCCCTATCGGTACACGATCGACATGGTCGGCACGGCCGTCGTGTTCCAGCCGGGACATCGCATCCGCGTGGACATCACGTCGAGCAACTTCCCGCAGTTCGACCGCAACCTGAACACGGGCGACCCGCTGGGTGACGGAACGAAGCCGCGTGTGGCGCAGCAGACCATCTGGCACTCCGCCGGACGGCCGAGCGCAATCGTGCTGCCCGTCGTCGCAGGGTTCTGAGATGGCGGTACGGCACTGCCTCGCGCTGGCCCTCGCCGCTGTCCTGGTGACGACCGGCGCGGCGCGGCAGGCGCCCGCCGGGCGCGTCATCGCGCCGCCGGGCCCCCCGCCCGCCGGGCCGTTCAGTCCGGGCATCCTCGCCGGCGATTTCCTCTACGTGTCGGGCCAGGGTGGGCGCGACGCAGACGGACGGCTGCCAGATACCGTGGAGGGCCAGGTCCGGCAGACGCTCGAGAACGTGAAGGCAATCGTGGAGGCCGCGGGGCTCACCATGCGGCACGTCGCCTACAGCCACGTGTACCTCACCGACATGGCGCACTACGACGCCATGGACCGCGTGTGGCGCGAGTACTTCCCGGTGGCGCCTCCCGCGCGCGCCGTCGTCGGCGTGTACGCGCTGCCGACCGACATCGCCGTCGAGATCAACGCGGTGGCGTACCGCGACCTCGCCGGCCTGCGCCCCGTCGTGCCGGACGGCTACCCGGCGTCGCTGTCGTGGTCGCCGGGCATGCTCGCGGGCGCACGGCTCTTCCTGTCGTCGTCATACGGCGGCGACGTGGCGGCCGGCGACGCGGCGAGCGCGGTGGCGCGCGACGCCGACGCTCAGGTGGACCTCGCGCTCGACAACATGGGCGGCATCCTTGCAGCGGCCGGCCTCGACTTCCGTCACGTCGTCTTCGTCAACCCCTACCTCACCGACGGGGCCTCGCGGCGCATGAACGAGGCCTACGCGAAGCGGTTCGAGTTCGGCAACACGCCGGCGCGGGCGACCATCAACGTGACGAGCCTGCCCGGCGGGCATACCATTGCGTTCACGGGCGTGGCCGTGACCGACCTGTCGAAGCGTCGGGCGTTCAAGCCGGCGAACATGCGCCCAAGTGCCACGGCGAGCCCCTGCGTCCTCGCCGACGACACGTATTACTGCTCCGCCAAGGGCCCGTTCACGCCGGGCCCGATCGCCGGCCCGGGCGGGCTCCAGGGGATCTGGGTGGGGACGATCGAGGCGCAGGTACGCCAGACGCTGCGCAACCTCCTCGACGGGCTGGAAGAGGCCGGCTTTTCGCTGGCGGACGTCGTGGCAACGAACGTGTACCTCGACGACATGAACGACTTCGCGCGCATGAATCGCGTGTACGCGCAATACTTCCCCGAGCGCCCGCCGACGCGGACGACGGTCGCGCAGCGCGCACCGGGCGACAGGACGCCCCGCGGGGACACGTACCCCCAGCTGGAGCAGATTTCCCTCATTGCCGTGAGGCAGGCACCATGAGCGACACACGAGACGACGGCGTCACCCGACGCGAACTGATGCAGATGAGCCAGCTGCTGGCTGTACCGCTGTTCATGGGCGGCGCCGCCGCGTCGGCGGCGGCCTCGACGGCGGTGGCACCAGCGGCCGCGCCCGGCCCGTTGAAGATCGGACGCGACATCTACCAGTCCATCGGCGTCGAGCCGGTGATCAACTGCCGGGGGACGTTCACGATCATCGGCGGGTCGGTGGAACGGCCGGAGGTGCGCGCGGCGATGGACGCGGCCGCGCAGCACTACGTGCAGATCGACGAGCTGGCGATGGCCGTGGGCCAGCGGCTGGCCGAGCTGACGGGTGCCGAGTGGGGCATGGTGTCGTCGGGCTGCGCCGCCGGCCTGAAGCACGTCACCGCCGCCTGCGTGACGGGGGGGAACCCCGAGCGCCTGGTGCGCATCCCTGACCTCACCGGCTTCGACAGGACCGAGGTCATCAGCCCGCGCTATTCGCGCAACGTCTACGACGCGGCCATTCGCAACATCGGCGTCACGATGATCACGGTGGACTCGCCCGAGGAACTCGAGCGGGCGATCGGGCCGCGGACGGCGATGATCTACGTGCTCGCCGGCCCGCAGTCGATGTCGGGCCCCCTGTCGCTCGAGAACATCGCGCGGATCGCCCGCCCGAAGGAGGTGCCGATCCTCGTCGACGCGGCCGCCGAGATCCTGACGATCCCGAACGTCCACCTCCAGCAGGGCGCGAGCGTCGTGGCCTACAGCGGCGGCAAGGCGCTGTGCGGGCCGCAGTGCGCGGGGCTGCTGCTCGGGCGCAAGGACCTGCTGATGTCCGCGTGGCAGGCCAGCTCGCCGCACCACGGCCCGGGACGTGACAACAAGGTCGGACGCGAGGAGACGCTGGGCATGCTGGCCGCCGTCGAGGCATGGGTCACGCGCGATCACGACGCCGACTGGCGCACATGGCTCTCGTGGCTCGACACGATCGCGAAGCGCGTCTCGGACATTCCGGGCGTGACAACGGACGTGCACGAGCCGACGCAGCTGTCCAACCGCAGCCCCGTGCTGCGCATCGAGTGGGATCCGTCGACCCTGCACATCACGGGCGAGGAGGTGGCCGGGCTGCTCGCCAGCACGAAGCCGCGTATCGCGCTCGGGGCCGGCGGCCGCGGCGTGGCCGACGGCCGGACGGCGATCTCGGTCACGGCCTGGATGATGCGGCCCGGCGACGCCGAGGTCGTGGCCGGCCGCATCCACGAGGTGCTCTCCGAGAAGCGCACGCCGACGTCCACGTCCACGCCGGCGCCGACGGCCGACATGAGCGGCCGCTGGGACGTCGAGGTCCGGTTCTTCAGCAGCCGCGGGCAGCACGCGTTCTACCTCGAGCAGGACGGCAACTGGCTCCAGGGCGCGCACCAGGGCGAGTTCTCGACGCGCGAGATGAGCGGGCTCATCGAGGGCGACCAGGTGCGCCTGCGCAGTGTCGAGCGCAGCCCGGGACGGTCGGTGACGTTCATCTTCTCGGGCACGGTGTCGGGCGACACGCTGTCGGGTGACGTCCACATGGGCGAGTACCTCACCGCGACGTTCACGGCCACGCGCCACAAGTACCCCGACGAGCGGCGGCCGTTCGCCGTGCCGCAGGGCCCGCCGCTGGCCACCTGACGGCCGCCCCGCCCATGCGCGCGCTCGCGGCCGTCGCCGACGGCGCCGGCGCCTTCACGATCGACGGGATCGACGTCGCGGCGCCGCGGCGTGACGAGGTGCTCGTCGAGATGCAGGCGGCCGGCCTCTGCCACACCGATCACGCCTCGCTCTCGTGGGGCCGCCCTCTGGTGATGGGCCACGAGGGCGCGGGCATCGTCCGCAGTGCGGGCGACGGCGTGAGCCACGTCGCCGCCGGCGACCACGTCGTCCTCAACTGGTGCATCCCGTGCGGCCGCTGCGCAGCCTGCGCGCGCGGCGACACGGTGCTGTGCGAGACGTCTCGTCCGGCCCACGTCATGGAGGCTACGGCGGGTCATGCCCACGCCGGGGGGACACGCTGGCGGGACCGTCCCATCGACAGGTCGTTCAACATCGGCACGCTGTCGGAGCTCGCGCTCGTGCGCAAGGAAGCGGTGACGCATCTGCCGGACGGCGTGCCGTTTCCCGTCGCGGCCATCACCGGGTGCGGCGTGATGACGGGGTTCGGATCGGTCGTCAACGTCGCCTCCGTGCGGGCCGGCGAAAGCGTCGCGGTGCTCGGATGCGGCGGCGTCGGGCTCAACGTCATCCAGGGTGCGCGGCTCGCCGGCGCTTCGCCCATCGTCGCAATCGACACGAACCCGGCTGCGCTCGCGCGGGCGCGGACGTTCGGCGCGACACACGCGGTGCACGTTGACGCCTCGGACACGGTGCTGGACTCCGCCGCCGACGCGGTAATGGCGCTGACCGGCGGCCGCGGCGCCGACTACGCGTTCGAGGCGACGAGCATCCCCGCCCTCGCCTTCGTGCCGCTGCGGCTCGTGCGCGACGGCGGCATGGCGCTGCAGGTCAGCGGCATCAACGACCGCGTCACGGTGCCGATGCCGTGGTTCATGTGGAACAAGCGGTACGTCACGCCGCTCTACGGCGGGTGCCGGCCGGAGCGCGACTTTCCGCGCATCTTCGCGCACTATCTCGACGGGGCGCTGCGCCTCGACGAACTGGTCACGCGCACGTACCGGCTCGCGGACCTGGGCACGGCGCTCGACGACATGCTGACCGGACGCAACGCGAAAGGCGTCGTGATCTTCGGTGATGCCGACTAACGACCATGCCGGCTGACCAGACCTTCCGCACCATCGCGGTCTCTTCGACCCGCTACGAGTTCGACGGCCTGCGTTTCGTGACCGTCAAGAGCAGCGCGCTGCGGGGCCGCGGCGACGTCACCGTGTGGGCCCCCGACGGGGCCGTCCCGAAGGCGCTGATCCTGCTGCTGCACGGCGTGTACGGCAGTCACTGGTCGTGGGCGCTGCAGGGCGGCGCGCATCGCACCGCCGCACGCCTGGTCGAGGCCGGCGCGGTGCCGCCGGTCGTCCTGGCCATGCCAAGCGACGGCCTGCGCGGCGACGGGTCGGGCTACGTGCGGCACGCCGACGGCGTGGACTTCGAGCGCTGGATCGTCCACGAGGTGCCAGCGGCCGCGCGCATCGCGGCGCCGACGCTCCCGCCCGACGTCCCGATGTGCATCGCGGGACTCTCGATGGGCGGCTTCGGCGCACTGCGCATCGGCGCCCGGCACGCCCGCCTCTTCCACGGCATCTCCGGCCACTCGTCGATCACGCACATCTCGCAGATGGCGCAGTTCATCGAGGAGGACTACAGGGCCTTCGGCGCCATCGATGATGCGTCGGTGCTCGACGCGATCGTCGCGGCCGGTGACGCGCTGCCGGCGCTGCGGTTCGACTGCGGGACGTCCGACCAGCTCATCGCGGAGAACCGCGCGCTGCACCGGGCGCTGCGCGAGCGCGGCATCCCGCACGTCTACGAGGAGTTTCCGGGCACGCACGAGTGGGCGTACTGGGAGGAGCACGTCGGCGACGCGTTCCGCTTCTTCGCGGAAGTGCTCGCCACGCGCCCAGACAGGAACGCCCGCCGCTGAGCGGCGCCCTGCGCCATCGCGTACGATCGACGGATGGCAAGCGACGTCGCGGCGCACAACCGCCGCGCGTGGGACCGGATGGTGGAGCGCGGTCAGCGCTGGACCGTGCCCGTGACCGCCGACGATGTCGCGGCGGCACGCAGGGGCGACTGGCAAATCACGCTGACGCTGGCCCGCCCGGTGCCGCGGGCATGGTTCCCGCCGCTCGACGGTGCGAGGACGCTGTGCCTGGCCGGGTCGGGCGGACAGCAGGCGCCGATCCTTGCCGCGGCGGGCGCTGACGTTACCGTATTCGACAACTCGCCCCGCCAGCTCGCCCAGGATGAACGTGTCGCCGCGCGCGACGGCCTGGCGCTGCGGACGGTGCTCGGCGACATGCGCGACCTCGGCGCGTTCGCCGATGCGTCATTCGACCTCGTCGTGCACCCGTGCTCGAACTGCTTCGTGCCGGACGTCCGTCCCGTCTGGCGCGAGGTGTCGCGCGTGCTCGTGTCGGGCGGCATCCTGCTCGCGGGGTTCCTGAACCCGATGACCTTCATGTTCGACGAAGCCGCCGCCGCCGACGGCGAGCTCGTCGTGCGGCATCGTCTGCCCTACAGCGACGCCACGCGGCTGTCACCAGACGAGCTCCGCGGCCTCGAGGAGCGCGGGGAGCCGTTCGTCTTCAGTCACTCGCTGGACGCGCAGATCGGCGGCCAGCTCGAAGCGGGCCTCGTGCTCACGCACCTGTACGAGGACGACTGGCCCGGGACGCCGCTGTCGGCGTACGCTCCGTCGTTCATCGCCACACGGGCGGTGAACGCCGCGAACTGACTCGAGCCTTGGGGAGAGCACCGTGCTCGGTATTTCGGAAATCCTCTTCACGGTCTTTCGTTCTCGTCTTCGGGTGCTGCCTGGGGCCGCGGACATCCGGGGGCTGGTGATGCTGAAGCGCATCGAGACGACGCAGGCGAGATGATGGCGCGCCATGCCGGCGCGCTTCGAGCGCACTCCACAGCATCACGAACGTCTGCAGCGAGTTCGCAGGGGTGCCCATGGAGTACGTCGAACATGCGGATCAGAGGCCGGAGCCGATTTCGATCGTGCGTTGTCGCGAACTGCTTGGCGAGGACGCTGAGTCGATGACCGATCAGGACGTCGACGAGATCCGCCAACACGCAGCGACGATGGCGCGCATGGTGGTCGAGATGTGCCAGGAGCAGTGCCGCGCTTCCGAGTAGTAACAGTGCCTCGCGAACGCAGCTTGCCCGAGCCTGCATGGATCTACGCTGCCGATCATGGTCGGCGCGGTGATCTACGTTCGCGTGAGCACGAAGGAGCAGACCGAGAATCTCAGCCTGCCGACGCAGCTTCGTGCCTGCGAGGAGTACTGCCGCCGTCAGGGCTACGAAGTGCTCGAGCGGTTCCACGAGGAAGGCGAGAGCGCCAAGTCCACGGATCGCAGCCAGCTTCAGAACCTGCTCACGTTCTGCCGGTTGAACAAGGGCCGCGTCCACTTTGTGGTCGTGTTCAACCTGACGCGCTTCGCCCGCGAGAAGTACGACCACTTCGCGCAGGGCGCGCACCTGAAGTCCCTGGGAATCTCGCTGCGGTCCGCCACCGAGCCGATCGACGACACGGCGACGGGGAAGCTGATGGAGGGCGTCCTCGCTGCCTTCGCGCAGTTCGACAACGACGTCCGGTCTGATCGCACGCGCGCCGGCATGAAGGCCGCGCTCGAACTCGGACGATGGGTGTTCCTGGCGCCGATCGGCTACCTGAATGCGCCGCGGTCGTTGGGCAAGCGCCTGATCCACGATCCAGAACGGGCGCCGCTGCTGCGACGTGCGTTCGAGGAGTACGCGACGGGCCAATACAGGAAGGAACAACTGCTGAAGCGCGCAAGGAACTGGGGCCTCACCAATCGACGCGGCAAGCCGCTCACATCGCAAGCGATCGGAGTGCTGCTGCGCAATCAGCTCTACGCGGGCATCATCGATGTGCCCGGGTACGGCGTACGCGACAAGCGCGGCGACTTCGAGCCCATCATCACCGAAGACCTGTTCCAGCGCACCCAGGCCGTGCTGTCAGGTCGCCTGCCGAGCACGGCGCCGCGGCTGCAGGGGCATCCGGATTTCCCGCTACGCAGCTTCGTGCGCTGCGCATCGTGCAATCGCGGTCTCACGGGAGCCGGTCGAAGGGCCGCAGCGACTACTACGCCTGCTACCACTGCCGCCCCGTTCGCCGCGGCGTGAACATGACGACGGCGCGCTCTCACTCGAAGTGGCGCTTCGCGAACGCGCGGCCTGATCCGGACTTGAGGTAGCGCTCGAAGCGGAGGGCGGTGGGGCTCGTCGGCGAACTCGATTGCGACGTTCAGTCGCCAGGCCGATAGCGCGACGTGTGCGGGCAGCGCCCGGCGTTGTGGTGGGCCAGCCGCTCTGCGAGTGCGCCTGTCACCCCGACGTAGTAGTGCGGTGGCTGGTGTGCGCTCTTGAGGACGTAGACGACGTGCTTGGGTGCCTGCACGCCGAGGGGCGGAGCAAGATTGGCGCCGCTGGCTCCGCGCAGTCTTTCCTGTGCGATCGATCCAGCAGTGGGCCGGGGAGCGCAGCAACCGCGATTGCCCCACGGCATCAAGCGGGCAAGAACGTGAGGGGTGCCAGCCTGTCGCCTTCGCTCCTGACGGAGCTACGGCGCGTCATCCTTCGCGCGAGGGGCCCCGCGTGTCGGCTCGACCAGGTGATGTGCTCGAGGAAATCCGACTCGCCAGAGGGCCTGCCGAGCCGAAGCTCGCCGAAGGCGAGCGAAGGATGGTGGACCTGACCGGGATCGAACCGGTGACCTCCTGAATGCCATTCAGGCGCGCTCCCAGCTGCGCCACAGGCCCACTCGTGATCAGTGAGTATACAGAACCGGCGGGCAGGCGTCAAAGCCCTCGCCGCCCCGCGCTGCCTGTCCAACCGGACGCGGCACGCGCCGCTCGACGGGCATTCTGACCGCCGTCAACGCAATGCCCGGTAGTCCTCGTCGGTATCGACGTCGCGGAGCACCGCGCGGTCGGACACCGGCACGTCGAGTACCCGCCCGAACGCCGCCAGCGCCCGCACCGCCGACCGGGCCCCCACTTCCACTGGCGCCGCCCGCAGCAGCGGCCAGGCGTCGCGATGCCAGAGGACCGGGTGCCCGTGGCGCGCCCCGATGGCTGGCCGGACGAGCACAGGCGGCCGCGCCGCTTCCGTCGCCGAGACGCGCGCGGCAGCCACGGCCAGCGCGCGCAGCGTCGCCACGGCCACGCCCGGCACATCCACCAGGGCGACGGCCAGCCACTGCGGCATCCCGCCAAGGCCTTCCGCCCAGTCGAGCCCCCGCCAGACGCTCGTGAGCTGCCCGTTCGCGTGCGCCGCGTTGAACAGCAGCGCGTCCCAGGGCGGCTCGGGATGCGCGGCCGCCATCTGCTCGTGGTGCGCCCCCGAGACGACGGCGACGGGGCCGAAGCCGGCCTCGCGCAGGGTGGCGCAGATGCTGGCGACAAACGTCGAGTCCGCGGTGCCCGGCGGCCACGGCAGCAGCGCCTTCGGCCACCCGTCCATCCGCCGCGACGCGCCGCCCGCCAGCACGAGCGCGGGGATCGCCGGCGCACGCGCGCCGTCCCCGCGCGAAGGAAACGCCAGCTCGTCAGCAGGTACTGTCACGTGGTCCGTCCGTCCAGGGAGAGGTGTGGCGTCGGCGTGCCACGTTGGACGCCGCGCCGGCGTGGCTCGGTGCGCACCGTGCTACGCTAACCCTTATCGCTGCATCACGTCTCGACGGGAGGCCAGATCGATCCTGGCACGCACGATGCGTGCTGGCGTTGCTGCAGCGCCTCGGCCCGGCGACACACGTCGTCCGGTCGGGATTCCCCCCGGCTCCGGCCGCGGGATCGCATCGGAGGTTACGGTATGTCGTCCGGCACAATCGCACGCCTGCTCATCGACAAGGGCTTCGGCTTCATCAGGGACGAAACGGGGGTGGAGCACTTCTTCCACCGCTCCGCCGTCCGCGGGGCCGTCTTCGAGCTCCTGCGCGAGGGCCAGCGCGTGGAGTTCACGGTCGAGGAGTCGGCCAAGGGGCCCCGGGCGGGTGAAGTCCGCCTGATCGACGCCTGACGCGCGGCGCACGTCCCGCGCCCCGGGCTCATGTCGACGGCCGCATGCCCCTCCCGGCGTGCGGCCGTTCGCATGTGAGGGGGTTGGCGGAAGCCCCTGGGAGTCGAACCCAGCCGTCCCGCCTGGCGGGACATCACCGGTTTTGAAGACCGGGAGGGCCACCGGGCCCCGTTGGCTTCCGGACGGTCCGGCCATTCCTCAGCGCCCGGCGAGGACCTCGATGACCGCCTCGACGTCGCTCAGCTCGTGGAACACCACGTCGGCGCCGGCGGCCTCGAGCGCTTGCCTGTCGAACTGGCCGGTCGTGACGCAGACGACCCGTGCGTTGCCGGCCCTGGCGCAGGCGACGTCATGCGGCGTGTCGCCGATGATCACCGTGCGCGACGGATCGGCGGCGCGGCCCGTGCGCTCCGTGTAGCGACGGTAGGCCACCGGCAGGAGGTCGTTGCGGTCAACGGCGTCCTCGCCGAAGGCGCCCCACGGGAAGTACCGCCACAGGTCGTAGTACCCCAGCTTGATCTGCGCCGTGCGCGAGAAGTTGCCGGTGAGCAGCGCCAGGTCGAAGCGCTCGTCCTCGCGCAGGGTCTCGAGCAGCCTGGTGACGCCCGGGAACACGCCCGGTCCGCCGCCCGTCGCCTCGAGCTCCGCGGCGAGGTAGCCGGCGTATCGCTCGAGGATCCGGTCGCGCAGGTGCGCGTCGAGCTCGCGCCCGTCGAGCGCCGCGAGCGCGTCGCGCAGGATGATGCTGTCGGTACGCCCCGCGACGTCGATCCCCTCGAGGGCACGCGGCACGCCGAGCTCGTCCTCCACGGCCCGCTTCATGGACCGGAAGCCGGCGCCGCCTGTCGTGATGAGCGTCCCGTCGATGTCAAACAGCAGCAGCGTCTTCATGAACTCCGGCGTCCTCCCCCGATGCCGCGCAGGCTCCCTCGCCTACCCGGCCTGTATCTCCACGAGCTCGCCCGTCGCGGGCTGCAGCTGGAGGTAGCGCGTCGCCACGGCGGCGGCAAAGCGGCGGTCCTGGCTGCAGGCGACGACCGTGAGCGCGCGCCGCGTGACGACGTCGGCGACGAGCCGCGCGTACTCGGCGCGAGCCTCGGGCTCGAGCGGCGCCGTCGGGTGCTCGAGCAGCAGCAGGTCCGGCGAGAGCGCGATGGCGCGCGCGAGGTGGATCCGCATGCGCACGTCGGCGCCCGCCTCGTGCACCTGGCGCGACCACCACTCCGGGCCGATGCCGACCTCGGCGCCCAGCGCCTGCGCCTGCGCGGCAAGCCCGGGCGACATCGGGTCGATCTCGATGGACAGCGGCAGCGCGATGTTCTGGAGCACCGTCATGCCGTCGAGCAGCACCGCGCGCACCGTGACGACGCCAAAGCGGTCGAGCGAGGCGAGCCACTCGGCCTCGGTCGTCACGCTCGCGGTGGACGTGCCGGCGACCCGCACCTCGCCCTCGTCGGGCAGCGTCGCGCCGTTGACCAGGTTCGTGAACAGCTCCGCGGTGACGACGTCGAAGCCGGCCATCACGACCCGCTCGGCGGGCGCCACGCGCAGGTCGCGCAGGCGGAACGGCCGCAGGCCCCGATAGTGCTTCACGACCCCTTCGCAGTGGAGGAGGGCGCCGCGGGCATCCGTCGGAGTCAAGCGCGCGATCCCGTCCGCCGGTCCTTCGTGCGGCCCTTCCTGGTGAGGATGCGGTACTCGCGGATCAGCAGCTCGAGGTGGTCGCGCTCCTCGTCGGCAAACTCGAGGAAGATGCGCTTGCCCTCCGAGTCCTCGAACTTCTCGCCGTACCGCTTGAAGAAGCGGTGCGAGCCGCGCTCGCACTTGATGCCGATCATCAACGCGTCGCGGTCGCTCGACACCTTCAGCAGCTCGTCGACTCCGGCCGAGAACAGCCCGTTGGCGGCGCCCTTGAAGAACAGGAACGGCGGGTGGCTCTCGAGCGCCGGGTCCTGCCTGACGAGCTCGTGGTAGCGCGCCTCGAGCCGGGCGAGATGGTCGTCCTCTTCGCCCGAGAGGCGCTTGAAGACCTGACGGGCGCGGGCGTCCCTGGTGATCTGCGCGGCCCGCTGGTAGAACTCGCGGCCGGATCGCTCGGTCGCGATGGCGATCCGGAGCGCGTCACGCGCGAAGAGCAGCTCGGTGGTCACCTTGCGCGGCGGCGCCTTGCGGCCCGTGCTGCATTCCTCGCAAGTGCCATAGAGCTGCACCACGGCCTGGCGCAGCGTGAAGCGGCGCGTCTCCGCGACGTCGTCGATCAACTGCTCGATGTCGGAGCTCAGGAACTCCATCGAGTTGTTGCACGACTTGCAAATGAGGTGGAAGTGCCGCGGGTGGCGGTAGCTGTGCTCGAAGCGGAAGCGTCCCTCGCCGAAGTCGACCTTGCGCGCGATGCCGGCCTGCTCCATCCACGCGAGCGTGCGGTACACCGTCGCACGGCTGATCCGCGCGTCCTCCTTGCGGATCAACTCCACGAGGTCGTCCGCCGTCAGGTGGCCTTCCTGCCGGAGGAAGATGTTGACGATCAGGTCGCGCTTGCTGGAGCGCTTGCTGCCGGCGGGGCGCAAGCTTTCGATGTAGGCTGCAGGGGACTGCATCGCTCAGCACCACATGACCGCCCCGCGCGCCGGCGGACCGGGCGGTGAAAACGCGTCAGACAGCGAAGGAGGAACCGCAGCCGCAGGTCGACTTGGCGTTGGGGTTCTTGATGGTGAAGCCGCCGCCCGCCATGTTGTCGACAAAGTCGACCTCGGCACCCTTCAGGTAGCGCACGCTGATGGGATCGACATAGAGGCGGATGCCATTCGACTCGATGACCTTGTCGACGTCGGCGGGACCTTCGCCTTCCTCGATCATGAGGCCATACTGGAAGCCGGAACACCCGCCGCCCTGCACGAAGACGCGCAGCCCGGCGTCGGGCCGGCCCTCTTCGGCGAGCAGCTCGGAAATCTTCTCGGCAGCCGTGCTGGTGACGGTGATCATGGATGCGATGTCTCCCACAGAACCTTCCGTCAAGTATAGCGGGCGGCCGTAAACCGCAGCAACCACGCCACAGATGAGCTCAGAAACCCTTCACATCTTCCTCGCGGGCACGGAGGCGTCGTCAGAGCGCCCTCTGGAGGTCAGGAGCCCCTGGGACGGCAGCGTCGTCGGCCGCACCTGGCTGGCGGACGCGGACCAGTACGAACGCGCGGCCGAGGCCTGTGTGGAGGCGGCGCCGGCCATCGCCGCCATGCCCGTTCACGAGCGCGCCGCGGTGCTGCGCCGCGTGTCCGACCGCCTGCGGGCCGTCCCCGAGCCGTTCGCGCGCCGGATCGCCCTCGAGGCCGGCAAGCCCCTGCGTGACGCGACGGCCGAGGTGGCTCGCGCCGCCATGACGTTCGAGGTCGCCGCCGAGGAGGCCCGCCGGTTGCCCGGCAGCGGCGAGCTCATCCCCATGGATCTCGCCCCGCACGGCGAGAAGCGCCTCGCCATCGCCCGCCGCGTCCCGCTCGGGCCGATTGCCGCGATCTCGCCGTTCAATTTCCCCCTGAATCTGGTCGCGCACAAGCTGGCCCCGGCCTTTGCCGCCGGCAACCCGGTGGTGCTCAAGCCCGCCAGCCGCACACCGCTGTCGGCGCTCGCCCTCGCCGGCCTGATGCGCGAGTGCGGGCTGCCGCCGGGTGCGCTGTCGGTGCTGCCGATGGACCGCGACACCGGCAACGCCCTCGTCGAGGACGACCGTTACAGGATGCTGACCTTCACCGGGTCGTCCGAGGTCGGCTGGGCCATGAAGGCCAGGGCCGGGAAGAAGAAGGTCGTGCTCGAGCTTGGCGGCAACGCCGGCGTGCTCGTCGACGAGTCGGCCGACGTCCCGCACGCCGTGGCGCGCATCGTGACCGGCGGCTTCGCCTACGCCGGCCAGAGCTGCATCGCCGTGCAGCGTGTGTACGTCCACGAGCGGCGCTGGGACGAGTTCCTCGAGCACCTCCTTCCCGCCGTCGCCGGGCTGCGCGTGGGCGATCCGCTCGACCCGCAGACCGTGGTCGGGCCGCTCATCAGCACGGGCGACGTCGAACGCGTCGAGACATGGATCGCCGAGGCCGTCGACGGCGGTGCCACGGTGCTGGCCGGCGGCAGCCGCGTCAACGAGACGACGTTCGCCCCTACCGTGCTGACGGGCGTGCCGCACACGGCCCGGCTCTGCGCCGACGAGGCGTTCGCCCCGGTTGTCGTCTGCGAGCGGATCGCGACATTCGACGAGGGCGTCCAGGCCCTGAACGCCTCGGCCTTCGGCCTCCAGGCCGGCATCTTCACCGCCGACCTCGAGCGGACGCTCCGCGCGTTCGACGCGCTGGAGGTCGGCGGCGTCCTCGTGAACGACGTGCCGACGTACCGCATCGACCACATGCCCTACGGCGGCGTGAAGGACTCGGGCATGGGCCGCGAAGGGCCGCGGTACGCCATCGAGGAAATGTCCGAACTGCGCCTGCTCGTCGTGGCGCGCAGGTAGGGCTCCGACTCGGACGCGGCGGGTACAGCCCTTGCACTGGTTGGAGGCAGCGGCCGTCATGGCGGTTGCGAACGTCATCAAGAAAGGACACCCAGGATGCGAGAACAGCGGGACATGCTGACGACGCTTGCGGGGCTGGTGCTGACCCTGGCGCTGGCGGCCGGGTGCGGCGCGGGCTCTCCGCCCACCGACGCGTCGGAGACGCAGCCGGGCGACGAGACGACGGCCACCGAGGGCGTCGTGCCGCCTGCCGAGCCGGGCGAGACGACGGGTCCGGACCAGCCGGAGCCGCAGGCCAGCGGGCTGGCGCCGGCGCCACAGCCCGCCACGCCGTCCGGTCAGCGCCCGGCCGCCCGAGCGTCCGGCGGAAGCACGACCGAAAGCGGTGTCACCCCGTCACCTTCCATCGGCGGAACGGCGCCTGCCGACGCGCCGGCCGCGCCTGGCCGTGCGACGACGGCTGACGCCGGACCTGCGCGCGAGGCGCCGCCCGTCGCGCGGCTCGTCGAGCTGCCGGCCGGCACCGTGCTGCCGCTGCGCCTCAGCACGGCGTTGAACTCGGCCACCGCTTCTGTCGAGGATCCCGTCAGGGCGCGCGTCGTGCGCGACGTCGAAGTGGGCGGCGAGGTGGTCGTCCCTGAAGGTTCTACCGTCTCCGGACGCGTCACGTACGCGCAGAACAGCGGGCGCGTCAAGGGACGCGCGGGCCTGACGGTGCGCTTCTACACGCTGACGATCGGCGAGCGGACCTACGATATCGACGCGGAGCCGCTGCGTCGCGAGGCGCAGGCGACCAAGGGCAAGGACGCGCAGAAGATCGGCATCGGCGCCGGCGCGGGCGCCGTCGTCGGCGGGCTGCTGGGCGGGCGGAAGGGCGCGGCGATCGGCGCCGTGGCCGGTGGCGCCGGCGGGACGGGCGTCGTGCTCGCGACGAAGGGCGAGGAGGTGGAGCTGCCCGTCGGGACGGCCGTCGACCTCCGTCTGACGTCACCAACGACACTGACGCGCTAGTATCCCGGCGGCGCACGTCACCGCCGGATGATGGGCGGCTACTGTTTCCATGCAGCACTCGACCGTTACGAGAGTCGTCGCCACGGCAGGCGTGGCGCTGTCGCTGGCCCTCACCGGGCTGGCGCTTCCCGGAGAGGCGCAGGCGCCGCGCCAGCCCGGAAACCCGCGGACATCCGAGATGCAGCGGGGGCACGGACGGCTGTTCGCGCCGCAGGACCTGGGCATGCTGGAAGGCCCCGACCGCGAGGCCTGGCAGCGGCCCGACCAGATCATGGACGCCCTCGGGATTGGCGAGGGGTCGGTGGTTGCCGACCTCGGCGCCGGCGGCGGCTGGTTCACGGTGCGCCTCGCGCGGCGCGTCGGACCGAACGGCCTCGTCTACGCCGAGGACATCCAGCCGCAGATGATCGAGGCGATCGAGCGGCGGGTCGAGCGCGAAGGCCTCCGCAACGTCGAGACGGTGCTCGGCTCGCCCGACAACCCCACGCTGCCCGAGGAGCGCATCGACGTCGTCCTGATGGTCGACTCGTTCCAGGAGGTGGAGGACCGCCTCACGCTGCTGCGCCACGTGCGCCGCGCGCTCAAGGAAGGCGGCCGCCTCGGCATCGTCGGCCACCGTACCAACGGCGGCGGCGGGCCGGGACCGGCGCTCGAGGATCGCGTCACGCCGGCGGAGGTGCGGCGGGTTGCCGAGGCCGCGGGCCTCAGGTTCGTCGGCCAGAACCTCTCGCTGCCGTATCAGTACCTGCTGATCTTTGCGCGGTAGGCGCGGACGACGCGTATCGCTGACCGTCGGCCGCGTACCGCTACCCGCGACCTACTCTCTGCGCGCCCCACCGCATGCCTCCCGCAAGGAG
>CAYSHC010000026.1:21493-45650 GCA_964430855.1 uncultured Vicinamibacteraceae bacterium
ACCGCTACCCGCGACCTACTCTCTGCGCGCCCCACCGCATGCCTCCCGCAAGGAGCGGTCGAGCGGTGGATGGAGACGGGTCGGCGGCAAGGCTCGCGGCAAGCGGTTCGCGGTAGCGGTTCGCGGCAAGCGGCAAGCAGTCCGCGGTCGCCGATCAGCGGTCCGCGGTGAGCGGCTCGAAGGGCTTCAGCTGCTCACCGATCACGGCCTCGTCGCCCACCACCACCAGCGTCATGGCGTCGGGCTTGAGGTACTCGCGCGCGATGCGCTGCACGTCGGCGGGCGTGATCGCGCGGACGCGTTCCACGTACGTGCGCAGGTACTCGGGCCCGAGGCCGTGCAGGTCGGTGAACGCCATCTGGTTCACGATGCCAGCCCGCGACGAGTTCTGGAGCACGAACACGCCGGCCAGGTAGTTGGCGATGCCCTCGACTTCCGCGGCCGTCGGCGGCTCCGTCCGGAGCCGCTCGATCTCGGCAAAGATCTCCTTCAGCGCGGCACCCGTGTCCGCCGTCGTCACGTCGGCGGCCTGCATCCAGTGCGCCACCCCGGGATGGGTCGCCACCGTGCTGAACGGCGAGTACGTGTAGCCCTTCTGCTCGCGGATGTTCGTCGTGATGCGCGAGGTGAACGAGCCGCCGAGCAGGCTGTTCATCACGTGCTGCGCGATGTAGTCCCTGTGCGACGGGTCGACGACAGGCAGCCCCAGCCTGATGGTCGACTGCGGCGCGCCCGGCCTGTTGATCACGTGCAGGGAACGCGCGGAGACGGGCGCGGGCTTCGCGCGCCTGGCGTCGGCGCCGCGCTTCCAGTCACCGAAGGCCTTCTCGATCGCCGGCCTGAGCGACGCCGGATCCAGCTGGCCGACCACGTAGAGATGGCTGCGGTTCGGCACCACGTGGCGCGCGTGAAAGGCCTTCACAGCGTCGAGGTCGTAGGACGAGAGCTGCTCGTCGGTCGGCAGCAGGCGGCCGTAGGGGTGGTCCGGATAGAGCGTCGCCGCGAACCGCTCGGCCGCCAGCGTGCCGGGCGTGGTGCGGCTGACGCTCAGCTGACGCAGCAGGTTGTCACGCACGCGCGTGAGCTCGCTCGCGGGCAGCGCGGGACGCGCCGCGACGTCGGCCACCAGTGCCACCGCGTCGGCAGCGAAGTCGCTGAGGACGTCGAGCGTGATCGTCGTCTGGTCGCCGCCCACGTTGATGCCGAGCGCGCCGCCCATCCCGCCGGCGGCTTCCGCGACTTCCGAGGCGGAACGAGTCGCGGTGCCTTCGCGCATCAGCGCCCCGGTGAGGTCGGCCAGCCACACCTCGTCGGCGGATTCGTCGGCGTTGCCCATCCGTACGACCAGCGACACATTGACCTTCGGCACGGTGCCGTAGGGCACGATGGTCACAGCCATGCCGTTCGGCAGGCTGAAGCGCGTGGCCTCGGGCAGGACGAAGGGACGCGGCGTGCCACCAGGGGGCGGCGCCTGAGGCTGGGCAGCGGCGGTGCCGGGCACAGCGACCAGCGCCGCGACGGCCAGCAGGCCGGCGAGCCGCGCGTGAACGGGGAGCACGGAGGTGCGCAGCATGATCGACCTCGCTACTTCGCGGCGGCCGCGTCCGCGGCGCCGGGCTCGATGGTGAGGACCGTGCGGTTCGTGCGCCGGAGGTACTCGCGCGCCGTCTTCTGGACGAGCTCCGGCGTCACCTTCCGCAGCTCCGCTTCCACCCTGTTGATGCGCCCGGGGTCGTCGTCGAACAGCGCGAACGAGGCGAGCAGGTCGGCGCGGCCGAAGCCGCCCAACTGCGTCTGCATGTCGTAGAACTCCGAGCGCCACTTGACGATCGCGCGGTCGAGGGCCGCCTGGTCGAGCGGCTGCTCCTGAAGGCGCGTGATCACGCCGTCAACGGCGGCGAGCACCTCGTCGGCCGTCGTGCCCGGGTCGTGGACGAGCGAGGCCATCCACAACATCGGGCCCTCGTAGTTGAACATGTTGCCGAGGAGGTAGTTGATGCCGCCGCCCACCTCGCCGGTGTAGCCGCGACGGGTGACGAGCTCCTGCGCGAGCAGGCTGTCGTCGCCCTGCACCAGCAGCTGGTCGATGAGGCCCATCGCATAGTACTCGGGCGTGTTGCGCTCAGGCATGTGGTACGCGAAGCCGAGCGCGGGCCGGGACGCGAGCGGGTCCTTCCGGCTGGTGCGCTTCTCTTCCGTCTGCCGCGGCTCGCTGAGGTCGGGCAGCGTGGGCGCGGGCCTGGTCGGCAGCGCCCCGAAGTATTTCTGGACCAGGCTCCGCGCCTCCTCGACGTCGAAGTCGCCCACGAGGACCAGCACCGCGTTGCCCGGCGCGTAGTAGGTCTCGAAGAACGCCTTCACGTCCTCGAGCGTCGCGGCCTCGAGGTGCTCGAGATCGCCGTAGAAGTTGTGGGCGTTGTACCAGTTGGTGTTGGCGTGCTGCGGCAGGTCGAGCCAGGGGAATCCGCCGTAGGGCTGGTTCAGGACGTTCACCCTGACCTCGTTGGCCACCACGCCCTGCTGGTTGGCGAGGTTCTCGTGCGTGATGTCGAGACCGGCCATCCTGTCGGCCTCGGCCCAGAGCACCGTCTCGAGCTTGTGCGCCGGCACGACCTCGAAGTAGTTCGTGAAGTCGAACCGCGTCGAGCCGTTGAGGATGCCGCCATTGCTCTCGACCAGGCGGATGAACTCCATCTTGCCGAGGTTGGCCGACCCCTGGAACATCATGTGCTCGAACAGGTGCGCGAAGCCCGTGCGGTCCTTCGGCTCCACCCGGAACCCGATGCGGTAGTACACGCCCACCACGACGGTGGGCGCCGTATGGTCGGGCGAGAGCACCACGCGCAGGCCGTTCGGCAGCTTGTAGTACGTGACGGGTACGTCGGCGGCGCGGGCCGGCGGCTCGAAAGGTCCGGCGAGCACGGCGAGCGCGGCGAGGCCGATGCCGAGAAGACGGGACGCCATCAACAACCTCCAGACGAGGTGAGACGAGCAACCATATGCCAGGAGTTCCCCGTTCGCCACAGCAAAGGGACGAACGGGGCGCGGCGGGAGGCTGGCCGCGTGCCTGTGGCGGCAGGACGGCTCGGAGCGCCTGCCTGAGCCACTGGAGGCAGGACGGCTCGGAGAGCCGTCCCTACCTGGACGCAGGGACTCGAGGCACAGGACGGCTCGGAGAGCCGTCCCTACCGCGTGACCGCCGCGTGGCGCGTATGCTGTCCGCGTGGCGTCCCTACCCGTAGCCCTGACCATCGCCGGTTCCGATTCGGGGGGCGGTGCCGGCATCCAGGCCGACCTGAAGACGTTCGCGGCGCTCGGCGTCTTCGGCACGAGCGCGCTGACGGCCATTACCGCGCAGAACACGGTCGGCGTGACGGCCGTCGAGGTCGTGTCGCCGGCCATGGTCCGCGCGCAGATCGATGCCGTCGTGACCGACCTCGCCCCCCGGGCCGCAAAGACGGGCATGCTCGCCACACGCCCCATCGTCGAGGCCGTGGCCGAGGCCATGTCGGCCCACGGCCTGCCCCGCGTCGTCGTCGACCCGGTGATGGTCTCGAAAAGCGGCCACCGGCTGCTCGACGATGAGGCGGTGGACGCGGTGGTGACGCACCTGCTGCCGCTGTCGGGCGTCGTCACGCCCAACGCCGAGGAGGCCGCCGTGCTCACGGGCCGCCAGGTGCGCAGCCTGGACGAGGCCCGCGACGCCGCCAGGCGCCTCCTCGACCTCGGGGCGCGTGCCGTGGTCCTCAAGGGCGGTCACCTCCCCACTGACGACGTCGTCGACCTGCTCGTGACGACGGACGCTGTGGTCGAGCTCCGGGGACCACGCCACCCCGGGCGGAACACGCACGGCACCGGATGCACGTTTGCTGCGGCAATGGCCGCGATGCTGGCGCGTGACGCCGACCTCGAGACGGCCTTCCGCGAAGCGCGCGGCTACGTGGACGGCGCCATCCGTCACGCGCCGTCTCTCGGCGCCGGTGACGGCCCGCTGCACCATTTCTGGCGGGTATACTGAAAGGCTAGGCCATGGACCGGTTCGCCATCACATCAGCGCCGCTCGGGTTGGAACCGCTCATGGACCTGGTCAGCAGGCTGCATGCACAGCGCGCGGCCCGGACCGGCGGCGAGGGTCCAGGCGCCGTCGCCACCTTCGTCGGGCTGGTGCGCAACCGCCACGCCGGTCGCAACGTCGATCACCTCCGCTACGAGGCGTACGAGCCGCTCGCCCTGCGGGCGTTCGAGCGGATCGCCGCGGAGGTCGCCGACCGCGTCCCCGACGCGGTGCTGGCCATTCATCACCGCGTGGGCCGGCTGGAGATCGGCGAGGCGTCCGTGGCCATCGCCGCGGCGTCGGCGCACCGGGCCGAGGCCTCTGCCGCGTGCAGGTATGCCATCGAGCGCGTCAAGCAGATCGCGCCGATCTGGAAGCACGAGGTGTTCGCGGGCGGCGCCGCCTGGGTGGAGGGCGCGACGGCCAACCCCGACGATGCGGCCAGCCGGGAGCGCGCCTGGAGTCACGCGTGCCTCTGATCGTCCGGTTGTTTGCCGGCCTGCGCGACATCGCCGGCGACGAGCTCGTGCGGGACGTCCCCGAGCCGGCGACCGTGGACGCCGTCTGGACGGCACTCGCGCGCGAATGGCCGGCGTTGGCGCCCTACCGGGACAGCGTGTCGTGCGCGGTGAACGCCGAGTACGCGCGGTTCTCCGATTCCGTCCGAGAGGGCGACGAGGTGGCCTTCATGCCACCGGTATCTGGTGGTTGACATGTTGCAGAAGCTCGCGGCCGTCGAGGCCCAGTACGAACGCCTGCTCGCCCTCATTGCCGATCCGGCGGTGCAGGCCGACGCGCAGGCCTACCGCACCCATGCCCGGGCGATGGCCGAGCTTCAGGAGATCGTGGAGCGCTACCGCGAGCTGAAGGCGGTCGAGGACCAGATTGCCCAGGCCCGCGAGCTCGTCGGCTCGGGCGACGCCGAGATGGCCGCGCTCGCGCAGGAGGAGCTGGCCGAACTCCAGCCGCGGCGCGACGCCCTTGTCGACGAGATCAAGCTCCTGCTCGTCCCGAAGGACCCCAACGACGCGCGCAACGTCGTCCTCGAGATCCGGGCCGGGACCGGCGGCGAGGAGGCGGCGCTGTTTGCCGCCGAGCTGTTCCGCATGTACGCGCGGTACGCGGAGCGGCGCGGCTGGAGGATCGAGGTCCTCTCGCAGAGCGACGCCGATGCCGGCGGCATCAAGGAGGTGATCGCGACGATCGAGGGCCAGAAGGTCTACAGCCATTTGAAGTACGAAAGCGGCGTTCATCGCGTGCAGCGCGTGCCGGCCACCGAGGCCAGCGGCCGCATCCACACGTCGACCGCGACGGTGGCGGTGCTGCCCGAGGCCGAAGAGGTGGACGTGCAGATCAACGAGAAGGACCTGCGCATCGACACCTTCTGCTCCAGCGGCCCCGGCGGCCAGAGCGTCAACACCACGTACTCCGCGGTGCGCATCACGCACATCCCCACCGGGCTCGTCGTCTCGCAGCAGGACGAGAAGTCGCAGATCAAGAACAAGGCCAAGGCGATGAAGGTGCTGCGATCGCGGCTCTACGAGATGGAGATGCGCAAGCAGCAGGATGCGATCGCGAAGGACCGCCGCAGCCAGGTGGGCACCGGGGAGCGGTCCGAGAAGATTCGCACCTACAACTTCCCGCAGAGCCGCATCACCGACCATCGCGTCAACTTCACCACCCACCAGCTGTCCGCGGTGCTCGACGGCGACCTCGACGAGCTCATCGACCAGGTGACCACCTACTTCAGGTCGGAGCAGCTGAAGGAAGCCAGCCGCGGCGAGGCGGCGGTCGCCTCGTAAGCGGACCGTCCACCGCCGCGGTCGCAGCGGCGTGACACCGAACATGGCCGACTCGATCCGCGCACGCATGGCCGCCGCCGAGGCGGCCCTGCGCGCCGTCGGGCTGTCGCCCGACCAGGCACGGGTCGACGCCGACGTCCTCGCGCGCCACGTCCTCGGCTGGGACCGCGCCACGCTGCTGCTCCGGCGCGAGACGCCGATGCCGCCCGACGCCGCGCGCGTTTATGACCAGCTCGTCGCGCGGCGGGCGCGACGCGAGCCCGTGGCGTACCTCACCGGCACGCGCGAGTTCTACGGGCGCCCGTTCCGTGTCTCGCCTGCCGTTCTCGTCCCGCGGCCCGAGACCGAGCTTGTCGTCGACCAGGTGCTGCGGCGCACGGGCAGCGGCGCCCCGCTCCGCGTGGCCGACGTCGGCACCGGCAGCGGCATCCTCGCCGTGACAATCGCGTGCGAGCGGCCACGAGCGCACGTCGTCGCCATCGACATCTCCGCAGAGGCCCTGGCCGTCGCGCGCGAGAACACCCGGGCGCACGAGGTCGCGGCCCGCGTCGCCTGCGTCAGGGGCGATCTCCTCGAGTCCTTGTCCGGCCCGTTCGACGTCATCGTCGCCAACCCGCCGTACGTGCCCGAACGGGACGCGCCGGGCCTGGCGCCTGACGTCCGCGACCACGAACCCGCCCTCGCGCTCTTCGGCGGCGACGACGGACTGGCCGTGATACGGCGGCTGGCACGACAGGCCGCGGCGCGGCTCGTGCCCGCGGGCCTGTTCGTGATGGAGTTCGGGGCCGGCCAGGGGTACGATGTCGCGCACCACGTCAGCGACGCCGGCTTCGAGGCTGTCGACGTCCTCGAGGATCTGCAGGGCATCGACCGCGTCGTCGCCGGCAGATTGCGAGCCGCGCCCTGACCACGACGCCGTCCTCTTCCGCCCCATCGCTCGTCCGAGGCCTCGGCCTCTTCGCGACCATCGCCGTCGTCCTGAGCAACGTCATCGGGACCGGCGTGTTCCTGAAGGCCCGAATCATGGCCTGCCACGTCGAGACGCCGGTGACGGCGCTGCTCGTGTGGGTGGCCACGGGGCTGCTCGCGCTCGCCGGCGCGCTCACCTACGCGGAACTTTCGGCCATGATGCCGCGCTCGGGCGGCGAGTACGTCTTCATCCGCGAGGCCTACGGGCGGCTCTGGGGCTTCCTCTACGGCTGGATGCGCTTCTTCATCGGCACCGCCGGCTCGCAGGCGGCGCTGGCGGCGGGATTCGCAATCTTCCTCAACACCGCCGCAGGCGGGACGCTCGGCGGCTGGAGCGTGGCGCTGCCGCTGCCGGGTGGCGGCGCGCTCGACGTGGACGCCATCGAGGCGGTGGCCATCGGCGCCATCGCCGTCGTGACGCTCGTCAACTGCGCGGCCGTGGCGTTCGGGGGCGGCGTCGGCGTGGTGTTCACCGTCGTCAAGCTCGCGCTCGTGCTCGGCGTCGGGCTTGCCGCGTTCCTCCTCGCCGACGGGTCGTGGCTCCACTTCACGATGTCGGGCGCGGAGGGCACCTGCCCGGACGTCGATGCCGCGGCGCGCGGCGGCGCGGCCGGCTTCGGCGCCGCGATGATGGCCGCCCTCTGGGCCTACAACGGGTGGAACGAGGTCACCTACGTCGCCGGCGAGGTACGCGACCCGAGCCGCACGTTGCCGTTCGCCCTGATCGGCGGCGTGCTGACGCTGATTGCCATCTACGTCTTCGTCAACGCCGGCTACGCCTACGTCCTCTCGCCGGTGGCGATGGCCAGCGTGCCGCCCGATGCCGCGGTGGCCAGCGTGGTGATGTCGCACGTCGTGGGCCCGGGCGCCGCGGCGCTTATGGCGGCCATCCTGGCCGTGTCGGTGTTCAGCGCCCTGCACATGTGCACGCTCGTCGGCGCGCGCGTGCCTTACGCGATGGCCGAGGACGGACTTTTCTTCCGCGGCCTCGCGGCCGTCAGCCCGCGGACGCGCGTGCCCATCCGCGCGCTGCTCGTCCAGGGCTCGTGGGCCTGCCTGCTCGTGCTGTCCGGGTCGTTTGACACGCTGACCACCTACGCCCTCTTCGCGGCGCTGATCTTCGTCGCGCTCGCCACAGCCGCCGTGTTCGTCCTGCGCCGCACCCGCCCCGACGCCGAGCGCCCGTACCGCACGTGGGGCTACCCCGTCGTGCCCGCGCTCGTCCTCCTCGTCACCTTCTGGCTCATCGTCAACACGCTGATGACGATGCCCTACGAGTCGTTCGGCGGCCTGGCGCTGCTCGCGCTCGGCCTTCCCGCGTACTGGATATTCACCAGATCGCAATGAACGTCACGAGGCGCGGAAGACGCGACTGCATCAGGCATCAGGCATGACGTCCCTCATCCCGGCGGCCATCCCAGACTCCGGCCGGCGAGGACGTGCAGGTGGAGGTGGAACACTGTCTGCCCGGCGTCGGCGTTGGTGTTGAAGACCGTCCGGTAGCCCCCGTCGGCGTACCCCCGCTCGCGCATGAGCAGCGCGGCGCGGTGGAGCAGCTTCCCGATGAGCGGCGCGTCCTCGGCCGTCACGGCGTCGAGACTGGCGATGTGCCGGCGCGGGATGACGAGGCAGTGGAACGGCGCCTGCGGGTTGATGTCCTCGAACGCGACGAGGTCGGCATCCTGGTAGATCACCTTCGCCGGGATCTCGCCGGCGCTGATGCGGCAGAACAGGCAACTGGACATGGGAGCAGGATACGGCACCCCGGGAGGCGGAGGGCGGAACGGAGGGAGGCGGAAAGGGGGGAACAGCGGGACCCCGGCCGTGAGCGGGCTGGGACCGGGCCGCCGGCGGAGTGCCGGGCTGCCGCTACAATGGATCGTTCATGGCCGACTGGAAGAACTCCTGCAATCTGCCCACCACCGCCTTCCCGATGAAGGCGAGCCTCCAGACCGCCGAGCCCGAGACGATCGCCCGCTGGGACGCGATGGACCTGTACGGCCAGATCGCGCGGGCGCGGGCCGGGCGGCCGAAGTTCGTCCTGCACGACGGCCCCCCGTACGCCAACGGGCAGATTCACATCGGCCACGCGCTCAACAAGATCCTCAAGGACCTCATCGTCAAGTCGAAGTCGATGGCCGGCTTCGACGCGCCGTACGTCCCCGGCTGGGACTGCCACGGCCTGCCCATCGAGCTCCAGGTGGACAAGGAGCTCGGCGCGAAGAAGCGCGAGATGAGCCAGGCCGACTTCCGCCGTGCCTGCCGCGCCTACGCGGAGCGCTATGTGGCCCTCCAGCGCGACGACTTCAAGCGCCTCGGGGTGCTCGGCACCTGGGACGCGCCGTACCTGACGATGCGCTACGAGTACCAGGCGGCCATCGTCCGGGCGCTCGGCCGGTTCGTGCAGCAGGACCTCGTCTACAAGGGCAAGAAGCCCGTGCACTGGTGCATCCACTGCCGCACGGCGCTCGCCGAGGCCGAGGTCGAGTACGAGCCCCACACCTCGCCCTCGATCTACGTGGAGTTCCCGCTGTCGGACGAGGACGCCCCGCTGCTCGCCGAGCGTGTGCCCGCGCTGCGCGGGCGCGAGGTGACGGTCCTCATCTGGACGACCACCCCGTGGACGATCCCGTCCAACCTGGGCATCGCCTTCCACCCGGACTACGAGTACGGCGCCTACCCCGTCGACAACCGCGTGGTCATCATGGCGGAGGACCTCGCGCCGGCCGTGTTTGCCAGGGTCGGCCGCGAGGCGCCCGACCCGCTCGTGCGGATCAAGGGCACGACGTTCGACCGCGTGCGCTTCCGGCACCCGCTGTACGCCCGCGACTCGCTGGGCGTCCTCGCCGACTACGTGACGCTCGAGCAGGGCACGGGCGCGGTGCACACGGCACCCGGCCACGGCGCCGACGACTTCGCCACGGGGCAGAAGTACGGTCTCGAGACGTACGCGCCGATCGGCCCCGGCGGCCGCTTCCTCGACAGCGTCGAACTGTTCGCCGGCCAGCGCGTGTGGGAGGCCAATCCCCTGGTCGTGGACGCGCTGCGGCAGGCCGGCCGCCTCTGGCACGACGAGCAGTACGAGCACAGCTACCCGCACTGCTGGCGCTGCCACAATCCGGTGATCTTCCTCGCCACGCCGCAGTGGTTCATCGCGATGGACCGCGGCGACCTGCGGCAGCGCGCGCTTGCGGAGGTCGACCGCGTCGAGTGGCTGCCCGCGTGGGGTCGCGAGCGCATCCACAACATGCTCGCCAACCGCCCCGACTGGTGCATCTCGCGCCAGCGCGCCTGGGGCGTGCCCATCCCCGCCGTGGCGTGCGTCGCCTGCCGTGAGGCCTTGCTCACCGTGGAGCTCACCGAGCGCGCCGCGGAGGTGTTCCTCGAGCACGGCGCCGACGCCTGGTACGAGCGGCCCATCGAGGAATTCCTGCCGCCCGGCCTGGAGTGCCCATCGTGCGGCGGGACCGAGTTCGAGCGCGAGCGCGACATCCTCGACGTGTGGTTCGACTCGGGCTGCAGTCACGAGGGCGTCCTCGAGCCCCGGCCCGAGCTGACCTGGCCGGCCGACGTCTACCTCGAGGGCAGCGACCAGTACCGCGGCTGGTTCCACAGCTCGCTGCTCGTGGCCCTCGGCACGCGCGGCCGCGCGCCCTACCGGCAGGTCATCACGCACGGCTTCGTCGTCGACGAGGACGGCAAGAAGATGTCCAAGTCGAAGGGCAACGTGGTGTCGCCGCAGGACGTCATCGCGCAGAGCGGCGCCGAGGTGCTGCGCCTGTGGGTGGCGATGGTGGACTACACCGAGGAGGTGCGGCTCGGCAGGCAGGTGCTCGCCCGCACGGTGGAGGCCTACCGGAAGATCCGCAACACGCTGCGCTACCTCCTCGCGAACCTATACGACTTCACGCCGGCCACCGACCAGGTGCCGCAGGACGCGATGCTCGACGTCGACAGGTACGCGATGGCGCGCTACGCCGAGGCGGTGGCGCGCATGCGCGCGGCCTACGACGCCTTCGACTTCCAGACGATCTTCCACGAGCTCAACCGCCTGGTGACCGTCGACCTGAGCGCGTTCTACTTCGACGTCTCGAAGGACCGCCTGTATACCTTTGGCGCCGCGTCGCCCGAGCGCCGTTCGGCGCAGACGGCCATGTACCTGATGGCCGACGGCCTGACACGGCTGCTCGCGCCGATCCTGCCCGTGACGGCCGATGCGCTGTGGCGCGAGCTGCCCGGCGAACGCGAGGCCTCGGTGCACATCGCGCTGTTCCCGGAGGGCGTCGACCGCTGGGCCGACGGGCCGCGCCTCGAGCGCTGGCGGCGGCTGCTCGACGTGCGCGAGCAGGTCAATGCGAAACTCGAGGAGCAGCGCAAGGCCAAGGTGATCGGCAACTCGCTCGAGGCCCAGGTCATCCTGCGCGCCAGCGGCGAGTACGCGACGCTGCTCCGGGCACACGCCGACCAGCTCGCCCCGCTGTTCATCGTCAGCGACGTCGTGCTGACGGGTGGGCCCGTGCTCGAGCCGTTCTCCGTCGTCGCCGCCGCGGCGCAGGCCGTCGCGGGCGACCCGCCGCGTCCGGACGACCGGGGCACGCTCGCCATCGAGGTCGTGCGCGCGCCGGGCATCAAGTGCGAGCGCTGCTGGCGGTACGTCCCCGAGGTGGTCACCGAAGGCGAGGCCGCCGGAATCTGCCGGCGCTGCGAACACGCGCTGGGACTGGCGGAGACCGTGGCGTGAATGCGCCGCAGCGCTCCCGGCGCGGCGTGCTGTGGCGCCCCGAGCCGTGGGCGCTCGTCGCGATCGTCGTGCTCGACCAGCTGACGAAGTGGCTGGTCTACCACAGCGTCGCCCTCTACGAGACCGTGCCCGTGATTCCGGGCCTGCTCAACATCACGCACGTGCGCAACACCGGCGCGGCGTTCGGGATGTTCAATGCCGTGGACTTCGCGTACAAGCCCGTGGTGGTGGCCGTGATGGCGACGCTCGCGCTGCTCGCGCTGCTCTGGTACGCGCGCCAGGTGGCGCACGAGTCGTGGGCGACGCGGTACGCGTTCGTGCTGATCATCGCCGGCGCGATAGGCAACCTCATCGACAGGGCTACCGTCGGCTACGTCCTCGACTTCGTGGACGTCGTCTTCGGCACCTGGCACTTCTGGGCGTTCAACGTCGCCGACGCCGCCATCACCGTGGGCGCGGTGCTGTTTTTCGCCGACGCGCTCTTCCTGCACCGCCATGTTTCCGAAACTGTTTGACCTGGGTCCGCTGACCGTCTACTCGTACGGCGTCCTGCTGGCCGCTGCCTACCTCGGCGGCCTCCAGCTCGCGCTGGTCCGCGCCCGCCGGCGGGGGCTCGACCCGGCCCGGATCATGGACCTCGGCATCTACATCATCGTGAGCGCGCTCGTCGGCGCGAAGCTGCTGCTGGTCATCGTCGACTTCGACCACTTCGTGCAGAACCCGCGCGACATCCTGTCGCTCGTGCGGTCGGGCGGCGTCTTCTACGGCGGCCTGCTGCTGGCCGTGGCCGTGGGCCTGTGGTACGTCCGGAAGCACCGGCTGCCCACGTGGGAGGTGGGCGACATCGTCGCGCCCGGCATCGCGCTCGGCCACGTCGTCGGGCGCCTCGGCTGCTTCCTCGCCGGCTGCTGTTACGGACGGCCCACCGACGTGCCGTGGGCGGTCGTGTTCACCAACCCGCTGGCGGCCGAGAACGTCGGCACGCCGCTCGGCGTGCACCTGCACCCGACGCAGCTCTACGAAGCCGGCGCCGAGCTGGTGATCCTCGTGCTGCTGCTCGCCTTCGAGGGCAAGGGCCGGCCGTTCCCAGGACGCACGTTCTGGGGCTACATGCTGGTGTACGGCATCTCGCGGTTCATCATCGAGATGTTCAGGGGCGACCCGCGCGGGATGGTGTTTGCCAGCGTCTCGACGTCGCAGTTCATCTCGCTGCTCATCGTGCCGCTGGCGATCGTGATGCTCGTCCGGCTCTCGCGGCGTCCCTCGCGCACGCCTGTCGGCGCACGGGCATGAGCGCGACGCTCACGCAGGTCACCGTCACCGACGAGCAGGACGGGCTGCGCCTCGACCAGGCGCTCACCGCGCTGCTGCCGGCGATCTCGCGGGCGCAGGTCCAGAAGCTGATCCGCGACGGCCGCGTGACGGCCGGTGGCACACCGCTGCGGAAGGTCAGCGAGCCGGTGCGCGCGGGCTTGACCGTCGACGTCGAGATCCCGCCCGCGCCGGCGACGACCGCCGTGCCCGAGGATATCCCGCTCGACATCCTCCACGAGGACGAGGACATCATCGTCGTCAACAAGCCGCCCGGCATGGTGGTGCATCCTGCCGTGGGCCACCACGGGGGCACGCTCGTCAACGCGCTGCTCCACCACGCAGACCTCGAGGGCGTCGGCGACGACGACCGCCCGGGGATCGTGCACCGCCTCGACAAGGGCACATCCGGCGTGATGGTGGTGGCACGCAACGCGGCCGCCCACGCCGAGCTCGCGCGGCAGTTCCATGATCGCGAGGTCGAGAAGGAATACGTCACGCTCGTGTGGGGCCTCGTGCAGTACGGCCGTCGCATCGACACGCCCATCGGGCGCGATCCGCACGACAGGCAGAAGATGTCCACGCGCGCGCGCCGGTCGCGAGCGGCCGTGACGCGCGTCACCTGGGCGCTCAACCTGCCAGGCGTGTCGCTGCTGCGCGTGGCCATCGCCACGGGACGGACGCATCAGATCCGCGTGCACCTCAGCTCGATCGGCCACCCCGTGGTGGGCGACGCGACCTACGGCGGCGTGCGGCGGCGGATGCCCCCGCATCTCAAGGCGGTGTCCTCGCTGACACGGCCATTCCTGCACGCGGAATCGCTCCGGCTGACGCACCCCCGGGACGGCCGGCGCCTCACCTTCGAAGCGCCGCTCGCTCCGGACCTCGAGCGCGTCCTGGCGCAGCTTGACGCCGACATCGAGCGCTTCGGCTATGAGGTAGGACGTTGACCGACCCGTCCACATCGATCGCCTTCACGGGACGCGTGTTCAGCGTCACGCGCGAGCGCGTGCGGCTGCCGCACGGCGTCGAGACGACCATCGACCTGGTGCAGCACCGGGGGTCCGCGGTGCTGCTGCCGATGCCCGACCCGCAGACGGTGCTGCTCGTGCGGCAGTACCGCCACGCGCTGGGCCGCGCGATCTGGGAGGTGCCGGCGGGCACGCTGGAGGAGGGGGAGGATCCCGTCGATGGCGCGCGGCGCGAATGCCACGAGGAAGTGGGCTACTGGCCGAACCGTGTGGAGCTGCTCGCGTCGCTGTATCCGTCGCCCGGCTACACGACCGAGGTGATGCACTTCTACAGGCTGACGGAGCTCGGCGTCCCCGACCACGCCGCCGCGCACGACCCCGGTGAGGACATCGAGGTGATGGCCGTCCCCGTGCCGCGCCTCGGCGAGATGATCCTGAACGGCGAAATCGTGGACATGAAGACCGTCGTGGCGTACACGCTGCTCACGGCACGCCGCCACGGCATCTGAGTGCCGTGGCCGGTGCGGCGGCAATGCCGCCTCCGGAACGCGAAAGGCCGCGCCTCCACCGTGGAGGCGCGGCCTTCCTCATGGATGGCCCAGGTGACCGGACGTCAGCCTGACATGCTCATGAGCAGAGCGGTGGTTCCTCGCCGCGAGGAGAGGAACTTTTCCCGCTCGATGGCAGCTTCCCGCTCCTCTTCGCAGTCCTTGCACCGCACCGCGAAGGGAAGCGCCCTCAGCCGCTGCTCGGAGATCTCTTCCCCGCACTCGAAGCAGTTGCCATAGGTGCCCTCTTCGAGCCTGGCCAGTGCCTCGTTGACCCGGTTGAGGGTCTCCGACTTCATCTGCATCAACGCGATCTCGATGTCTTCCTGGATGTCGGACACCGACGCCTCTTCCGCGTCGACAACGCCCTGCGCCATGTTCACCGGCCCTTCGGTCCGCACGGAACGCATCCGGTCCTGAAGCTGGAGGGCAAGCTCCCGGCGCCGCTCCTCGAGAATCCGGCGCAACTCCTCGTACCGTGATCTATTTGCCGTCGCGACGGCCGGAGCCGTCTTTTTATTCGTCTTACGCGCCTTCATGATGTCGACGCTCCTTTCAACTCGTTCAATCGTCACCGGGTCTGCAAGCACATGGCGTGCCATCCATGGGCGACGCCCGTGCCCGGGACCCGCGTCGGCTGGCCACCCTCCTTCCAGAGACGACACTACCGGCCCGAAATGCCTGAAAGTACTCTATCTATGAGGCTTAGACAGTTGGCCAGTGTCGGCCGGCGGAGGACGTCAGCCGCGCTTGGCCTATTAGACGTGACTTGTCGAGTGTCGGTTTGACAGGGGAAGTGTCCGCCGCTGCTCCGGAAACGTCCCACCGCGGCGACACTCTCGGTTGACCGTTACCCCACCTCATGCGACGCTGCCCGCCATGCGATGCGGTGTCTGCGACACGAGGAAGGCCCGGCGGGCCTGCCCGGCCCTCGGCCGGACGATCTGCCCCGTCTGCTGCGGGTCGAAGCGGCTGACCGAGATCGCCTGCCCGCCCGACTGCGGCTGGCTGCGCGTGGCTGCAACGCACCCCCCGGCGGCGCAGCAGCGCCAGGTGGAGGAGGACCAGCAGCGCCTTCGCGAGCTGCTGGCCGGCCTCTCGGAGCCCGAGTATGTGGTGCTCACCAGCTGCCTGCGGGCGGCGCTCACGCACCGTCGGACCGCCGTGCCCTCCCCGCACGACGGCGACCTTCGCGAGGCCGCGGGCGCCCTGCGCGCGACGTTCGAGACCGAAGCGCGCGGCCTCGTCTACGAACACCGGCCGGAGTCGCTCATCGCCGCACGGCTGGCCGACGCCCTCCGCGACGCGCTCCGGCAGCTCGAGGCGGACGGGTTCCCGCGGGTCGGCCTGCATGCCATCCCGGCGCTGCGCCGCATCGAGCGTCAGGCCGTCCGACCGGGCGCGGGATCGGAGGCCGCGACCGCGTTCTTCGACGTCCTCGAGCGGACGCTGCGCGAGGGGCCGGGGGAGGCCCGGGCCGCCCACGCACTGGCGGCTGCTGCCCTGGCCGAACTCGGGCGGGGCGAGCCGCCGGGCTGACTTCACAGGGCCGTCGTGCTAGAATCCAGTGTTTCTGACCCGCCCGCGGGCGCCCACCACGGCCCGCCAGGCGGCGACCAGTGAGATTCAAGCCATGGCCAACCGGTGTGAAATCTGCGGCAAGGGTGTGTCGTTCGGCAGGAACGTCAGCCACGCCCACAACGTGACCTCGCGGCGCTTCAACCCCAACCTCCAGACGGTGCGCGCGCTCATCAACGGCGCCGCCCGCCGGATCAAGGTGTGCACGCGCTGCATCCGCTCCAACAAGGTCGTGAAGGCCGCCTGACGTGCAACGCCGCGCGTCGATCTCGGCGCCCGACGCCCCGCAGGCGATTGGTCCCTACTCGCAGGCCATCCAGGCGGGGTCGCTGCTGTTCCTCTCGGGCCAGATCCCGCTCGACCCCGCCACGGGCGAGGTCGTGACCGGCGACATCCGCGTCCAGACGCGGCGTGTGCTCGAGAACATCGGCGCGGTCCTCGCCGCGGCCGGCGTGTCGTTCGACGCGGTCGTCAAGACCACGGTCTTCCTGGCCGACCTCACGGAGTTCGCCGCGATGAACGAGGTCTACGGCACGTTCTTCACCGATCCGGCTCCGGCGCGATCCACCGTGCAGGTCGCCCGGCTCCCGCGCGACGTGCGCGTGGAAATCGAGACGATCGCGCTCCTCCCCTGATCGGCTGACCGTCCCGCGCCCGCGGGGCGGCTCAACTCGCGCGTTCGGCGCGGCTGGTCACGCGCTCCACGTTCAGCACGCCGGGCAGGCCCTTCACCGCCCGGAGCACCTTCTCGAGGTGCTTGAGGTCCTGGATCTCCACCGTCATGTCGATGAAGCCCTGCTGCTGGTTGGTGGTGGCCTCCATCGTCCTGATGTTGGTGTTGATCGCGGAGACCTTGCTGCTGATGGCCGCCAGCATGCCCCGCCGGTCCTCGACCTCGATGGTCAGGCGCACCGTGTAGGGCGCACCGCTGTCGGCGCCGGTGTCCCACTCGACGTCGATGCGCCGCTCGGGGTCGTAGAGCAGGTTCGCCACGTTGCGACACGACGCCGAGTGCACCGACACGCCCTTACCGCGCGTGATGTAGCCGACGATCTTCTCGCCGCGAATAGGGTTGCAGCACTTGGCGCGCACGACGAGCAGGTCGTCGGCGCCGTGGACGCGGATCTTGTCCTCGCCGCGCGGCCGCAGCACGCGCCGCACCGCCGAGACGAGCGCGCCGGGCGGCGCCTTCTCCTCGAGCTGCTCGGCCGGCACCAGCTTGCCGATGAGCGCCCGCGCCGTCAGCTTGCCCCAGCCGATGGCCGCGAAGAGGTCGTCCTCCTTCTGCATGCCCTGGTCCTGGGCGGCCTTCTGCCACGCCTCGGCCGGGATCTGCTTCGGGTTGATGTCGAAGCGGCGGGCCTCCTTCTCGAACAGCTTGCGCCCGAGCTCGATCGAGCGCGCCTTCTCCTCCGCCTGGATGAAGTGCCGGATCTTGTTGCGCGCCCGCGACGTGGCCACAAACGTCAGCCAGTCGCGGCTCGGCTTGTGGCCCGTCGCCGTCAGGATCTCGACGATGTCGCCGTTGTTCAGCTTGTGGCGCAGCGGCACCATCTTGCCGTTGACCCGCGCGCCGACGCACTGGTGCCCCACGTCGGTGTGGACCGAGTAGGCGAAGTCCACGACCGTGGCGCCGCGCGGCAGCTCCTTCAGCTCGCCGCCCGGCGTGAAGCAGTAGATCTCCTCCGGGTAGAGGTCGATCTTGAGGTTCTGGATGTACTCGTGCGGGTCGCGGACCTCCTGCTGCCACTCGAGCAGCTGGCGCAGCCACTTGAAGTAGTGCTCGTCGCGCTGTGCCCCGACGCGCCCCTCCTTGTACTTCCAGTGCGCGGCGATGCCTTCCTCGGCGATGCGATGCATCTCCTCGGTACGGATCTGGATCTCGAACGGCAGGCCGCGGTCGCTGATGACGGAGGTGTGGAGCGACTGGTAGCCGTTGGGCCGCGGCATCGCGATGAAGTCCTTGATGCGATCCGGGACGGGCGACCAGGTCTGGTGCACGATGCCGAGGGCGGCGTAGCAGTCGCGGACGCTCGGCGTGATGATGCGGAGCGCCACCAGGTCGTACACCTGATCCAGGCTGATCCGCTGGCGCTTCAGCTTGAGCCAGATGCTGTAGAGACGCTTGATGCGGCCGTCGATGGAGATGACGGGCACCTCCGCCTCGCTGAGCTTCCTGAGCAGCGTCTCGCGCAGGTCCCCCATCAGCCCCTGGGTGCTCCGGCGGCGGCGCTCCACCTGCTCCCGCAGGTCCTCGTAGACGCGCGGCTCGAGTGCCTTGAAGGAGAGGTCCTCGAGCTCGTTCTTGATCTTGCTCATGCCCAGCCGGTGGGCAATGGGCGCGTAGATGTCGAGTGTCTCGCGGGCGATCCGCTCCCGCTTGTCCTCAGGGACGTGGCCGATGGTCCGCATGTTGTGCAGGCGGTCGGCCAGCTTGACGAGAATCACCCGGATGTCGTCGACCATGGCCAGGAACATCCGGCGGAAGTTCTCGGCCTGCTGGGCCTCCCTGGAGGAGAACGGAATACTGCTGAGCTTTGTCACCCCGTCGACGACGTGCGCGACCTCCGGTCCGAACAGCTCACGGACGCGGTCGCTCGTCGTAAGGGTGTCCTCCACGACGTCATGCAGCAGGCCCGCCGCCACGGCGACGACGTCGAGGCGCATGTCGGCGAGGAGGCTGGCCACCTCGAGGGGGTGGACGAGGTAGGGCTCCCCGGAATGGCGCACCTGTCCCTTGTGCTCGAGTGCCGAGAAGACATATGCCCGGCGCAGCAACTCGAGGTCGGCTTCCGGACTATAGGACCGGACCTTGTCGACGAGGTCCTCGAACCGAATCATGTATGACGGTGTCTAACGCCTCAATACGGGGGCCATACGGCGATCATAGCAGGCTGGTCAGCTTGACCGGCGAGGAAACGGATCACTATACTGCTCGCGTTTTTTCCGCGTGAAACCACGATTGGCGGGGGCTCACCCCCGGCCAGCGTCGGCCTCATGCCAGAGACGGTACGGCTCACCGTCCCCCCGGTCGGGTCTGGCTCCGCCGGAAGGCGGGAGCCGCAAGGAGAAGAAGATTCATGTCGACGCGGTTGACCATCACTCGGCTCGCGGTCGTTGTCGGCCTGAGCGCCTCAGTGGCCGCGTGCGGTCAGCTCCAGGCGCAGAAGGCGTTCAAGGACGGGATCGCGGCCTATCAGCAGCAGGACTACCGGAAGGCCATCGAGCACCTCGAGACGGCGTCAGCCAACGAGTTCGAGTTCCGCCCGTTCGCGTACTTCTACCTGGCCAACGCCCACGACAACGCCTACCGGTCAACCCGCCAGGGCGACCCCGAGAACGACCGTCACCTGACGGAGGCGGAGAAGTACTATCGCCTGGCCTACGAGAACATCGACCCCGAGTCGCGCGAGGGGCAGGGCGCCATCTTCCGCAAGCGGTCGCTCGAGTACCTGGTGGGGCTCTACGGGCCGAGCAAGCTGAACGACCCCGAGAAGGCCGAGGCCGTCGGGCGGATGATCCTCGAGCTCGACCCGTCCGACATCAACAACTACTTCGGGCTGGCCAAGCTCTACGAGGACGCGGGCCGCATCGAGGAAGCCGAGCAGATGCTGCTCAAGGCGCGTGACGTGGCGCCGAACACGGTGGATGTCCAGCTGCAGCTGGCGGGCTTCTACAACCGTCAGGGCGACTTCGAGAAGACGATGGAGGCGTTCGAGAACCGTATCAGGCTGGAGCCGAACAACCCCGAGGCCTACCACACGGTCGCCGGATACTTCGAGGAGAAGGTCCGCAAGGACTACACCCTCAGCCGGGCCCAGAAGGTCGATTACATCGCCCGCGGCCTCGAGGCCGAGAACAAGGCCCTCGAGATCAAGCCGGACTACGTCGACGCCCTCGTGATGA
This sequence comes from uncultured Vicinamibacteraceae bacterium, assembly GCA_964430855.1. GTDB lineage: Bacteria > Acidobacteriota > Vicinamibacteria > Vicinamibacterales > Vicinamibacteraceae > JAEZDP01. The sequence goes on from CAYSHC010000026.1 coordinate 41,374, forward strand.
AGAATCTCCTGCTGCGGCAGCAGGCGCTCGTCGAGACGAGCCCGGCCCGCCAGAAGGAGCTGCTCTCCGAGGCCGATCGCCTGCGCGACCAGGCAATCGAGATTCGCAACAAGCTCCAGGGCATCGCCGACGCGGAAGCGGCCCAGAAGAAGTCCTGAGTGCCGCGCACGCGCGTGCGCACCGGCGTGGTGGTGGTGGACAAGGGGCGGGAGTCACACTCCCGCCCCTTTTGTCGTAGTGGGGACATCCGGCCGCCCGGATCGGCGATCCACGAATCCGCGCGGCGGTATTTACGCCGGTGAAACACTCAGTCTGCTACCTTTTCCCTGTTGATTTCGGGGCGACGGCGCGACGACGCCGGCGCCAGCCGACGGCCGGCCGCCAGGCAGGGCCCGTCGACGTTTCTTCCCTGGAGAACTCCCCATGTTGAGAGTGTTGCGACGGGCACGTGCAGCGCGTTCCGGCAACGACGGTGTGCTTCCTGTGTGCAGGCGGGTGATCCCGGTGCTGGCCCTCGCGGCGGGCATCCTCATCGCGGCGTCCTCCGCGGCCCGGGCGCAGGGCGTGACGACGGGGTCGCTGAGCGGCGTGGTCACCGACGCGCAGCAGAACCCGGTGGCGGGGGCGAGCGTCATCGCCATCCACCTGCCGTCCGGCACGCCCTACGAGACCACGACGCGGCAGGACGGCCGGTACGTGCTGCCGAACATGCGCGTCGGCGGGCCGTACGTCGTGACCGTCACCTATGTCGGCGAGGGCACGGCCTTCGAGCCGGTCACCCGCGAGGACGTCATGGTGAACCTCGGCGTGATGACCGACCTCGACCTCACGGTGCAGACGATTGCCCTCGAGGAGACGGTCATGGTCACGGCCACGGCCGATGCCGTCTTCAGCTCCAACCGTACCGGTGCCGCCACGACGGTGACGCGCGAGCAGATCGCGACGCTCCCCAACATCACCAACAGGCTCGACAACTACACGCGGCTCACGCCCCAGGCCCGGGGCACGTCATTTGCCGGCCAGGACGACAGGCTGAACAACATCACCGTCGACGGGTCGTACTTCAACAACTCCTTCGGCCTCGCGGGCGCCCCGGGCGAGCGGACCGGCGTCGCGCCGATCTCCCCGCAGGCCATCGAGCAGATCCAGATCAACGTCGCGCCCTACGACGTACGCCAGGGCAACTTCATCGGCGCGGGCGTCAACACGGTGACCCGCAGCGGCGGCAACTCGTTCCACGGCTCCATCTACCGCCAGTGGCGCGACGACAGCCTCGTGGGCACGGAGGCGGGCAGCCAGACGGTCAACGTCGGCACCTTCGAGTTCGCCAACACGGGCGGCTGGGTGTCGGGCCCGATCTGGAAGAACAAGCTGTTCTTCTTCTTCAACGTCGAGGACGAGTCGCTCACCCAGCCGGGCACGACGTTCCGCGCCAACAGGGGCGGTGAGCCCGTCGGCGGCGGCGTGACCCGCGTGCTGGCGTCAGACCTCGACCAGCTGAGCAACTTCCTCCGGACCAACTTCGACTACGACACGGGCCCCTACGAGGGGTACGAGTTCGAGACCCCGGCGCGCCGCTACCTGTTCAAGACCGACTACAGCCTGAACAGCAGCAACAAGTTCAGCTTCCGCTACACGCACCTCGACTCGTTCACCGACGTGCTCGCGTCCAACTCCTCGTCGCTCGGCTTCGGCAATCGCCGGACGAGCACCTTCGGCCTCAACTTCGCCAACTCGAACTACCAGATCATCGAGGACATCCGCTCGGGCGTCGGCGAATGGAACGCCACGTTCGGCACGAGCATGGCCAACTCGCTCATCATCGGTTACACCAAGCAGGACGAGAGCCGGTCGGTGCGCGGCGACGGACGCCTCTTCCCGATGGTGGACATCCTCGAGGAAGGAACCGTGTACACGACGTTCGGCTACGAGCCGTTCACGCCGAACAACGAGCTGCGCTACAACACCTTCCAGCTTCAGAACAACTTCACGAAGTTCACCAACAAGCACGCGTTCACCGTCGGCGGGACGCTCGAGCGCTACGAGTCGGAGAACGTGTTCTTCCCCGGCTCGCAGGGCGCCTACGTGTACAACTCGCTGGCCGACTTCTACGCCGACGCGAACGACTACCTGGCCAACCCGAACCGCACGACCTCGCCGGTGACCCTCCGGCGCTTCCAGGTGCGGTGGAGCAACATCCCCGGCCTCGAGAAGCCGCTGCAGCCGCTCGAGGTGACCTACGCCGGCGCGTACGCGCAGGACGAGTGGATGGTCCGCGACAACGTCAAGATCACCGCGGGCCTGCGCTTCGACGTCCCGTTCTTCGGCGAGACCGGCTTTGCCAACGCGGTGGCCGACGCACTCACGTTCCGCGACGAGCACGGCAACCCGGTGCAGTTCTCGACCGCCAAGCTGCCCGACCCGAACGTGCTCTGGTCGCCGCGCGTCGGGTTCAACTGGGCCGTGGACGGCGAGCGGCGCACGCAGGTGCGCGGCGGCACCGGCCTGTTCACGGGACGCCCGGCCTACGTGTGGATCTCGAACCAGATCGGCAACACGGGCGTGCTGACCGGCTTCGAGCAGCTCGACAACACGACCGAGCGGCCGTTCAACCCCGACCCGAACGCCTACAAGCCGACGTCGGTGGACGGGTCGCCGGCGAGCACCTTCGAGCTGGCGCTCACCGATCCCGACTTCAAGTTCCCGCAGCTGTGGCGCACGAACCTGGCCGTGGACCAGCGCCTGTTCGGCGGCCTCGTCGCGACGGGCGAGGTCGTCTACAACCGCGACGTCAACGGCATCTACTACACCAACGTCAACCTGCCGGCGCCGAGCGGGCAGTTCACCGGGGCCGACAGCAGGCCGCGGTACGCGTCAAACCGCATCCACTCGTTCGTCCAGAACGCGATCGTCCTGAGCAACCAGGACGTCGGGCGCTCGTGGAACGTCGCCGGGTCGCTGACCAGGAACTTCCGCGGCGGCTTCCTGAAAGGGGCCTACAGCTACGGCGAGGCGAAGAACACCGTGGATCCGGGGTCGGTGGCCTTCGGGTCGTGGAACAACAACGCCCACGCCGGCGACCCGAACAACCCGGGCCTCGGCTACGCGTTCACCTCGCCCGGGCACCGCGTGTTCCTGGCCGGCTCGTACACGGCGGAGTACTTCTCGTTCGGGGCGACCACCGTGTCGTTCTTCTGGGAAGCGCGCAACGCGGGCAACGCGAGCTACACGTACTCGGGCGACCTCAACGGGGACGGCGGCACGCAGAACGACCTGATCTACATCCCGCGTGACCAGTCGGAGATGAACTTCCAGACGTTCACGCAGGGCGGGCGCACGTTCACCGCCGCCGAGCAGGCCGCGGCGTGGGACGCGTACATCGAAGCCGACAGCTACCTCCGCAAGCACCGGGGAGAGTACGCGCAGCGCGGCGCGGTGTTCCTGCCGATGGTCAATCGCCTCGACCTCAGCGTCGCGCAGGACCTGTTCACCAACATCCGCGGGACGCGGCACTCGCTCCAGTTCCGGGTGGACGTGCTGAACTTCGGCAACCTGCTGAACAAGGACTGGGGCGTTGCCCAGCGGCTCGTCTCGAACCAGCCGCTGGTGGTGCCGTCGGCGGCGCAGGGCGGCCCGGCCGACGCGGAAGGCCGGGCGCAGTACCGCCTCCGCGTCGTGAACAACGAGCTGCTGCGCACGCCGCTCGAGCGGACGGCCGACACCAACGACGTCTACCGCGTGCAGTTCATGCTGCGGTACCTGTTCTGACACGCCAGGTAGGGACGGCTCTCCGAGCCGTCCGGCCGGGCCACAGGAGAGTCCTGCGGCCTGCCGGGAGCTTGCCCAGCGCATAGGGCGCACAGGGCATGGCGGCAGATTGGCCGGTAGGGACGGCTCTCCGAGCCGTCCTCCGGATACAGGAGACCCGCCACCGCGGCTTCTGCCTCGGCCCACGCACGCCCTTCGCACGGAGCCGCGCTGAGTGCCGGAGCTCACCACCGCCGACAGAGCGCTTGCGGCTGCCGGGAGCGTGCCCCGGCGCGTAGCGCGCGCCGGGCGCCACGCGGCCGAACGTGCGTTTCGGACGGCTCGGTGAGTGCTGGGGAGGCAGACGGCTCGGAAGGCGGACGGCTTGGGAGCGGACGGCTCGGAGAGCCGTCCCTACCATTCTTTGCCCCCTTCATGGCACCGGGGCGTCCTTCAATGTCTGGTCGCTGCGCGCCAGGGCATGGCGGCAGATTGGCCGGTAGGGACGGCTCTCCGAGCCGTCCTCCGGA
>CAYSHC010000027.1:0-43244 GCA_964430855.1 uncultured Vicinamibacteraceae bacterium
AGGGCGACGACACCAACGAGCCCGTCGCCGACAACGTGCGGGCGATTCTCGACGGCCACGTCATCCTGTCGCGCGCGCTCGGCGCCCGCAATCACTATCCCGCGATCGACATCCTGCCGAGCGTGAGCCGGACGATGCCCGACGTCACGACGCCGGAGCACCGTGCCAAGGCCGGCCGCGTGCGCGACTGGATGGCCTTGATCAAGGAGAACGAGGATCTCGTATCGATTGGCGCCTACATCGCCGGTTCGAACCCGCGCGTGGACGACGCGCTCGCGCACCGCGAGGTGATCGAAGCGTTCCTGCGGCAGCCTGCCGACGGCCTCTGCAGCTTCGAGGACGCCGTGCAGGCGCTGCACGCCCTGTAGCCGTGCGCCCCGACCATCGCTGTCGCGCTGTCGACACTTCGCGCGGCGCAGGCGCCACCCCCATCGACGTCAATCGGCCATGACCCGCTTCCGCTTCAAGCTCGATCCGGTCATCCGCCTGCGCCAGCGCCGCGACGACGAGGCGCAGCGCGCGCTGGCGCTGGCAGAACGGCGCGTGCAGGAGGCGACGCAGCGGCTGGTGGACGCCGACACGAAGCTGGCCGACGCCTACGCGCGGGCCGGGCGTGCCGAGCGCGAGGGGGCCGACGTGGTCATGCTGGGCTGGCACCGAAATTGGATTGCGGCAAAGACACGGGACGTCGAGGCTCGACGGCTCGAAGTGCAGGAGCGCCAGGAGGTCCGTGATGTCGCGGCGCGCGAGGCGCGCGAGGCGCGCATCGCCCTGCGGGTCCTCGAGCGGCTGCGTGACCGACAGCGCGCGGCATTCGAGGCGGCACTGGCGCACCGCGAGATGCAGGCGATCGACGAACTGGCCACCATGAAGGCGGCCCGGCGTCCGGGAGACACCACGTGAGCACACCGGCAATCGGACAGACGCCGCCCGCGACGACAGCGGCGGCAGGCACGCCCTCGGGAATGCGCGATCTGGGGCAGGACGCGTTCATGAAGCTGCTGGTCACGCAGCTGCAGAATCAGGACCCCACGAAACCTCAGGACAACGGCGAGTTGATCCAGCAGCTGGCCACGTTCAGCTCGCTCGAGAAGCTCACCGAGATCTCGAACACACTCGACGCGATCGGCGCGCTGCTCGTCGCGTCACAGCCCTCGGGCGAGACCGCCCAGGAAGGACAGTAGGACATGGCCGTCGGATCTTTCGCGGCTGGGCTCTCGGGGCTCAGTGCCAACGCGACGTACCTCAGCGTGATCGGCAACAACCTCGCCAACATCAACACGATCGGCTACAAGGCGAGCGCGGTGAGCTTCTCCGATCTGGTGAGCCAGACGGTCGGCGGCACCAGCATCAACCCGATGCAGGTGGGCCTCGGCGTCGTCACCGGCGCGATCTCGCCCGTGTTCAGCCAGGGGCCCATCGAGAACACGCGCGAGGCCACCAACGTCGCCATCCAGGGCAGCGGCTTCTTCGTCGTCCGCGACGGCAACAGCGTGTCGTACACGCGCGCCGGCAACTTCACCTTCAACGACGACGGCGAGCTCGTGACGACCGACGGCCTGCGCGTGCAGGGGTACACGCAGATCGATCCCGTCACCGGCGACGTGCTGACGACGGGCGCGCCCGGTGACATCACCGTGCCGCCCGGCGTGCTCCGCGCGCCCGTGACGACCACGAACGTGCGTACCCAGATCAACCTCGACGCGAACGCGGAGGTGACCGGCGCACCGAACTTCACGACGCCGATCAAGATCTACGACGCGCTCGGCAGCCCCCACACCGTCAGCATCAACTTCGAGAAGACCGGTCCGGGGCAGTGGACCTACACGGCCACGGTGCCGCAGGCCGACGTCGACGGCGGCGCCGGCGAGTTCGTCCTGGCCACCGGCGCGCTGACCTTCGACGGCAACGGCCAGCTGACGGCGCCGGCCGGCGACATCAACCTCGTGGGGCCGGCCACCTGGGCCAACGGTGCGGCCGGCGGCAACATCGTCTGGGACATCACGCCGCCTCCGGGCGACACGCCGACGATCACGAGCTTCGCCTCGCCGTCGGAGACGTCGTCGATCACGCAGAACGGCTCGCCGGCCGGGCAGATCAGCAGCATCTCGATCGACGGCGCGGGCCGGATCGTCGCGACGTTCGGCGCGGGCGAGAGCGTGGCCGTGGGCCAGCTGGCGCTTGCCAACTTCAACAACCCGAAGGGCCTGCTGAAGCTGGGCGGCAACCGTTACGGCGAGAGCCAGTCGGCCGGCGTGCCGAACATCGGCACGGCGGGCACGGGCGGCCGCGGCACGCTCATCGGCAGCGCCATCGAGCAGTCGAACGTCGACATCGCGCAGGAGTTCACGCAGATGATCCTCGCGCAGCGCGGCTACCAGGCGAACTCGCGCACCATCACCGTCTCGGACGAGATCCTCGTCGAGACGCTCTCCCTGAAGCGCTGACGCCATGCGACCCTCCCTGCTCCAGGCTTCAGGCGCCGCCCAGGTGGCACCCGCGCCGGCACCATCGCGCGGCGCGTCCGCACGCGCCGCGGGCAGGGCGGAGCCTGCCGCGTTCGAGGCGGCGCTCGACGCCGCGGCAGGAGAGCGATCGCCGCGCGAGACCGGCGTGCGCGACAGGACGGCCGGGCGCGAGGAGCGGGAGCGTGGACCGCGAGGTGCCGGTCACGAAGCCGCAGGCCCTGCGCCCGTCGAGGGTCGCCCGCCTGCCGAGCGGGCAGACGCCGGCGCGTGGGCGCCCTGGCGCCTGTCCGGCGGCGACAGCGGTACCGCCGACGACTCGCACGCCGGTGAGGACGATGACGTGCCAGCCGACGTGTCGGAGGTGGCCGTCGATGCGACCGGCATCGCGCACGGCATGCTGCCGGCCGCCGCTGGCGCCGTCGCCGCGTCCCTGCTGACGGCGTCGCCCGGCGAAGCAGGTCAGCCGGACGTCGTCGGTCCTGAAGGCACGCCCGACGGCACGAAGGCAGCGGCGTCCCTCGACGCCGTACGGCCCGGGGCTGGCGATGACCGCGCCGCCCAGGGCACGGTGGCGCCTGCCCAACGTGACGTGCCTGGGGAGACGGCGACCGCGTTTGCGGCGGACCTTCCCGGTGTGGAGGCCGACCCGGTCGTGGAGTCCGACGGGCTGCGCGCGGCCGGCACCGGCGCCGCGCCTCGGAGTGTCACGAACGCAGAGGCTGACGCATCGCCATCGCCAGCCGTCCCGACAACGACTGACGGAGCTGGCGACGCGGGACCAGCGGTCGTCTCGACCGCCGTCGCTGAGCCGCCCCGCGACGGTCAACTGCCAGCGCCAGCACCGTCTCTCGACGGCGTGCGCCAGACGACACCGGCTGACGCCGGTGACGATGGTACCGCGGCGCAGCGGACGTCCCCGAACGTCGATACCGCCCTGGCCGACGCCATGGCCTCGGCCACCGACGACGCCGTCGCCGGGCCGGGGCAGGGCGCGCCATCGCCATCGGCCCAGGACCGCGAGGCCGCGGCGGAGCAGCACGGACCGGCGGCCATGGACAGGACGGCGCCACCACTTGTCGACGCAGCGGCCATCCCGGGCGTAGCCGCGTGGCGTCACGCCGAGATGGACGCCGCGGTGCCGCCCATGCAGGAAGCGGCGCCATCCGCGGCAGGGGCTGCCGGCGTCGTGGACCAGGTCGTCAAGAGCCTGCGGGTGCAGTGGAAGCAGGGCCTCGGTGAGGCGCGCATCCAGCTGCGGCCCGAGCACCTCGGCCCGGTGGATGTGTCGATCAAGGTCGAGGGCGGCGCCGTGACTGCCGTGGTGCGAGCGGAGTCGGCCCAGGTGCAGGAGTGGCTGCTGGCCAACCAGCAGTCGCTGCGGCAGCAGCTCGAAGCCGCGGGGCTGCGCCTCGACGACCTCGTCGTCAGCCGTGACGGCGAGCGGCGTCAGCAGCATCGGCAGGACTCGATGCCCGAGGACGCCAGACGGCGTGCGCGTGCCCGCCGTCACGACGACGATCCGGCCGAGCCCATCTTCAGCATCGTCGTCTGACCGTCACGCAAGGCGTCCGGGCTGTCGCCCGGACGTCAACCGCGTCGGCCCGGCGTGCGTGCGATGAGCGCGCCCGGCCGCTGGCGTCGAGGCGACCCCCGAAAACACGCGGAATCCAGCCCGATCGCAGCATCCGACCCAGCAGGCCCGCCTGCGGCATCGACCTTGCTGTCAGGGCAGCGGGCGCGGCATGACGCCGCGCAGAGCTGACCGATGAGCAAGACCGAGACACCCCCTGCCCCTGCCGCCGCGGCCACCACTGCCCGGCGATCGACGCTGCACCTCGCCCTCCTCGTGGGTGTGGTGGTGGCCGCTGCCGGAGGCGGCGGCTACTGGTGGGCACGACAGCAGCAGCCCCTGGCCGCCGCCGCCGTCGAGACGACGGCCCCGGCGAAGGATCCGCGGCGGGGCAGCCTGCTGCCGCTCGACACCTTCACGGTCAACCTTGCCGATCCTGGCGCGTCACGGTTCCTGCGGGTGACAGTGCAGCTCGTCCTCGCCGAGAAGGACGCCGCCGCCGAGATCGAGCACGACCCGCTCCTCAAGACGCGCGTCCGCTCCGCGGTCCTCGAGCTGCTGACCACGCAGCAGTCGCAGGTGCTCGTCACTCCTGAAGGCAAGGCCACGCTGAAGGACGAGATCGCCGCACGGGTCACCGAGGCGGCGCACGTCGAGGTCTCCGATGTCCTCTTCTCAGACTTCGTCGTCCAGTTCTGACGTGGCGTCGGCACTGCCGGAGGCATACCGGCCCTTCGCGGACGTGACCTGCGACGTCGACATCGTGCTCGGCACGGGGGAGATCAGCATCCGCACCTGCATGGGGCTGCAGCAGGGCAGCGTCGTGCGGCTCCAGCAGTCGGCGGGCCAGGACCTCGCGCTCACCATCGACGGCGTGCTGATTGCGCGCGGCGAGGTCGTGATCATGGACGACGGGGTGTCGGTACGCATCACCGAACTCGCGCGGCCGGGCGGGGACGGTCGATGATCGCGATCCCGACGCTCTTCGCGCAGGCGGGGCCACCGTCGCTGACCGACGGGCCGAGCCTGCTGCGCAGCCTCCTCGCCATCCTGGTGGTGTTCGGCCTGCTGGCGCTGCTGGCCTGGCTGGTGCGCCGCGGCGGGTTCGACACGCTCGGGCGCAAGGGGCCCAGGCTGATCGCCGTCGAGACGGCCGTCGCCCTTGGCGACCGCCGACAGCTCGTCATCGTCTCGGTGGAGGGCAGGCGCCTGCTGCTCGGCCTCACGACGGCCCAGGTGACGCTGCTCACCGAGCTCGAGCGGGGGACGTCGTTCGACGCCGCGCTCGACGCGCACGCTGGTCGCGGCGAGGCGTCGGAGTAGCCGTCATGCGTCGCCGCCTCACGCTCGCGTCGCTCACGGCCGCCGCCTGGCTGGCCACACCCGTCCTGGCCCACGCGCAGAACAACGCGTCGGTGAACATCGAGGGCGTCGGCTCGATCTCGGCCCCGCTGCAGATCGTCCTGCTGCTGACGCTCCTCTCGTTCCTGCCGGCCATCCTCATGACGATGACCTCGTTCACACGAATCGTCATCGTCTTCCACTTCTTGAGGCAGGCGCTCGGGACGCAGGAGGCGCCGTCGAACCAGATCCTCATCGGGCTCGCGCTGTTCCTGACCGCGTTCATCATGGCGCCCGTCGCCGAGCAGCTGAACACCCTGGCCGTGCAGCCGGCCATCGAGGGGCAGATCTCGGTGATGGAGGCGATGGAGCGCGGCGCGCCGCCGCTGCGCGACTTCATGCTCAAGCAGACACGCGAGGCCGATCTCGCCGTGTTCGTCGAGCTGGGCAACATCGCGCGGCCCGACAGCCCATCGGACCTGCCGATGCGCGTGGTCATTCCCGCCTTCGTCCTGTCGGAGCTCAAGACGGGCTTCCAGATGGGGTTCTACCTGTTCGTGCCGTTCCTGCTCATCGACCTCGTCGTGTCCACGACGCTGCTGTCGATGGGCATGCTCCAGCTGCCCCCGGCCATGATCTCGCTTCCGTTCAAGGTGATGTTGTTCGTGATGATCGACGGCTGGAATCTGCTGGTCTCGTCGCTCGTCCGGAGCTTCCTGTAGACCGCCATGCCCGAAGCCCTCGTCGTCGGCATCGTCCGCCAGGCCATCGAGCTGGCCATCCTCGTCAGCCTGCCCATGCTGATGGCCGGCCTCGTCGCGGGCGTGCTCGTGAGCGTGTTCCAGACGGTCACGAGCATCCAGGACAACGTGCTCGCGTTCATCCCGCGCGCGGCCGCGATCTTCATCACGTTCGCCCTGACGTTCCCGTGGATGCTGCGGCTGATGTCGGGGTTTGCCAGGCAGATGGTGAGCCGCCTGCCCGAGCTCGTGCGGTGAGATGAACGACACGCCGCTGCTCGTGTTCGGCCTGCTCATCGTGCGGCCAGGCATGCTCGTGATGGCGACGCCGCTCCTCGGCAGCCACTTCGCGCCGCCGCCCGTGAAGATTGGCCTGATCGTCATCCTCACGGTGCTGCTCGCGCCCGCCGTGGACGTGCCCCGCATCACCGAGCTGGGCGTGCTCACGCTCGTCGCCGTGCGCGAGGCCGCCATCGGCTTCGCGCTGGCGTTCGCCGTCCGCCTGCTGGTGGCTGGAGCGGAGCTAGGCGGTTACCTCTCGGGGTTCCAGCTGGGGCTGTCGTATGCGGCGCTCGTCGATCCGCAGAGCGGCGTGCGCAACAACGTCCTGGCAGCGCTCTACGGCTCGCTCGCCGTGTTCGTGTTCCTGTTGACCAACGCGCATCACGACGTGCTGCGGGCGTTTGCGGCGTCCTACGAGGCGCTGCCGCTCGGCACCGGCGGCGTGGCCGAGTCGCTCGGGGCGTCGGTCATGCGGATGTTCGGGCTCATGTTCGTTCTCGGCGTGCGGCTGGCGGCGCCCCTGGTCATCACGCTGCTGCTCGTCGAGATCATGCTCGGCGTGCTGGCGCGCGTGGCGCCGACGCTGAACCTCATGGTCAACGCCGCGCCCGTCCGGCTCACCGTGGGCTGGCTGGTGCTGCTTGTCACCATCCGCGTGCTGCCCGAGATCCTGCTGCGGGCCTTCCCGAACGCCCTCCAGCTCGGCGCCCAGGCGGCGTCGGCCTTCCGGTAAGCCCATGGCAGGGGAACGCACAGAGAAACCCACCAGCCGGCGACTCAAGGACGCGAAGAAGCGCGGCCAGATGCCGCGCAGCCGTGACTTCGGCGATGCCCTGCACCTCGGCATCGCGCTCCTCGTGCTCGGGTGGTGGGGTGGCTCGATGGTCGAGGGCCTCGGCCTGGCGATGCGCGAGGCGTTCGGCCGGCTGGGCCAGTCGCCCATGCGGACGATCGACAGTGGCGAGGTGCTGGGCCTGGCCGTCCACGGCCTGATCCAGGTCGGCTGGCTCGTCGGGCCGGTCGCCGTCGGCGCCCTCGTCGCGATGGCGGCGGCCACGCAGGCCCAGGGCGGGTTCAACCTCGCCACCGAGGGCCTGCGTCTCGACTTCACGCGGCTCAGCCCCGCGAAGGGCATCCAGAAGCTCGCCCCCAGCAAGGCGGGCCTCGATCTCGTCAAGACGCTCGTCGTCGGCAGCATCGTGGCGTGGATCGCGTGGCTCACCGTCCGCACGGTGCTGGCCGACGCCGGCACGCTGGCCCTGTCGCACCCGAACGTGGCGGCGACGCAGGGCTGGGAGCACACCCGCACGTTTCTGCTCCGCGCGTTCATCGCGATGTTCGCGCTGGCGGGCGCCGACCTGGCCCTCCAGAAGTGGCGTCACCTCCAGAGTCTGAAGATGACCAAGCAGGAAGTGAAGGACGATCACAAGCTGGCCGAGGGCAACCCCGAGATCAAGGCTCGCGTGCGCCGCGTGCAGCAGCAGATGACGCGCAAGCGGATGCTCGCCGCGGTGCCGCAGGCGACCGTCGTCATCACCAACCCGACGCACTACGCCGTGGCGCTCACCTATGCGCGCGGCCAGGCCGCCCCCGAGGTCGTCGCGAAGGGCGCCGACCACCTGGCGCTCCGCATCCGGACGATCGCGCGCGAGCACGGCGTGCCAATCGTCGAGAACCCGCCGCTGGCGCGCGCGCTTCACGCGCGCGCCGAGGTCGGCGACCGCATCCCCGGCGACCTGTTCGAGGCCGTCGCGGAAGTGCTGGCGTACCTGATTCGCCTCAAGCAGCTCGTGCTGTAGGCCCGGAGTCGCGCTGTCATGCCCTCGAGCTTCGCGAAGAACCTGCTGATCCCCGTCCTCGTCATCCTCGTGCTGGCGCTGATGGTGCTGCCGTTGCCGCCGGCGCTGCTCGACGTCCTGCTGTCGATCGACATCGCGCTGTCGGTCGTGCTGCTGCTGACGGCGGTCTACATCAAGGACCCCGTCGAGTTCTCGGCCTTCCCCTCGCTGCTCCTGCTGCTGACGCTGCTGCGCCTCTCGCTCAACGTCGCCGGCACGCGCCTGATCCTGCTGCACGGCTCGGAGGGCGTCGACGCGGCCGGCCACGTGATCATGGCCTTCGGCCAGTTCGTCGTGGGCGGCAACTTCGTCGTCGGCGTCGTGGTCTTCCTGGTGCTCATCGCCATCCAGTACGTCGTGATCAACCACGGCGCGGTGCGCATCTCGGAGGTCACCGCGCGGTTCACCCTCGACGCCATGCCCGGCAAGCAGATGTCGATCGACGCCGACCTCAACGCCGGCATGATCGACGAGCAGGAGGCGCGGTCGCGGCGCGAGCAGGTCCGCCAGGAAGCCGAGTTCTACGGCTCGATGGACGGCGCGATCCGCTTCACCCAGCGCGACTCGATCGCCGCGCTGCTCATCACCGGTGTCAACATCGTCGCCGGGCTCGTAATCGGCATCGTGCAGTTCGACATGGAACTGGCCGATGCCGCCCGGACGTTCACCATCCTGACGGTGGGCGAGGGCCTCGTCACGGCCATCCCCGCGCTGCTGGTCGCGATGGCCGGGGCGCTCATCACGACGCGTGCCGCGTCGGAGTCGTCGCTCGGCGACGACGTGTCGAGGCAGCTGCTCTCGCGGTTCCAGCCGCTGGCGCTGGGCGCCGCGGTGCTGTTTGCCCTCGGCCTCGTCCCCGGGCTGCCCAAGCTCGCGTTCTTCTTCGTCGCCGGCATCTTCGGCCTGGCGGCCTACTGGAACCGCGAACCGGACACGGCCGAGGCCGTCCCCGACAGCGCGGCGGCCGCGCCGCAGACGCACGCCGAGCCCAGCGTCGAGACGCTGGCGACGGTGGAGCCGCTCAGCGTGGAGGTGGGCTACGCGCTCATCGCCCTCGTGGACGAGCGGCAGGGCGGCACCCTGCTCCAGCGGATTCGCTCCATCCGCCGCCAGATCGCCACCGAGACGGGGATGATCGTGCCGTCGGTGCACGTGGCCGACAACCTCCAGCTCGGGCCGCGCGTCTACGCGATTCTCGTCAAGGGCGTGGAGGTAGCGCGCGCCGAGCTGATGCCCGACCGGCTCCTGGCCATCAACCCCGGCACCGTCTCGAAGGCGGTCGACGGCATCGAGGCGCGCGAGCCGGCGTTCGGCCTGCCGGCCCTCTGGATCCGCGCCGATCAGCGCGACGCGGCCGCCGCCGCCGGATACACGGTCGTCGATCCGACGACAGCCTTGTCAACGCACCTCTCCGAGGTGATCCGCGCGTTCCTGCCCGACCTGCTCACGCGGCAGCAGACCAAGGAGATGGTCGACCGTGTGGCGCAGACCTCGCCGCGCCTGGTCGAGGACCTCGTGCCGAAGGTGCTCGGCCTCGGCGAGATTCAGCGCGTGCTGCGGCAGCTGCTGCGCGAGCGCGTGCCGATCAAGGACCTGACCACGGTGCTCGAGGCGCTTGCCGATGCCGCCGCGACCACCCGCGATCCCGACGCGTTGAACGAGGCCGTACGCGTCGCGCTGGGCCGCGCCATCTGCCGGGTGCACCAGACGGAGCAGGGCGACCTGCCGACCATCAACCTCGCGCCCTCGCTCGAGGAGCGGCTGATGCAGGCGGTGGTCCGCACCGAGCAGGGGACCGTCCTCGCAATCGACCCGAACGACGCGCAGCAGATCGCCACGCGCATCGCCCGCGCCCTCGAGACGGCGGTGGCACAGCCTGTGCTTCTGTGCTCGCCAGTACTCAGGCCGCACCTGTGGCGCCTGTTCACCAGGGTGCTGCCGCAAATGGGCGTGCTCTCGCACAACGAGGTGCCGCCCCACGTGAAGGTGGCCCCCGTGGCCGTTCTCGACTGAGCTGATGATTGCCCGTCATTACCGCAGTTCCAGCGTAAGAGGCGCCCTGGCGCAGGCCCGGCAGGAGCTCGGGCCCACCGCCCTGGTGCTCGGCACGCGCCTGGTCCCCGCCGCCGGATGGCGAGGCTGGCTGGGCGCCCGTGAGGTCGAATTGTCGGCATCGGCCCCCGTGGCCGTGTCGGAGAACCGACCCTCGGCGTCGACACCCGCGACGCCCGCGCCCGCGCGCCGGCCTATCGCCGACTCGCTCGTGGCACGCCTCGTGGCGACGGGCATCGACGAGGACCTCGCGGAGGCCGCCGTCGAATCACTGCCCGCCGCCTCGCGCCGCGACCCCTCGCAGGGCCAGCTTCGCGTGGCGCTTGCCGGCTGCCTGGGCGCGCTGACCTGCGAGGCGCCGACCCCCGGCTCGGTGCAGGTGTTTGTCGGGCCTCCTGGCGTCGGCAAGACCACGACCATCGCGAAGCTCGCGGCGCAGGCGCGCACGCGCGGCGCACCACGCTACAGGCTCGTCGCCGCCGACGGCTACCGCGTGGGCGCCGTCGAACAGCTCCGCCTCTACGCCGAGATCATCGGGTGCCCGTTTGTCGTCACCCGGACGCCCGACGAGATCGTCGCGGCCGTCTCGAGCAGCCGGCTGCCGGTGCTCGTCGACACGCCGGGCCTGTCGCCTGCCAACGAGGAGGCGGCCGCGTTCTTCGCCGCGCTCGGGAGCATGCCCGACGTCACGACGCACCTGGTCGTGCCGGCCAGCACGAGCCCGCGCGACTTCGACCGTCTCTGGACGCGCTTCGAGCCTGTCGGCCCGAGCCGCGTCGTCATTACCAAGCTGGACGACGCCGAGACGCCCATGCCCCTGGTGCGCCGGCTGCGCGAGCGCGACATGCGGGTGTCGCTGCTCGGGCTCGGGCAGCAGGTGCCGGACGACCTGGCGCCGGCCACGGCAGATGCCCTGGCCGCATGCCTCCTGGGCCAGACCCCGCGCACGGAAGTGGAGTAGCCGCAATCATGTCGACACCTTCAGGCAGCCTCAGCGAGCGCGACGCGCTGGTCATCGGTCACGTGGGCCTCGTCAAGGCCATGGCCCGCCGCCTGGCGCAGCGCCTGCCAGCCCAGGTCGAGATGAGCGATCTCATCAGCGTCGGCGTGATGGGCCTCATCGACGCCGCAGGGCGGTATCGCCCGTCCATGGGGGTGCCCTTCGACGCGTTCGCCCGGCGGCGCGTCCACGGCGCGATGCTCGACGCACTGCGCGACCTCGACTGGGCCCCGCGCTCGCTGCGCCGCATGCGCCGCGAGCTGGATGGCGCCGTCGCCAAGCTGCGCTCCGACCTGCGCCGCGAGCCGACCGAGGACGAAGTGGCCGACCAGCTCCAGATGTCGCCGCACGAGTACGCGAAGGCGGTCGACCAGGTGCGGACGCTCGAGGTCGGCGCGATCCGGCAGCTCGACGCCACGGGCGAGGACGGCCAGCCGCTGCTGGAGCTGTGCATCGACGCCGAGGAGGGCCCCGACGTGCGGCTCGAGCGCAAGGAGCTGCGCGCGCTGCTCGCCGAGGCGATCCTCGAGCTGCCCGAGCGCGAGCGTCACATCCTGGCGCTGTACTACGAGGAAGAGATGACGATGGCCGAGATCGGCGCGGTCATCGGCGTGTGCGAATCGCGCGTGTCGCAGCTGCGCTCGCTGGCGCTGTCGCGCCTGCGCACCAGCCTGCGGGCGCGCCTGAGCCGTCCCGAGGTGGGCGCGTGAGCAAGATCCTCTCGCAGGAGGAGATCGACGCGCTGCTCACGTCGGCCGCCGATCTCGAGCGGTCGGGACGCCTCGCCCTACCCGACGACGCGCCGTCGGTGATGGTCTACAACTTCCGCCGTCCCGACAGGGTGAGCAAGGAGCAAATCCGCTCGCTCCATTTCCTGCACGATCGGTTCGCCCGCAACATCTCGACCTCGCTGTCGGCCTACCTGCGCACCGTCACCGACGTCTCGGTGATGACGGTGGAGCAGTTCACCTACTCCGAGTTCCTGATGTCGCTCCCCGACCCGACAGCGTTCTACGCGGTGTCGCTGGCGCCGCTCGAGGGCCTCGGCGCGCTCGAGCTGAACCCGTCGATCGCGTTCGCGATGATCGACCGCATGCTGGGCGGCTCGGGCCGCGGCATGGCGCCGACGCGCGGCCTGACCGAGATCGAGCAGCACGTGATCGACGGCGTGGTGAAGCTCCTGCTCGAGCACCTCGCCGATACCTGGAAGCACATCGTCGAGGTCCGCTTCCGCCTGAGCGCGCGCGACACCCGGCCCCAGATGCTGCAGGTGGCCGCCCCGAACGAGGTGGTCGTCCTCATCGGCTTCGACATGAGAATCGGCGACGCGCGCGGAATGCTGAATTTCTGCCTGCCGGCCTCGATGATCGAGTCGGTCGGCGAGAGCTTCACGCACAGCTGGTACCGCACCAACCGCGGCGCGAGCAGTGCCGACGCCGAGATCATGCGGCAGACGCTGGGCCGGCTGCCGCTCCAGGTCGCGGCCACCATCGAGACGACGCTGACCGCGGGCGAGGTGCTCGACCTGCGGCCCGGCGACCTCATCAGCCTCGGCCATCGCGTGGGCGACGCCATCGACGGCCGCATCAACGACCTCACGCGGTTTCGCGTGCAGCCCACCATGGTCAGCGGACGCGCCGGCGTCCGCGTGATCGAAGCGGTGGGCGTCGAGGAAGGCGAGCCCGCCCATGTCTGAACAGCTCCAGCAGGTCGTCCAGCAGCTCGTGTCGCACCTGGCCGACGTCGTGGCCACCACCTCCGGCCAGGTCGTCCGGCCGCTGCCGGCCGTCGGCAGCGGCGGCGTCGACTGGCAGGTGCCACTGACGGTCAGCGGTGCCGTCGACACCGGGTTGACGATCGGACTGAGCGGCCCTGCCGCACAGCGGCTGACGAGCGCGCTGCTGACGACCGAGGGCGAGCTCTCCGACGCCGAGATTGCCGACACGCTGCTCGAGACGCTCAGGCAGGCCGCCGCCGCGTGCGGCAGCCAGTCGGCCGCGCGCCTGGATCTCGTGGTCGGCCAGCCGGCCCGCGCGGCGGCGACGCCGCCGGCGACGGCCTGGCAGCACGACCTCGTGATGGACGGCGACGAGCCCCCGCGCATCGTGGTCTGGGTCGTTGGTAGGGACGGCTCTCCGAGCCGTCCGGCTGCCGACGCTCCGAGCCGTCCGGCTGCCGACGTCCCCGCGAACGGTCCGGCGACCGGCGCGTCGCCGGGCCGTCCTGACGCCTCGACGGCCGAGGGCCTCCAGCCCGCCGGGCCACCCACGCAGGGCCCGCGCAACCTCGACGTGGTGCTCGACCTGGAACTGCCCATCACCGTGCGCTTCGGCGCGACGCGCCTGACGCTCGACGCGCTCTCGCGCCTGGGCCCCGGGTCGCTCATCGACCTCGAGCGGTCGCCCGAGGACCCGGTCGACCTGCTGGTCAACGGCCGGCTGGTCGCCCGCGGCGACGTGGTGGTGGTCTCGGGATGCTACGGCGTCCGCATTCGTGACGTCGTGAGCGCGGCCGACAGGCTGCGGAGCCTTGAAGGGTAAGGGAGAACGAACATGTCGACGACCTGGATCGCGGTGATGGCCGCCGCGCTGCTCGTGGCCACCGGCACCGTGATCATCGTGGCCATCCGCCTGGTACAGGCCCTGCGCGCCGTGGTGCAGCTGGAGCAGCACGTGACGCGGCTGCAGGAAGGCACCAACCTGCTCACCGACACCGTCGAGATGGGCTTCCGCCAGGTCGCCGCCGAGCTCGAGCGCCTCGCGCAGGCCGTCCCGGCCGCGGCGGCGCCGCCCGCCCGGCCGGCCCAGGCCCGCGCCACGACGGCGCGGGTGAAGGCGGCCTCGGGCCGTGGCCGCTCGGTGCGCGAGATCGCGGCCGAGGAGCAGGTGTCCGAAGGCGAAGTCCGCCTGCGGCTGTCGCTCGCGGAGGCGGCCGCCAAGTCGCGCGCCCGGACAGCCGCTGTCGAAGAGCCGGCCCCGCCGGCCCGGTCAGGCGGACGCGCGCGGACACGCACGCGCACCGGAGGTTCGAAGGATGCCACGCTGCGCGCATGACGCCTGCCAGCGCTGGCGCCCCGCCTTCCTAGCGGCCGGCGCGGTGTCGTTCGACGGCGAGTGGTTCTGCCACGCCCGCTGCCTGCGCGACGCCACGGCCGCCCGCCTGCGCGGGTTCGCGCCGCAGCCCGCGGCACCCGCGCCGCCGGCGCGATTCAAGCTGGGCACGCTGCTGCTGGCCGCCCGCGCCGTGACGCCGGAGGTGCTCGAACGCGCCCTGGAGCGTCAGCGGTCCTCAGGACGCCCGCTCGGCGCCGAGCTTGTCGCCATGGGCGCGATCGACACGCCGACGCTCACGCACGCCCTCGCGCGCCAGGCCGGCGTCCCCACGCTGACGGGGCTCACCACCGCGCACGTGCACGCGGGGATCGGCGGGCTGTCGCGTGCCGTCGTCCGCGCGCTCGGCATCGTGCCGTTCCAGTTCGACGAGCTGGCGGGCTACCGCGTCGCCGTGACGGCGCCCATCCCGCGCACGGCGATTCGTGCGCTCGAGCGCATGACGGGCAACCGCGTGCGCCCGTACCTCGTCGCCGATGCCACGCTGGCCTCGCTGCTCGAGGCGTACGGCGCGGCGGCGATGGACGGCGACGGCACGCTGCTGGCGTCGCCCGTCGAGGCCGCGGCCCACATCGCCGCGTCGGCGCGGGCCGGGCAGGCCGAGGCCTGGCGGTGCGTGCCCGCGACGACGTTCACCTGGGTGCGCCTGCACGGCGCACATGGCACCGACGATTTGATCGTCACGAGCACGGGACAGGAGGATCGATGGCAGGCGGCGCCTACACGGCACTGAGCGGACTGCGCACGCGGATGGAGCAGCTCGATCGGCTCGCTGCCGATCTCGCCAACGCCCGGACGGCCGGCTACAAGTCGGAGCGCGTGACGACCAACACGGCGGAGCGCCCGGACTTCAGCGCCGCACTCCAGTCGGCCATCGACGTCACGCCGGGACCCGGTCGCCTCGACTTCCGTCCGGGCTCGTTCGAGCGCACGGGACGCGATCTCGACATGGCGATCGAGGGCCGCGGGTTCTTCGTCGTCGACACGCCCAACGGGCCGCGCTACACGCGCAACGGCAACTTCTCGCGGCAGGCCGACGGCACGGTCACGACCGCCGACGGCATGCCCGTCCGCGGCGTGAACGGGCCGCTGCGGATTGACAGCAACGAGCCCCTCAGCATCGAGACCGACGGCACGGTCCGTGCAGGCGTGCAGGTAGCCGGGCGCGTCGCTGTCGTCGACTTCGACGACTACACGACGCTCGAGCGTGAGGACCTCGGACGATTCCGCGCGCCCGCGGCCCTCACGCCGCGGCCGGTTGGCGATGACGTCGCCGTCCGGGGCGGGCTGCTCGAGGCCTCGAATGTCTCGGTTCCCGACCGCATGGTGGCGATGACGGACCTGGCGCGGAGCTTCGAGGCGCTGCAGCGCGGGCTCGCGCTGCTGATGAACGACATCGACGGCCGCGCCGCCACGGAGCTCGGTCGCAGGTTCTGAGACGGGGATTCTTCGGTGACGGGCAGCCGTCACCGTGCACGACACACCGGCAGGTGCCGGGCCGATCGGGGAATCGGCACGACGGGACGACAACATGATTCGAGCCATGTACACCGCCGCGAGCGGCATGAACGCGCAGCAGTCGAACATCGACAACATCGCGCACAACCTGGCCAACGTGAACACCGCCGGCTTCAAGAAGAGCCGCGTCGAGTTCGAGGACCTCGTCTACCAGCAGATCACCGCGCCCGGCTCGCCGACCGACGCCACCGCCGAGGCCCCGATCGGTCTCGAGCTGGGGCTCGGCACGCGGCCCGTCGCCATCTCGCGCGACTTCGCGAGCGGCAACCTGCGCGCGACGAACAATCCCCTCGACCTCGCGATCGAGGGGCGGGGCTTCCTCCAGGTGACGCTGCCCGACGGCCAGACGGCCTATACGCGCGCCGGGAACCTGCACCTGAACCAGGAAGGCACGCTCGTCACCAACGAGGGCTACCAGATCGAGCCGGCCATCACGATTCCGCCGAACGCGACGTCGGTGACCGTGTCGCGCGACGGCATCGTGTCGGCGTCGGTGGCGGGGGAGAGCGCGCCGCAGCAGATCGGCACCATCGAGCTCGCGACGTTCCAGAACCCCGCCGGCCTGCACGCCGTCGGGAGCAACCTCTTCACGGTGACCACGGCGTCGGGCGAGCCCGTGACCGGCGTGCCGGGCACCGAGGGCATCGGCACCCTCGTCCAGGGATTCCTCGAAGAGTCGAACGTGTCGATCGTCGAGGAGATGGTCAACATGATCCTCGGCCAGCGCGCCTACGAGGCCAACTCGCGGGTGATCAAGACGGCCGACGAGATGCTGGCGCAGGTGAACACCCTTGCGCGGTAAGACGTCAGCGTCGAACGCGGCGGCACGCCTGGCGCTGGCCGTCGCGTTTGCGGTCGCCCTCGTCGCTGGCCGCGCCTCGTACGCCGGCGATGCGTCCAGTGCCGGGTGCGTGCCCGGTGCCGTCGCCGCAGCCGAGCGTGCCGTCAAGGCAGTCTTTGGCGACGATGCCGACGTGACGTTCGAGGATGTCACGTGCTCGGTGGCGCCGGGCGCCACGCAGGCGGCCGCGGCGATCGCCGAGCCCGGCAGCCGCACGGACGGGCCCGTGCGCTTCGTGCTCTATGCCGACGAAGACGGCCGACAGCGCGTCGGGCGCCTGACCGCCAGGCTGACGGTCGCTGCGCCGCACGTGCGTGCGCGACGCGCGCTCGACGCACAGGCCGTGCTGACGGGTGCGGACGTCGTGACGGTGCGCGGCGCTGTCGGCCGTGTGCCGCTCGCGCCGCTGCCACAGCCACACGACGTCGAAGGCGCCACCGCGCGCCGGCCGCTGGCCGAAGGCACGGTGCTCACCTCCTCGAGCATCGCGCCGTTGACGCTCGTCCGCTCGGGTGACGAGGTGGTCACCGTCGCCAGCGTCGACGGCGTCGAGGTCCGCGGCCGTGCCGTGGCCGCCCAGAGCGGGCACCGCGGCGCGATCGTGATCGTGGTCAATCCCGACAGCCGCAGGCGCCTGCGCGGCCGGGTCGTGGGTGAAGCTCTCGTGGAGGTCCTCCATGTGTCGTGAAGGCTGGCGGACGCACCTTGCCTCCGCCGTGGTTGCCGGCATGGTGCTCGCGACCGCGCTGCCGTCGCTCGCGCAGTCGCGTGACGACGCGGTGCCGAAGGATGCGTACGAGGCCGCTCTGGCGCGGCACCTTGCCGAGGCGCGGCGCCTCGCGGCGGCCCCGGTGGCCACCGAGCCGTCCATCGACTGGATCACGGGGCTGTCGTCGGATCGCCGGGCCTTCCGCGCCAACGACCTGCTGACGGTGCGGGTCATCGAGAACATCGAAGCGGTAGGCACGGCGGATTCGTCGCTCAACAAGTCGAGCCGCGCCGCGGCCGGTGTGCCGAGCCTGTTCGGCCTCGAGGACAAGCTGCCGGGCGCGATCGACCCGGGCAACCTCGCGAGCGCTTCGTCGGACACGTCGTTCAAGGGTGGCGGCGCGACGAGCCGCACGAGCCAGCTGTCGGCCGTGATGACGGTGCGCGTGGCGGAGGTGCTGCCCAACGGCGACCTCTACCTCGAGGGCGTGCGGGAGATCACGGTCAACGGCGAGCAGCAGGTCGTCGTGCTCACCGGCGTCGCGCGCCCGCAGGACGTGCGCCGCAACAACACGGTGCTGTCGTCCTCGGTGGCGCAGCTGCGAATCCAGTACTTCGGCAAGGGCCTGATGCGCGACAACCTCAAGCCGGGGTGGCTCGTGCGTGTGCTCAACAAGATCTTCTGAGGCAGTCGTGATGCAGCGTGCAGTCGCAGGAATCCTCCTCGCCGTCGCCCTGGTCGCCGGCTGGTCCGTGCGGACCACCGCCAGCACGCCGGTGCGCGTCAAGGACGTGGCCTCGCTCGTCGGCGTCCGTCCGACGCCGCTCATCGGGTACGGGCTGGTCGTGGGCCTCAATCGCACCGGCGATCGGCGTCAGACCCTGTTCTCCACGCAGTCGCTCGCCAACACGCTTGAACGCTTCGGCGTCGTCGTGACCCCCGAGATGATGAAGGTGGAGAACGTCGCCGCGGTGATGGTGACGGCCGAGCTGCCGCCGTTTGCGCGCCCGGGCGTTCGTCTCGACATCACCGTGTCGTCGATAGGCGACGCGCGCAGCCTGCAGGGCGGCACCTTGCTCGCCACACCGCTGCGCGGCACCGACGGCCAGGTGGTGGCCCTTGCGCAGGGTCCCCTCACGCTCGGCGGCTTTGGCGGCGGGACCCGCAGCAACAGCGTCCAAGTGAACCACCTCACGGCTGGCCGCGTCCCCGGCGGAGCGCTGGTGCAGGCGACGCCGCAGGTCGCCGTGCCCGAGGGCGACCAGCTGCTGCTCGCGCTGCACGCCCCGGATTTCTCGACGGCGCACCGCGTCGCCCGCGCGCTCGACGCCGCGCTCGGCGAAGGCACGGCGCGCGCCGTGGACCCGGCCACTGTCAGGATCAACGTGCCCGCCGGTTTCCGCGGGCAGATCCCCGAGCTGATGGCCCGCATCGAGCCGCTGCCGGTCGAGACCGACGAGCCTGCCCGCGTGGTGATCAACGAGCGCACCGGCACCGTCGTCATCGGGGCCAACGTCACGCTCGCCCCGGCGGCCGTCGCCCACGGCACGCTGTCGGTGCGCATCTCCACTCGCTACGACGTCTCGCAGCCTGCGCCGTTCTCGCCGCGTGGCGAGACCGTCGTCGTGCCCCAGGAACAGGTGGACGTCCGCGAGGGCGATGCCCGGCTGCTGACCCTCGAGGAAGGCACGAACCTCGACGCCGTCGTCAGGGCGCTCAATGCGCTCGGCGCGACCCCGCGCGACGTCATCGCGATCGTCCAGGCCCTCAAGGCGGCCGGGTCGCTCCGTGCGGAGCTGGTGGTCATCTAGGGCCGCGCACATCCGGATCCAGACGCCATGTCCCGAACGACGACCGTGACGATGCCCCACGCGGCGAGCGGCGCCAGCGAGCCGCTCGGGTCGTCGCCGTCCGCTGTCGAGCGGCAGAAGCTGGCGCAGCTGGCCGCCGAGTTCGAGTCGATGCTCGTGCTCGAGATGATCAAGACGATGCGGCAGTCCATGCTCGACGCCGAGGCCGCCGGCGACGGGCTGGGCGCCGAGACGTTCACGAGCACGATCGACACGGAGCTGGCGCGGTCGCTCTCGCTGGAGGGCGGCTTCGGGCTCCAGCGGTACATCCTCGACGCCTGGGAGCGCCAGCGCGGCGGGGACGGCGCGGAAGACGACGCACGTCCGGCGCCGGGCACGCCTGTGGGCCAGCCTGTATCGATTCCCGTCAGTCTCTCGGCAGGCGTCCACGGTCAATTCGTGTCACCGGCGACCGACGCCGCGTCGTCGGTGGCGTCGGCGAACCGTCCATCGCGTGGCGCAGCGGCAGCCGCGGTCTCGACGGTCACATCGCCGGACGACCCGCACGGCCACGACGATTCCTCGCCGCTGGGCCTTGAAATCGCCGGGCGCGTGAGCTCGACCTACGGCTGGCGCCGCGACCCCATTCACGGACGCGCGAAGTTCCATGGCGGCATCGACCTTGCAGCCCGCTACGGCACGGAGGTGCCCGCCGCAGCCGACGGCACGGTGGTGTCGGCGGGCGAGCACGGCGGCTATGGGCTGACCGTGGTCGTGAGGCACCGCGACGGCTTCTCGACGCGGTATGCGCACCTGTCGTCCATCGACGTTCGCGAGGGCGACGCGGTGGGGAAGGGAACGGTGCTCGGCCGTGTCGGCAGCACGGGGCGCTCTACAGGGCCGCACCTGCACTTCGAGGTGCTGAAGGGCGGCCAGCGTATCGATCCTGACCGGTTCGTCAAGAATCTGGCAGGTGACATTAAAGGTCAGTGAGCCCCGGCCGATAGTCTGGCCAGCACACCGTGACGTGTGTGCCAGAGGAGCGAATGATGAAGATCGAAGGCGATCGCACGTACGGCGTCCAGGACGCTCAACAGGCGGCGCAGACCGACCGCACGCAGTCCGGACGCGACGCGCGTCATGGCGGCCCGCAGTCGACTGGCGACCGTGTCGAGGTCTCGGCCGATGCCCGTCTCCTGAGCTCGGCCCTGGCGGCTGCCGAGAAGGCCCCCGAGATTCGCCAGGACGTCGTCGAACGGGCGCGCCAGAAGCTCGAGGCGGGAGAGATCGGCAACGATCCCGCACGCCTGGCCGACAGGATCATCGACAGCCTGCTGTCGTAACCGCTCATGGCCGACCCGACGCTCTCCGACCGCCTGTTCCAGACGCGGGCCCAGCTCGACGCGCTCGCGTGCGCGCTGGCGCGCACCGACGTCGAGGCGATCGAGGCGTCGGCACAGGTCCTCGCACACCTCGTCGCCGACCTGCCCGGCGCCGTCTCGGCTGACGCGGCTGCCGCCGCCGTGGCCCCGGCGCTGGCCGACGACCTTCGCTGGCAGCTGACGCGCTGCCGGCGCCTCGGCGCCACGCCGGCGACGTTGCCGCTTGCGGGCGTGGCCACGCTGTACCGGCCCGACGGGCAGACCCGCGAGCCACATCCCTCGCGTCCGCGCCTCGAGGTCGCGGGCTGATGTCCATCTTCGGGCTGCTCAGCGCTACCGCGCGCGCGCTCGACGCGCAGCGCTACGGG
Source organism: uncultured Vicinamibacteraceae bacterium (assembly GCA_964430855.1). Taxonomy (GTDB): domain Bacteria; phylum Acidobacteriota; class Vicinamibacteria; order Vicinamibacterales; family Vicinamibacteraceae; genus JAEZDP01. Next base: position 21,010 of record CAYSHC010000027.1, read on the forward strand.
CTCGACGTCGTCGGCAACAACCTCGCCAACGTCAACACCGCGGGCTACACCCGGCGCGTCGTCGACTTCGGCGCCATTCCACCCGTCGATCGGTTCCAGGCGGGCAACGGCGTGGAGGTGCTCGGCGTCCGCCAGCAGCGCGACCGGATCTTCGATCGCCGGCTGTTCGACGAGCTGCCGCTGTCGCATCGCCAGGAGGCGATGGTCGACGCCCTCGGCCTCGCGGAAGGATCGCTCGGCGTGCCGGGCGGGTCGCTCGATGCCGCGCTCGCCGACTTCTTCGACGCGTTCGCCGAGCTGGCCGACGCGCCGACGGTGGCGACGTCGCGCGACCAGGTGATCTCGTCGGCGCGGAGCCTGGCGGCCGTCTTCCACAGCCTCTCGCAGCGCCTCGTCGACGCGGAGCGCTCGGCCGACGCGCGCATCCGCGGCGAGATCGATCGTCTCAACGGTCTCACCGCGGAGCTCGCGGCAGTCAACTCGGCCATCTCCAGCGCGCCGCCCGGAGAGGTGCTCGCCCTGCGCGATCGGCAGGTGTCGCTGACGGCCGACATCGCCTCGATCATCGACGTCGACGTCCTCGAGCTCGGCGACGGCACGTTCCAGCTGGTGACGTCCGGTGGGCGGCCTCTCGTGCTGGGCGCCGACGCGTATGCATTGCAGGTGAGCAGCGTGCCGCCAAGCGGCCATGCCGCGGTCCTGTCCGGTGGCGCGGATATCACCGCGGCCATCGGCGCCGGGACGCTCGGCGGACTGCTGACCGTGCGCGACGAGGCCATTCCGGGATATCGCGCGGCGCTCGACCAGATTGCCTACGACGTGGCGGCCGCGGTCAACGCGGTGCACGCCACCGGCTTCGACCTGAACGGCAACGCGGGCGGAGCCTTCTTCGCGCCGCTTGGCGCCGTCGCCGGCGCCGCGTCGGCGCTGGACGTGGACGCCGCGCTTGCCGCCGATTCCTCGCGCCTGGCCGCGGCGGGCATCAACGCGCCCGGCGACAACGCCATCGCCCGTCAGCTCGCCGACCTGCGCGACGCGCCGATCAGCAACGGACGCTCGGCAGCGGCGGCGTGGACGAGCCTCGTGTACCAGGTGGGCAGCGACGTGCACCAGGCGACCCGCGAGCGCGACAGCCGCCGCGAGATCGTCCACCAGATCGAACTGCTGCGCGACAGCGTCTCGGGCGTGTCGGTCGACGAGGAGGCCGCACTGATGATGCGCTTCCAGCGCGCCTACGAAGCCAACGCCCGGTTCTTCACCGTGGTCGACGAAGTACTCCAGACGCTGCTGTCGCTCAAGCGCTAGGGACCTTCATGCGCACGACGTTCAACGCCCTCTTCCGCAACACCATCCGCGACATCCAGCGCACCGCCGCCGACTACGCGCGTGCGCAGCAGGTCGCGTCGTCGGGCATCAGGCTGCAGCGGCCGAGCGACGACCCGACCAGCGCGGCGCGGGCCCTCGACTCGCGTACCGAGACGCGCTCCCTCGACCGCTATCGCCGCGCGACCGACTCGGTCGAGTCGCGGCTGCACGTGGTGGACACGGTGCTGAGCGACATCGTCCGCAGCATCACCACCGCGCAGACGCGGGCGGCCGCGGGGCGCAACACCATCCTCACGCAGGAGCAGCGCGAGGCGATCGCGCTCGAGGTGGAGGGCGTGCGCGAGGCAATCTTCACGGCCGTCAACACGAGCTATCGCGGCATGCACGTGTTCTCCGGCGCCAGCACGACGACGCCCCCGTACACGAAGGCGGGCAGCGTGATCTCCCCCTACCAGGGCGACGCGAACGTGGTCTTCGTGGACATCTCGCGCACCTCGTCGGTGCCGGTAACCGTGGACGCCGGCGCGATGCTCCAGGGGCCTGCCGCGCAGGACCTCTTTGCGACGCTCGACGCGCTGGCTGCCGACATCAGGGCCGGGGACATGACCGGTATCGACGCGCGCATCGCCGAGCTCGACGCGGCGTTCGCGCGCGTCACCCAGACGCAGAGCCGCATCGGTGCGGCCTTGAGCGCGCTGCCGACCGAGCAGCAGCGGCTCGATCAGCTCCGCCGGGCGAGCGAGACGCGACGCTCCGAGGCCGAGGAGGCCAACCTGGCCGAGGCCCTCTCGGAGATGAGCCGGGCGCAGCAGGCCTACCAGCTCGCGATTGCGGCCACCGGCTCGACACAGCGGCTCACGCTGCTCGACTACCTGCGATGACGACGATCAATTCCCCAGGCGCGTCGACCACGCGCGTCGACACGGCCTTCGGCACGTTCCACGTGACGCCCGACGACGTCATCGCGTTCCCGGCCGGCATGCCCGGCTTCGAGCAGTGCCGCCAGTTCGTGCTGCTGTCGTCGGACGAGCTCGCGCCGTTCCAGTGCCTCCAGTCGGTGGACGGCCCCGCGGCCTCGTTCCTCGTGATCGATCCGCGGCGCGCGCTGCCCGACTATCGCTGCGCGCTGAGCGAGACCGATCGCGTGCGGCTCGGTGGCAGCGAACAGGACGCACTGCTCTGGGCGGCCATCGTCACCGTGCAGGCCGACCAGACGCTCGTGAACCTGCGCGCCCCCGTCGTCATCAACCCGGCGCTGATGGTGGGCTATCAGCTCATGCCCTCCAACAGCCTGTATCCCCTGCGCTTCGAGCTGACGCGCCTGTACTGACCGGCGGAGGATCCTGACCGTGCTCGTGTTCACACGCCGTCGGAACGAGGCCATCATCGTGGCGGACGGCATCGAGATCCGCGTGCTGCGCGTCAGCCGCGACGCCGTGCGCCTGGGCGTGACGGCACCGCCGGACGTGCCCGTGCATCGGCACGAGATCTACGAGCAGATTCGCGAGGAGAACTGCCGCGCCGCGCAGGGTGGGACCGACCCGGCGGCCGCCGGCGTGCCGGACGCGCTCGTGCGCATCCGCGCGGGACAGGGCGGGGAAGGCTGATGCGCGTCGAGGACTGGCGGCACCTGCCGTCCGCGCTCGTCGCGCCCCTCTACGAGGCCGAGACCCTGCGCTGGCGCCTCTCGCTCGACTGGGACCTGCGTCCGACGGTCGAGCAGCTGGAGCGCGCCCGGGCCGCAGGCACGCTGCCGGGATTCGTGCTGCGCGGGCCCGGGCAGTCGATCGTCGGCTGGACGTACTACGTCGTGCAGGACGGGAGCGTGCAGATCGGCTCGCTGCTCGCACGCTCGTCCGACGGGCTGCGGCAGCTGCTCGACGCCGTGCTGAAGAGCCCCGAAGCCGGGGGGGCCCGCGAGGTGATGCTGTTTGCGTTCCCCGAAGGAGAGGCCTGCGCCAGCGCGCTCGTGCGGCGGCGGTTCGACGTCACGCGCTACTGGTACTTGCGCCGGTCGCTCCAGCTGCCGGTCCGCACGCCGGCGGGAGGGGCCGCCGACGTGACGCTGCGTCCCGTCGCCGCCGGCGACGGCCCCGACGCCGTGCGCCTGCTCGCGCGCGCCTATGCCGGGCAGGAGTCGGCCCGCTGCTTCGCGCCCACCGGCCGGATGGAGGAGTGGGCCCGCTACTTCGCGCACATGACACGCGGCAACGCGCTCGGCCGGTTCGAGCACGAGGCGTCGCTCGTCGCGCCGGGCCCGGGCGGCCGCCTTCAGGCCGTGGCGGTGTCCACCGCGATCAGCGACGCGACGCTGCACCTGGCGCAGCTGGCCGTCGACCCGGACGCGCAGGGCCACGGCCTCGGCGGCCGCGTGCTCGACGCGACGATCCGCTGGGGGCAGGCCAACGGCCGGCGCCTGATGACGCTGCTCGTCAACGACGACAACAAGGTCGCGCGCGCGCTCTACGACTCGCGTGGCTTCCTGCCCACCGGGTACTTCCTGTGCGCCCGGCGCGCGGCGCTCCGCCGCACCTTCCCGCTCGCGCCGCCGGTCGGCGACGTCGTGGCGGCCGGCTCGACTCACCCGCGCTGATCGACGAGGTTCGCAGACCCCTGCGGGCCTTCCAGCACGCGCCTGTAGGCGGCCAGCGTGGCGCCGGCCGTCTCGACGTGCTGCGCGTCGGCCCGGCGGCGGGCGTCGGCCTGCTTCAGCGCGTCGAGGCTCTCCTGATCGCTCCGCATGATGCGTGCGACGGCGTCGGCCGCCGCGCGGTGCCGCTCGGCGACCACCTGGAAGCCGGGCACGGCGCGTGCCGCGGCCAGGTCCGTGGTGATGTGCTCGCGCAGCGGCTTCAGGCGCGTCTCGAGCTGCAGGAGCGCGTCGAGCAGCCGCTGGCGCTCGGCGACGTGGGCCGCCATGGCGTCGGGTGACAGCGACGGGGACGTGCTGTCGGCGCGCTGACGTGCCGACAGCGTCTCGAGCTGCGCGAGCAGGTCGAGCGCGGCGTCGAGGCCGGCGCGATAGTCGGCGAGGACGACTGAGAGGTCCTGGGGCACGTGACCAGCCTCCTCGGGCTGGCGGGACGCCGCTCGGACGTCCGTGGACGGCTAGGCCACCGAGGGTGGCGAGCCCGCCAGCTCGGCCCACGCAGAGCGGAGCGTGCCCAGCAGCCGGACCGCCTCGTCGAGCTTCTCCGGCTTGCGCTGCGTGTTGGCCTCCAGGCAGCAGCCGTGCACGTAAGTGTAGAGGCCATCGAGCCGGCGGGCAATCTCGCCACCCTGCTCGAGGTTCAACATCCCCTGCAGCTCCGAAACGATGGTCATCCCGCGCGACAGCGCGTCGCGCTTGGTGACCAGGTCGCCTTCGGCCAGCGCGCGGCTCGCCTGCTGGAGGTAGCGGATCGCGCCATCGTAGAGCATCACGACGACCTCGACGGGCGTGCGCGACTGGACGTGCGTCTGGTAGTAGGCCTGCGCGCCGCGCGCGTGCACGGACGGCGGCGCGGCGACAGGGGAGGGGACGAGCACGGAGGACATGTGGTGTAGGTTCCTTGCAGTATCAGAACGCCGAGACGTTCGAGCCGAAGGCGCCGAGCTGGCCGAGCGACGCGTTCAGCTGCGCCATGGCCAGGTCGGTCGCGATGAATTCCTTCTGGAGGGCCTCGCGGCGCGTCGCGAGCCGGCGCTCCATCTCCGCGATGCGGTCGGTGAGCTTGCTCACCTGGCTGTCGAGGCGCTTCTGCGCGGCGGGGATCAGGCCCCCGCTGGCGGTATAGGTGGCCAGGGCTTCGCGCACCCGCGCAAAGACGCCCGACTCGCCCTGGAAGAGCGCCGCGACGCCGTCCTTGTCGGCGGTGAGCGCGGCCTGCAGGTCTGCCGGGCGCAGCTCCAGCGTGCCCGTGCGGCTCAGCGTGAGGCCGACCTGCGTCACGCTGCTGTAGCGGCCGCCCGTCTCGAGCTCGTTGGTGAGCGTCCGCCCGAGCGTGTTGCGAAGCTCCCGCACCAGCGGGTCGCCGCCAATGCTGTCGCGTTCCTTGTTGGCGAACGCCGTGCCCTGCTGGTCGAGGAACGTCCGAAGCGAGTTGTACGCGGTCGTGAACGCCTTCACCAGGTTCTCGACCGACGACAGGTCGGCCTTGATCACCACGGTGAGCGGCTCGGGCGAGACCTGCTGCAGCGTCAGCGACACGCCCGGGATCGCGCCCTCGACGACGTTGGACGCGCTGTTGATCACGACGTTGTTGACCGTCAGCTCGGCATCCTGCGCCTCCTGCGCATTGGTGGCCGAGAAGCTCACGCCGATGCCGCCGGTCAGGTTGTTGCTGACGCCGAAGCTCTCGGTCGCCCCGGTCGCCTTGCCCGTCAGCACGAGCACGTAGTTGCTGCCGGAGCGAACCACCGACGCCGTCGCGCCGATGCCGTCGGTCTCGTTGATGGCCTCCGCGAGGCCCTGGAGCGTGACGTCGCCGTCGACGACCACGTCGACGCCGCCGATGGTCAGCGTCCCGCCCGAGGCCACGATCGTCGTGTCGGCGTCGGGAACGGCGCCGTCAGTGGTCGTGACCTGTGCGCGCGCGAGGCGCGTGATGGTGACCTCGTAGCTGCCGGGGTTCGCACCGAGCCCCGACGACGCGCTGGCTGCGGCCGTATTCGAGACGCTGGCCGTGGTGGAGGAGAACGCCGTGGCCGACGCGAGGTCGCGGCTTGCCGACTCGACGGCCGCCAGGCGCGACGCGAGCGTGCTGTAGGCGGATTTCTGCTTCTCGAGGTCGGCCTTCTCGGCCTCGAGCAGCTGCACGGGCAGGCGGTCCTGCGCCGACAGGGCGTTGAGGATCGCCGAGAAGTCGATGTTGTTGAATCCGCTGAATGTGATCGGTGAGCCCATCGCGTACGCCTCCAGTCCAGCAGCTGTCCCTGGACCTGCTCAGGAAATCGGCTGCGCGGCGGAAAGCTGTAATGACGGGAACGGAAAAACTGCGCGGACGCGAGAAGAAAGCTGGCGCGGGCCGGCCCCGGAGGCGACCCGCCCGCGCCCGGCGGACTACCGCAGCAGCGACAGCACCGCCTGCGTCGAGCCGTTCGCCTGCGCGAGGGCGGCGATGCCCGACTGGTTCAGGATGTTGAACCGGGTGAGGTTGGCCGACTCCTCGGCGATGTTGGCGTCGCGGATGCGGCTCTCCGCGGCCTTGTTGTTCACGATCTGCGACTGCGCCAGGTTGATGGCGTAGCTGAGGCGGTTCTGGAGCTGGCCGACCTGGGCCTGCACCTGGCCAAGCGTGTTCACCGCGTTGGCGATGTTCTCGACGGCGGTCTGCGCGGCAGACTGCGTCGTCAGGTTGTCGGACCCGATGCCCAGCGTCGTCGTGGTCACGGCGCCGATGTTGCCGCCCACGCGGCCGTTCGCGCCGTCGTTGCTGACAAACACCGAGAAGCCCTGGGCCGTGTCGAGCTTGGCGACGGCGGTCTCACGGTTGATCTCGGCCAGGACGTCCTGGAACTCCTGGTTGAGCGTCGTGCGTGAGGCGGCCGAGGTCTGGCCCGAGGCGGCCTGCGTGGCGAGGGTCGAGAGACGGTCGAGCAGCTTCGACACGTTGTCGAGCGCGCCGTCCTTGATCTGCAGGTCGGACAGGCCGTCGTTGGCGTTGCGCACGCCCTGCGTGAGCACCGCGATGGTCGAGCGGTAGCTGTTGGCCACCGCCAGGCCGGCGGCGTCGTCACCGGAGTAGTTGATGCGGAAGCCGCTGGAGACGCGGTTGAGCGCAGCCTTCAGCCCCGTGTTGGTGGCGTACAGGTTGGCCTGCGCGTTGTTGGCGGCGACGTTGGTGACGACCGAGAAGCTTGCCATGTGATCCTCCTTGAAGCACGGAGCCGGCGTCCCTGCCGGACTCGCGACACGCCATGTGTCGCTGCGTGTGTCGGGGAGGTAATCGGTCCGCGCCGCCAGCGCTTGAATCGCCCTGGCGGCCGCGTCATCACATGGTGGCGGTCGTCGCCCCTTCGACTACCCGGGCGCCCCCGAAGGGACGCCCGGCTCCGGAGGGGGAGAGCGTTACCGCAGCAGCGACAGCACGGCCTGCGTCGACTGGTTCGCCTGGGCCAGCGCCGCGATGCCCGACTGGTTCAGGATGTTGAAGCGCGTGAGGTTGGCCGCTTCCTCGGCGACGTTCGCGTCGCGGATGCGGCTCTCGGCGGCCTTCGTGTTCACGATCTGCGACTGCGCGAGGTTGATGGCGTAGCTCAGGCGGTTCTGCAGCTGGCCGACCTGCCCCTGCACCGTGCCGAGCACCGTGATGCCCGCCGAGACGGCCGCCACCGCGGCCTGCGCGCCGGCCTGCGTCGAGATGTCGAGCGTCGCGATGCCGAGCGAGTCGATGTCCACGTCGTTGATGACCCCGGCGACGACGCCGTCGGTGCCGTTGCTGCTCACAAACACCGAGAAGCCCTGGTTCGCGCCGGCCACGTTCAGGTTGGCGACGTTGGCCTCGCGCGTGATCTCGTTGAGCACGTCCTGGAACTCGTTGTTCAGCGTCGTCCGCGACGTCGGGCTCGTCTGGCCCGAGGCGGCCTGCGTGGCCAGCACGGCGAGCCGGTCGAGCAGCTTCGAGATGTTGTCGAGCGCGCCGTCCTTGATCTGCAGGTCGGAGAGTCCGTCGTTGGCGTTGCGGACGCCCTGCGTCAGGATGGCGACCTCGGAGCGATAGGCGTTGGCCACCGCGAGGCCGGCCGCGTCGTCGCCCGAGAAGTTGATGCGAAAGCCGCTCGAGACGCGCGTGAGCGCCTGCTTGAGGCCGAGGTTGGTCTGGTACAGGTTCGCCTGGGCGTTCACCGCGGCGATGTTGGTGACAACTGAGAACGACGCCATGGGTTCCTCCTCCGGAAGTTTGCGTCCGAGCCGACCGGCGGCTCGGGGGGGTAATCGGCGGTCGTGTGCGGACCTTTAGTGCGGCCCCCGCACACGGCGTCGAAACCGCACAGCGGGCCGGCCGGCGCGCCCGCTGGCGGCCGCGTGGTCCAACTTCCATGCCGGCTGTGCGGTAGGCGCACACGGGCCGGCGGGAGGTGGCAGGAGCCTTGCTATCCTCCACGGCGGAGAACCGATTCCTATGCGCGAAATTCACGTCGATGGGCAGCCGTTCGCGGCTGGACAAGGGGCCGGCACCTACGGAGAACTGCTCGCTGTGCTCGATCCGGCGATGGCCGGGCAGTCGCGCATCGTGACGGCGCTCCGTGTCAATGGTGTCGAAGAACCGGCATTCCGGGACGAAGCCGTCCTCGCCCGGCCGCTGGCGCCGGGTGACCGGGTGGAAGTGGGGACGCGGCCCGTGCAGGGCCTCGCGCACGACGCGCTGGCCGACGCGGTCAGGCTGATGCCGGCCGTGTCGGAAGCCGCGACGCAGCTTGGCGAGCAGCTCGCCCGGACCGCCGCACCCGACGACGCGTCGGCCCTGGCCGAGCTTGCCGAGGGGCTGACGCTGCTCGTGACGCTGGTGCAGGCGGCCGAGGCGTGGGCCGATGCCGCCAGGGTGCCGCGCGCGGCGTGGCTCGGCGCGCACGTCGTCGAAGTGGGCCGTTGCATCGACACGCTCAACGACGCCCAGCGCAACGGCGACTGGATCGCGGTGGCCGACGCGCTCGCCTACGACCTCGCGCCCGCGATCGACAGCTGGCACACCCACCTGACGCAGGCGCTCGACGCCTTCCCCGGGACGTCCACGTCTCCTGTGGTCGGCGGCGCCGACGGCCATGCACCGGCACGCTGACGAGACCACGGCGACGGCCGTCCCGGCGGACGCGTTCCTGCCGCTCGCCCGGCCCGACCTGACGTCGGCCGAGGCCGAGGCCATCGCCGACGTGCTGGCTTCCGGGTGGCTGACGACGGGCCCGCGCGTCGCGGCCTTCGAGCGCGCCTTTGCCGAGAGCGTGGGGGCGGCGCACGCCGTTGCCGTGAACTCCTGCACGGCGGGCCTGCACCTGTCGCTGCTCGCCTCCGGCGTCGGCGCCGGCGACGAGGTCGTCACGAGCCCGCTCACCTTCTGTGCCACGGCCAATACGGTGGTCCACTGCGGCGCGACACCTGTCTTCGCCGACGTCCGGCCGGACGCCGGCACACTGGACCCCGAGGCCGCCGCCGCAGCCATCACGTCGCGGACGCGCGCGCTGCTGCCGGTGCACTACGCCGGCCGGCCCGCCGACCCGCTGGCGTTCCGCGCCCTGGCCGACGCACGCGGACTGGCGCTGGTCGAGGACGCCGCCCACGCCGTGACGGCGGCCGCCGGCGGGCGACGCGTCGGGGCGATCGGCGACTACACGTGTTTCAGCTTCTACGCGACCAAGAACCTCGCGACGGGCGAGGGCGGCATGGTCACGCTGGCGTCGGGGGAGAAGGCCGCCTGGATGCGTGTGGCCGCGCTGCACGGCCTGAGCCGCGACGCCTGGGCCCGGTACGGCCCCGGCGGCGGCGCCTCCTATGACGTCGTGATGGCCGGCTTCAAGTACAACATGACGGACCTCCAGGCCGCGCTCGGCCTCGTGCAGCTCCAGCGGCTCGCCAGCATGCAGGCCTGCCGCGTGGCGCTGTGGGCCCGCTACGACGAGGGCCTGCGGGACCTGCCGCTGCGACGGCCTCCCGCGGTGCCGGCCGACTGGACGCACGCGCGTCATCTCTACAGCGTCATCGTGGACGAAACGGCGTGCGGCTGGAACCGTGATGCCCTCCAGGCCGCGCTCGCCGCCGCGGGCATCGGCACGAGCGTGCACTTCCGCGCGCTGCACCTTCAGCCGTACTACGCCGAGCGGTTCGGCCTGCGCCGGGGGATGTTCCCGCACGCGGAATACCTGAGCGACAACAGCCTGTCGCTGCCGCTCTGGAGCGGCATGACCGGTCACGATGTCGACCGCGTCGTCGACGCCCTGCACACCTTGCTGAAGAAGGGGCCGCATGCCGCGTGACAGGCAGCCGTTCGCGCTGTTCCGCGTTGCGGCGGGCGCCCGCCTGGGGTACGGGCACCTGCGGCGTGCGACGGTGCTCGCGAGGACGCTGCGCCGCCCGTGCGCGATCAGCGTGCGGGGCGGCGGCGTGGTGCCGGCGGAATGGGCGACGGCGCCGCGCCAGGCGCGTGCTGCGCTGGGGCTGGGCCCACGGCTGCTCGTCATCGACGATCCGCGCGCCGATGCGTCGTTGCCCTGGCTGCGCGAGGCGCGCAGGCAGAGCGTGCCGACGGCGAGTCTGCACGACCTCGGCATCGCCCCCGTGCCCACGGACCTTGCGGTCGACGGCAGCCTGTGTGTGGCGCGCACACGATGGCCCGCGCGGCGGCATCTGGTCGGCGTCGACTACGCCGTGCTGGACGTACGTCCGCGACGCCGGCAGCCCCTGCGCCGGACGAGCGGACGGCCACGCGTCCTGGTGAGCTTCGGCGGCGGCGATCATCGCGCGCTGCTCGGGGCGACCGTCGAGGCGCTGGCGCGCGCCCTGCCTGACGCTCGCCTGATCGTGCCCACGGGACTGGGCCGCACCACGCCGGACTCGCTGGCCCGCGTGCTGCCGTCGTCGTCCTCCGGGTCTGCCGTGGACGTGGTTGCTGCCCGCGACGGGCTGGCGCCCTTGCTGCGTCGGGCGGACATGGCCATCCTCGCCGGCGGCGTCACGCTGTACGAGGCCGCGGCGTTGGGCGTCCCCGCGATAGCCATGCCCGTGGTGCCGGCGCAGCGGCCGACGATTGAGGCCTTCGCGCGCGCCGGCCTGGTGATCTCCATGCGTCCGCGCGCCAGCCATGACGCGACGGCCGGCGTCCTGGCGGCACGTGCGAGGCAGCTGCTCGACGATGCGACGGCCCGCGCACAGATGGCGGCGCGCGGCATGGCGACAGTCGACGGCCGCGGTGCCGAGCGCGTGGCTCGCGCCCTGGTCGCGCTCGCGGAGGAGGGTCGTGTCTAGGCCACGCCACGACGCCGTCGTCTTCGACCTCGACGACACGCTGCATGCGGAGCGCCGCTTCGTGCTGAGCGGGCTGCGCCACGTGGCGCGCCTCGTGGAGCGGGAGTACGGCGTTCCGGCGTCGAAGGCGTTCGCGGCGGCGGCCCTCGCGTTTCGGCGTGGACCGCGGCGCGACGTGCTCCAGGCGATGTGCAGCGCGTGCGGTATCGCGGCCGACCGCGTGCCGGCGTGGGTGCAGTCGATTCGCCTGCACGAGCCGGCATTGCGCCTGTCGCCAGCGGCCGGGCAGGTGCTCCAGGCGTTGCGCGCGGAAGGGCGACGTCTCGCGGTGCTCACCAACGGGCTGGTCGACGTGCAGCGGCGCAAGGTCGCGGCGCTCGGCCTCGACCGTCTCGTCGATGCCGTCGTGTATGCCGACGCCATCGCCCCTGGCGGCAAGCCCGACCGCCGCTGCTTCGACGCCGTTGTCGCGGCGCTCGGCGGTGTGGACGCGTCGCCGGTGATGGTGGGCAACGCGCCCGTCGAGGACGTGATGGGCGCTCGCGCGGCCGGCTGGCGCGCCGTGCTGCTGTCGCGACGTGACGACCGGGTCGCGCCTGCCGACGAGGTCGTCAGGTGGATTGGCGACGTCCCTGCCGCCATCGGCCGTCTCGAAAGGAGATTCGCTCGTGCCTGCTGAGATCTGCGTCGGAGGGCGCCCTGTCGGGCCCGGCCATCCGCTGTTCGTGATGGCCGAGATCGGGCTCAACCACAATGGCGACCCCGAGCTCGCCCTGGCGCTCGTGGACGCGGCGCACCGCGCCGGCGCGTCGGCCGTCAAGCTCCAGATGTTCCACGCCGACCGGCTCGTCGCGGCGGCGGCGCCCTCGCCGGCGCACGTGACATGCGAGTCGCTGCGCGAGCTGTTCGCGCTGTACGAGCTCGACCTCGAGGCGTGCGGTGCCGTCATCGCGCGCGCGCGGGCTCATCGGCTTGGCGTGGTCGTGACGGCCTTCGACGAGGCCATGGTCGACGACCTTGCCGCGATGGGCGTCGACGCCTTCAAGATCGCGAGTGGCGACATCACGCACCTCGCGCTCATCGAGGCCGCCGCGCGGACGCGACGTCCCGTGATCCTCTCGACAGGCATGAGCGACGCCGACGAGGTCGTGCGCGCCGTCGACTGTGCGCGCCGCGCAGGCGCGACGGCGCTCGCCGTGCTGCACTGCGTCTCGGCGTATCCCGTGCCCGGCGCGCAGCAGAACCTGCGCGCCGTGGCGACGCTCGGCGCGCTGCTCGAGGTGCCGGTGGGCCTCTCGGACCACGGGATGGGCAGGGAAGCGGCCATCATCGCGCGGACGCTTGGCGCGAGCGTGTACGAGCGGCACCTCGCACTGCCCGGAACCGGCGCCATCGACGAGCCCGTGTCGTCCACGCCCGAGGAACTGCGCGACATCGTCGAGGCGGTGCGCACCTGCGACCTCGCCCTCGGCGACGGGGAGCGCCGCGCCATGCCCGCCGAACAGCCGAACATCGTGCCCAGCCGTCGAGGCCTCTACGCGAGGCGCGCTTTGCGTGCCGGTGACATCGTCACGGCGGAGGACGTCATCGCGCTGCGCCCGGCCTCGCACCTCGGAGCCGAGCACTTGCACCGCCTGATAGGCGCGCGCCTGCGCCGCGACGTCGCCGCGGAGGCGCCGTTCACCTCCGACGACCTGCTGGCGCCGCGTCTGGTCGCCTCGATGCCTGCCACCGCCGGCGCCGGCTTCGCGCGCGAGCTGCCCGTTCCCGGGAGCGGACGCCGGTGACGCACAACGTTCTCGTCACCGCCGCCTCGCGCCGCGTGGCGCTTGTCACGTCGCTCCAGCGGGCCGTGCGCCGGCTCGCGCCGGGGAGCCGCGTGGTCGCCACCGACATCAGCCCCTGGTCTCCGGCGGTGCACGTGGCCGACGCCGCGCGCCGCGTGCCGCGGTCGGACGCGCCAGGGTACGTCGAGGCGCTGCTGGCCATCTGCGAGGCGGACAGGATCAGCCTGCTCGTGCCGACGATCGACGACGAGCTCGAGATCATCGCCGAGGCCGAGCCGCTGTTTGCCCGCCTGGGCGTCCGCGTGGCCGTCCCGACCGTCGACACCGTGCGCACGTGCCGCGACAAGGCCGCCACGGCTACCTTCCTCCAGTCGCACGGCGTACCCGCCGTCACCACCTGGACGCCGACGACGCTCGACGTCGAGCGTCCGCCGCTGCCACTCTTCATCAAGCCGCGGCGGGGGCGCGGCAGCGTGGCCGCCTATCCCGTGCACACGCAGGCGGAGCTCGACTTCTTCCTCACGTACGTGCCGGACCCGGTCATCCAGCCGTTCCTGCGGACGCCCGAGTTCACCATCGACATGCTGTGTGACTTCGAGGGCCGCCTGTTGTCGGCCGTGCCCCGCGAGCGGCAGGTGATCCGCGCCGGCGTCTCGGACCGCGGGCGGACCGTCCGCGACGCGCGGCTGCTCGACATCGCCGTCCGCTGCGCGGCCGCGTTCACGTTCCGCGGTGCCGTCAACCTCCAGTGCCGCATGCTCGATGACAGACCTGTCGTCTTCGAAATCAACCCGCGCTTCTCGGGCAGCATCCAGCTGACGGAGGCTGCTGGCGCCAGGTTTGCAGAGTGGCTGGTCCGGCTCTCGATGGGCGAGTACGTGGCCCCGTCCCTCGGCGAGTACACCGAAGGACTCTGGATGAGCAGCTACGAGACTTCGCTCTTCTTCGACGCGCCGCCCACCGATGTCCTCGCCGATGTGCCCGTGCCCGCGGCGGCCGCCGTCCCAGCGCCTGCGCGCGACGGAGAACCGGCGTGAACCGGCGCCCGCGGCTGCTTCACGTCGTCCAGGCGCGGATGGGCTCGCACCGGCTCCCGGGCAAGGTGCTGGCACCCATCGCCGGCTGGCCCCTCCTTCAGTACACGGTGGGCCGCGCGCTCGCCGCAGGCTTTGGCGACGTGCTCGTCGCGACCACGACGCGGGCGGAGGACGACGCCATCGCGATGATGGCCGGGCAGCTCGGCGTGGCGGTGGTACGCGGGGCGGATGCCGACGTCCTCGCGCGGTTCGCGCTGGTGGCCCGCCGCTACCCCGAGGCGCAGTGGCTGGCGCGGTGGACGGCCGACAACCCGTTCTCGGACATCGGCACCGTCGGGCGCCTGCTGGCGTCGATGCCGGAAAGTGCCGATTACGGCGTGGAGGAAGGGTTGCCGGTGGGCGGGGCGGTCGAGATCTTCTCGAGCCGGGCCGTCCTCGAGGCCGATCGCGAGGCGACGGCCCCCGACGACCGCGAGCACGTGACGTTGTGGATGAAGCGATTCGACGCGAAGCGCCAGGTGCGCCTGCCGGCGCCAGAGGCGTCGCGTGCGCCGGGCCTGCGGCTGACGGTGGACACGCTCGCCGACCTCCAGTGCGCGCGGCAGGTCGCCACGGAGCTGGCCGCGCGCGGCTGGGACCCGCGCCTCGCGCCGCTGCCCGAGGTGATTGCCTGTGCGCGCGCCATCGTGACCGAGGAGGTCGCATGATTCGCGTGACGCGGCTCGACGGCACGCCGATGCTCGTCAACGTCGACCAGATTACATGGGTGGAGTTCACGCCCGACAGCGTCATCTCGCTGGCCAACGGCGAGAAGCTGCTCGTGCGCGACGACGCCGACGCCATCGTGCGGCGGGTGCACGAGTACAAGCGGTCGCTGCTCTCGCCCGCGCCGCGCGAGCGCCGCGCCGAGGCCCAGCCGCTCAGGGTGGTGGAGTAGGCCGTGGCCCGTCGCGTGTCCCGGCGTTACGACGTGCTCTCGCTGGCGGGGCTGCCGCTGGCGGTGGCCCTCGTGCTCGTCGGGCACCTGCTCGAGGAGGGCCACGTCGGATCGCTGCTCCAGGGCGCGGCGGCCGTGATCGTCTTCGGCGGCACGCTGGGCGCCGTCCTCCTCAGCTTTCCGATGCGCGACGTCCGCGAGGCGTGGAGGAGCCTGCGCTACGTCTTCGTCGACGACCTCGAGCCCCCGGCCCAGCTGCTCGACCAGATGGGCGCCCTCGCCGTGAAGGCGCGCAAGGCCGGCATCCTCTCGCTCGAGGACGAGCTCGACGGCATCGCCGATCCCTTTCTCCGCCGTGGCCTCCGCCTGGCAGTGGACGGCACGAACCCCACGACGCTGCGCCACATGCTCGAGGCCGAGAACGACGCGCACGCCGAGCGCGAGGAAGCACCCGCGCGCGTGTACGAGTCGGCGGGCGGGTACGCACCGACCGTCGGCATCCTCGGCGCCGTGCTGGGGCTCATCAACGTGATGGAGAACCTGACCGAGCCCTCGAAGCTCGGGGCGGGCATCGCCGTGGCCTTTGTGGCCACCGTCTACGGCGTCGGCTCGGCCAACCTGGTGCTGCTGCCGATTGCCGCGAAGCTGCGGGCGCGCGCGTCCCGCCGCGCGCGGCGCCGCGACCTGATCACCGAGGGCGTGCTGGCCATTCAGGAAGGGCAGAACCCCAGGCTCATCGACCAGAAGATGCGCGGCCTGCTCGCGGCCGAGGACCCGCCGCCGGCCGCGTCGCGCCGCCGCCGGGCCGCCTGACATGTCGGCCACTCCGCAGCGCCGCCGCCGGCGCACGACCGCGTCCACCGTGAGCCACGAGCGGTGGCTCGTCTCCTACGCCGACTTCATCACGCTCCTGTTTGCGTTCTTCACGACGATGTATGCCATCTCGACCGTGGACGCGCAGAAGATGAGCAAGATGGTGCTGTCGATGCAGACCGCCTTTGCGACGTCCGGCGACCCGGTCCGGCTCTCCCTGCTCGCGCAGGCGGCAGGGCAGGGCCCCACGCTCGGGTCCACCAAGCTCGAGGAAGGCTTCGAGGCCTCGCTCGCCCGCGAGCTGGCCACGACGCTCGGCGGCGATCTCGTGGATGTCAGCGTGGACGAGCGCGGGGTCGTCGTGTCGATCAAGGAGGCCGGCACGTTCCCGACGGGCAGCGCGGAGCTGTCGCCGGCCGCGCGCGACGTACTCGCCAAGGTCGCTGCCAGCGTGCGCCACCTGAGCAACGGCCTGCGCGTCGAGGGCCACACCGACGACGTGCCAATCCGCGGCGGGCGCTTCGCCACCAACTGGGAGCTGTCGACCGCGCGCGCCACCGCCGTGGTGTCGTTCTTCATCGAGGAGGGCGGCATCGGGCCGGACAGGCTGTCGGCCGCGGGCTACGGCGAGTTCCGGCCGCGCGTGCCCAACGAGGATGACGCGAGCCGTGCCCGCAACCGCCGCGTGGACGTCGTCATTCTCAACGCGGAGACCTCGCGCAGCGAGGAGCCCGCCGCGCAGGGCTGACCGCAGCCGTACCCGGCCGCTCAGAGGGCGCTGCTATGATCGTGGCGCCGCATGCGCATCGCCCTCCTTCAGCACAATCCCACCGTAGGTGACCTGGCCGGCAACGCCGCGCGACTGCGCGAGCTGCTGGCGCTCGTGCCTGCCGGCACCGACGTGGTCGTCACGCCGGAGATGGCGCTGACGGGCTATCCTCCGCGCGACCTGCTGCTCCAGTCCGGCTTCGTCGAGGCCTGCGAGCGGGAGCTGCACGCGCTGGCCGCCCACGCGGCCGGCGGCCCCGTCCTCGTCGTCGGCGCGCCGCTGCCGTCGGGCCGGCGCCAGGGACGTCCGCTCGTCAACGCCGCGGTGGTCCTCCGTAACGGGGCGATCGAGGCCCGCCACCCCAAGTCGCTGCTGCCGACCTACGACGTCTTCGACGAGGACCGCTACTTCGAGGCCGGCGACGGCATCGGCACCGTGGAGGTCGGCGGCGCGCGCGTCGCGCTGAGCGTGTGCGAGGACGTCTGGAACGACCCGGATCTCTGGACGGCGCGGCGCTACGCCGTCGACCCCATGGCGGCCCTGACGGAGGCGGGCGTCCAGGTGCTGCTGAACATGTCGGCGTCGCCTTACGAAAGCGGCAAGCAG
Source organism: uncultured Vicinamibacteraceae bacterium (assembly GCA_964430855.1). GTDB lineage: Bacteria > Acidobacteriota > Vicinamibacteria > Vicinamibacterales > Vicinamibacteraceae > JAEZDP01. Next base: position 38,222 of record CAYSHC010000027.1, read on the forward strand.
GCGCAGCGCGAGCGGCTGCTCGGCCACCTCGCCCGCAAGTACGGCGTCTGGGCCTGCTATGCCAACCAGGTGGGCGCCAACGACGACCTGATCTTCGACGGCCGCAGTCTGGCGATGGCCCCCGACGGACGGCGCGTCGCGCGCGGCCCGAGCTTCGCGCCTGGCGTGGTCGTCGTGGATACCGCCACCGGCGAGGCGCACGTACTGGACGAGGCCGGAACCGACGTTGCCGGACCCGGCGTGGAAGCCGTGGCCGACGACCTCGACGCCGACGCCGACCTGTTTGCGGCCCTCGTGCTCGGCGTGCGTGACTACGCGCGCAAGTGCGGGTTCACGAAGGCCGTGCTCGGGCTGTCGGGCGGCGTCGACTCGGCGCTCACCGCGGTCATCGCCGCGGAGGCGCTCGGCCCGGCCAACGTCACCGGGATCCTCATGCCGTCGCCCTACTCGAGCCAGCACAGCGTCGACGATGCGCACGGCCTGGCGGCGGCGCTGGGCATGCTGACGGTGACCGTCCCGATCGCGCCGATGATGGACGCCTACGACCTCGCGCTGCGCGATCTGTTCGCCGGGCAGGCGGCCGGCGTGACCGAGGAGAACGTGCAGGCGCGCATCCGCGGTGCGCTGCTGATGGCGTGGGCCAACAAGACCGGCGCGATGCTCCTGACGACGGGGAACAAGTCGGAGCTCGCCACGGGGTACTGCACGCTGTACGGCGACATGTGCGGTGCGCTGGCGGTGATTGCCGACGTCTACAAGACGCGCGTGTACGGGCTCTCGCGCTGGGTGAACCGCGAGCGCGAGATCATCCCGGCCTCGACGCTGGTGAAGGCCCCGTCAGCCGAGCTGCGGCCCAACCAGACCGACCAGGACAGCCTGCCGCCCTACGAGGTCCTCGACGCGATCCTGACGCGGCACATCGAGGGGCATGCCGACGGGGCGCGGCTGGTGGCCGAGGGCTTCGACGAAGCGCTCGTGACAGAGGTGCTGCACCTCGTGCGCGTGGCAGAGTTCAAGCGCCGGCAGGCGGCGCCGGCGCTGAAGGTCTCGAGCCGCGCCTTCGGCACCGGCTGGCGCATGCCCGTGGCGCGCGGCCGCTGGGTCTGACACGGCGGTCGGCGCGCCGACACCGCACGGGTGCCCGATGTCGGGTTTTCCGCCGTTCCTTGATGGCCCGGCCTTTGCACCTCATGCGCGCGTGACGGCTCGGCGCATCCTGCATATCACGACGCTGCTCCAGGGCGGCGCCGGACGTGTCGTCGCAGAGCTCGCCTGCGCACAGCAGCAGGCAGGGCATGGCGTCGCCGTGGCCTGCGCCGCCGAGGGGGCGCCCGGCTACGAGCACTACCCGGCCTGGCTCGCGCAACTGGCGGCGCATGACGTACCGGTCATCCCGGTGCACTGCACGTTCCGCCGGTCGCTGGCGCACCTGATGGGCGCCGTCGACGCGCTCGACGACTCGGCCTTCGTCGGCGGGGGGGTGGACGTCGTCCACGCCCATGCTGCCGTCCCCGCGCTGGTCGCCCGCACCATGCGCCACCGGGCACCCGTCCTCGCGACGATGCACGGATGGAACCCGGCCAAGGTGCCGGACCAGGCGGCAACGGACGTCGCGGTGTTCAACGGCCTGCCCGTCGTGACGGTGCCGTCCGAGGCCGCGGCCCGTCACCTGCACGAGGCCGGGGTCGACGCCCATCGCGTGTGCGTCGTGCCGTATGGCATCGAGCCCCAGGCGCCGACGGGGCTTTCCCTGGAGGACATGGCCCTCCTCGATCGCTGGCGTGGTGATGGACGTTTCGTCCTGACATGCGTCGGGACCGTCGGGGCGCGCAAGCGTCAGGCGGATCTCCTGGACGCGCTCACCGCGCCGCACCTTCGCGATCGTGTCGCGTGCGCCTTCGTCGGCGACGCGGCGGACCTCGACGCGTGGCGCCGAGATGCCGCGGCACGAGGCCTCGAGCGCAGCGTGCGGTTCCTCGGCCAGCGCGCCGACGTCAGCGACTGGATCGTGGCCGCCGATGCGGTCGTCTTCCCGTCGGGGCGCGAAGGTCTGCCCATCGCGCTGCTCGAGGCCGCCGCGCTCGCGCGGCCCATCATCGCCTCCGACATCGCCGAGCACCGCGGCATCGTTGCGGACGGCGTGTCCGGCCTGCTGTTTGACACGGGCGACCCGCAGGCCCTGGCCTCGGCGATCACGCGGGTGTCCGCGATGGACGAGGTCGAACGTCATCGCCTGGGGTGGCGTGCCTGCGAACGGTGGGCGGACCGTTTCCAGCCCGCGGCGATGCACGCACGGTATGGCGAGCTCTACGATCACGTGATGCAGCTGCGCCACGCAACCGTCGAGGCGTACGTGTCATGACGGTGCGGCTCATCTCGCACGTCAACCGCGACGACGACCTGCTCGAGGCGTGGGTGCGGCACTACCTGCGGCTCGGCGTCAGCTCGCTGCACCTGATCGCGCATGGTGGCCCCGCGCAGAACCGGACGCTGCAGGCGATCCGCAACCGCTATCCAATCGAAATCATCGACGAGTACGAGGGCCCCTTCGACGTCTTCGAGAAGCGTGAGCGGCTCACGCGCGGTCTCGCGTCGCTCGGCCCCGGCTGGGTGATGCTCGTCGACAGCGACGAGTTCGTCGAGCTGCCCTACCGCGACGTGCACCGGACGATCGCGGTGATGCGCTGGTTGCGGGCCGACGCCCTCTCGGCGCCGATGCTTCAGCGGTTCTCGCAGACGGCCGCGGCCGACGCGCACGAAACCGGGCATCCTTCCGATGCCTATCCGTGGTGCTCGACCGACCTGTACGCCCAGCTCGGGCAGCCGCAGGCGGTCATCGACAAGTACCCCCTCTTCCAGGTCACGCGGTGGACTGCTCTGAAGAGTGGCGGCAACCACTATCCGCCCAACGGGTACGGCAGTCGCGTGGCGCCGATGCTCGGCGTCACCCATCACTTCAAGTGGCGCAGCTCGGTCCGCGCACGGCTGCTGGAGCGCGCCAACAGCGCGCACCCGTATCGAGGCGAGTCGCAGCAATACCTGGCGTACCTGGACGGCAACGACTGGCGCCTGCCTGTGCGCGGCGCATTCAGGTACAGCCGGGCCGAGCTGTTCCGGCGCGGCCTGCTGACGCGGCCGTCCCTGCTCGATCTCGCGATGCGGCGCGCCCACGTCGTCGACGTCCGCGGCGGCCGCGACCGCGTGCTCGAGTACATGAAGGGGCCGGCTGGCATCGCGTCGCGCGTGGCGTCCGCAGGCCACCAGCAGGTAGCCGTGTGCGGCGCGGGGAGCGGGGCCCTGCTGTTCCTCCAGTGCCTCGAACGGCGCAGCGTCAGCGTGACCCATCTCGTGGACCGCGACGCGTCGGCCTGGGGCCGGCAGGTGCAGGGCATCCCCGTCGTCGGCCTCGACACGGCACTCGACGCCGGCGTGCGCGTGTTTGTCACCGGCTCGCTGACGTACGGCGCGGAGATGGCCGAGGCGGTCCGCTGCCGCGCCGCGGCGCGCGGCATTCCCGTCACGATCTACTCGACGGCGGACGAGTGGCAGGGAGCCGCCGCGTGAACGGGCTGCCACGCGACGATGCGCCGGCGCTCCTGCACGTCTGCGGGCGGTTCCTGCCCCTCTCGGAGACGTTCACCTACGACCTGATCCGCGGCCTCGACGGCTTCGCGCATCACGTCATCGCCGACACCCGCGAGAACGCCGACGTGTTTCCCTGGCCGTCCGTGCACGTCAGCGACGACGAGGCGGAGACGTGGGCGACGCTGGCGACGCACCGCATCGACGCCGTGCTGTGTCATTTCGGACCGCAGTGCACCCGCGGCATGCCGATCGCGGCGATGCTCGACGTGCCCGTCGCCACCATCTTCCACGGCTACGACATCTCGCGCCTGCTGCGCGACAGGCTGTGGGTGGAGCGCTACCGCGCGTGCTTCGCGGCGGGCATGCGCGCGCTGTGCATCTCGGAGGCCGGGCGCCGCAAGCTGATCGGGATTGGCTGTCCGGCCTCGCGCGTCGACGTCGTGCGGCTCGGGGTCGACACGACGCGGTTCGCGTTCCGCCCGCCGAAGGCGCGCCGGGACGGCGCCCGCCCGGTGCGGATCCTCACGATCGCCAGGCTCGTGCGCAAGAAGGGGATACACGTCGCGCTCGAGGCGGCTGCCCGGTTGCAGGCGTCGGGCCTGGCGTACGAGTGGCGCATCGTGGGTGACGGCCCCGAGCGCGAGGCGCTCGAGGCCCGCGCGGCGACGCTGGGCGTACGTGGCGTGACCTGGGCAGGCGCCCTGCCACGCGACGAGGTCGAGCGGGCCTTTGCCTGGACCGACCTGTACGCGCAGCCCAGTGTGACGGCCGAGAACGGCGACGAAGAGGGCATTCCCGTGTCGCTGATGGAGGCCATGGCCTCCGGGGTTCCGGTCGTGTCGACGCGCCACAGCGGTATCCCGGAACTGGTCGTGGATGGCCGCGGCGGCCTGCTGACTGACGAAGGCGACGCGGATGCGCTCGCGTCGGCGCTCGCTTCACTTGCCGGCGACGTCGACAGGGCAGAGGCCATCGCGCACGAGGCACGCCGGCAGGTCGAGGCGGAGTTCCATCAACCGCGGCAGTTGCAGCGGACGGCGTCGTGGATTTCACAGACGCTGATCGGCAAGGCTGTTCGTCCTGCATATGCAGCGCAGCTCCGTCCACGGCGTGGCCTCGTGCTGCAGACGATCGACACGGGTCGCCTCGCACGCAAGCTCACGCTGCTCGCGCACCGGCTGCCCGACGTGCGGTTCGACGTCTGGACGGACGACCCGTCGGCGCGCGCGCTGCAGCGACTCCCGTTCGTGCACGACGTCCAGCCGCTCGCGACTGCGTCAGCGCCGGCCGCCGAAGAAGCGTACGACGTCGCGGTGGTGCCGTTCGAGGATGAAGAAGGCGCGCGGGAGCAGTGGGCGGCACGGCTGGCGTCTGCCCACGGCGCGCGACGCGTGCTCGGCCTCACCATGCGCGATCGCCAGGTGGCCCTGCACGAGGT